>JABAAT010000001.1 GCA_014238615.1 Gammaproteobacteria bacterium | reverse complement strand
TCGCTGCCCGGGCTGGATTTCGCCGGTTTCCATGGAGTGCAGCAACAGGGCGCAGACCCGATCCACCTGGTTCCCGACATTGCGACCCCGCTCGTTTTTACGATTGTGTGACAAAAGCTTTTTCCAACAGGTGAAGAAGCCGACATCCTTCCGGATTCAGCCTGGATTGTCAAATAATCTGACTGCTTCCCCCCTGACCATTGGGATGTGCGCCATGCGGGCCGTCCCTGGCGCTGCGGCATCTGTCCGGGGAGCTGATCGGCCATGCGAGGAGCCTCAGTGGTAACGAAGGCTGACCCGCGGACCGCGCCCGCTGCACCGGAGGCCCGCGTGTACGACAGGCTTGAGCGGCTGACAGAAGGCGTTGCCGGTAGCCTTGGGTGTGGTCGCGTGCATCATCTCGGGGCGGCGCTCGGGTGACTGGCTTCATCAGTCGGCCCACTCGGTCGCGGTGCGGTCGGTGCGGTCGGCAGGTGCGCTGAGGACAACCGGTCGGGGGGAATCGGCCGGATGCGCCCTAGTCGAGGTTGAGTGCGCTCAGTCGAGGCTGAAGAATTCCTCGGCCAGGGAGGGGTGGATGCCGATGGTGCCCTTCAGCTTTGGAGCCGTGGGCGGCGCGCACGCCTCCGGAGCCGCCGCCGATGACCAGGAAATCGAAATCGGGCATGCCCGTTGCTCCTAGCGCAGGAACTTAGGGAGCGTTGGTCACAGGCAGGCTTCGTCCAGCTGGACCCCGTTCAACTCTTCGACTGCGGCCAATATGGCGGCCACGGCCACGCTTCCGGCCACCTATCCTTCGGCGGCCACGGCGGCCATGGTCCCCCCATAAACCCACACACTATGAGCTTCGGTGGATGTCCCGGCCACGGCTCCTTCTCCGGCCACCACTCCGGCCGCGGAGGCCACGGATCCTTCTTTGAGTATCCCTCCGGCCGCGGAGGCGGTTCCACCAGCGGTTGCGGCTGGACCGGATACCCCAACTTCTCCCACAACGCATCCGGTTCCAAGCAAGGATGAAGATATATCCACCACTTATTCCACAACTCTACTGACGGCGGCCACGGCTCCTTTTCCTGCCACCCCATCGGCGGCGTCCACGGCGGCGGAGGCCACAGTTCCAGCCTCTTCTTATCCTTTTCCATCAGAGTAGTTTAACTCCCTTTGCCGCGTACCACCGCCACAGCTTCTCTGAATTTTTAAGCCGCGCAGATGTATGCCAACATCCACTGCGTCCGCCCTCTGCGGCGTGTATCACGGCGTCTGGGACCCACGCTCGCGACCCGTATGTACAGACAGGCTTGAGCGGCTGACAGAAGGCGTTGCCGGTGGCCGCCGGTGCAGCCGCGGGCGTCATCCCGGCGGCGCTTGGGGTGACGGCTTCATCAGTCTGCCCACTCGGTCGCGGTGTGGTCGGCGCGGTCGGCAGGTGCGCTGAGGACAACCGGCCGGAGGGGGATCGGCCGGATGCGCCCTAGTCGAGGTGGAGTGCGCTCAGTCGAGGCTGAAGAATTCCTCGGCCAGGGTGGGGTGGATGCCGATGGTATCCTTCAGCATGGCGGTGGTGGCCCCGGCGCGCATGGCGAGGGTGAAGCCCTGGATCAGCTCCGCCGCCTCCGGGGCGACCAGGTGTACGCCCAGGATGCGGTCGTCGGCGCCCGCGATGACCTTGATGAGGCTGTCGGGTGCCTTCTCCCTGAAGGCGTAGCGCAGCGGCTTGGTGTGGGCGCGCAGCACCCGAATGTCGCCGTGCTTTTGTCTGGCATGTTCTTCGGTCAAGCCGACTGCGGCCAGGCAGGGATGGCTGAAGACCGCGGAGGGCACAAGGTTGTAGTCCGGTTGCCGCCAGTCGTTCTGGAAGAGTCCCCGGGTGAGCGCCTCCGCTTCCGCGATGGCGGTCGGAGTCAGCATGACGCGCTGCGTGACATCGCCGATGGCGTAGATGGAAGGCACGGAACTGCGGTAGCGTTCGTTCACGAGAATGGCGCCCTGGGGGCTGGTTTGCACGCCTGCCTGCTCAAGTCCCAGGCCGTCCACCGCCGGGCGGCGGCCGATGGCGAAGAGTATCGTATCGGCGTACAGGTCCTCTCCCCGGTCGGTGTGGGCCGTCAGGGCGTTGTTCATGGGACGGATGTTGGTGATCCTGACGTTCAGGCGCCGGCTGAACGGCAGCGTATGAGTCAGGAATTCCACGGCTTCCCGGTCAAACCCGCGCAGCAGCGTTTTGCTTCGGTTCAGCAGGGTGACTTCGGCGCCCAGACCGGAGAAGATGCAGGCGAACTCCAGGCCGATGTAGCCGCCGCCGACGACGCACACGCGCCGCGGTAACTCGGGGAGGTGAAAGGCCTGGTCCGAGACGATGGCGTGTTCTCCGCCCGGCAGCTCGGGACGCACCGGTGTGCTGCCGGTGGCAACCAGGATGTGCTTCGCCTGGTATTCCCGGCCTTGCACCCGCACCTGTTGGGGGCCGCTCAGGACGGCCTCTCCCTCGAGCAGGGTGACGCCGGATTCCCCCAGGAGCCGGCGATAGACAGCACGCAGCCTGCTGATCTCTCCGTCCCTGTGGGCGACGGATTCGGTCCAGTTGAAGTCGGCGCGCATCCGCCAGCCGTAGCCGGGAGCGAGTTCCAGGGCTTCCCGGGTTTCGGCGGCATAGACCATGAGTTTCTTGGGGATGCATCCGACGTTGACGCAGGTGCCGCCCAGGTCACGCCGCTCCACGAGTGCGCTCTTGGCGCCGTGGGCGGCGGCGCGGCGCGCGGCGCGCACGCCTCCGGAGCCGCCGCCGATGACCAGGAAATCGAAATCGGGCATGCCCGTTGCTCCTAGCGCAGGAATTTCTGGAGGCGGCGCAGCCAGGGAAGCAGGGCCCTGGGCAGTTGCGCCGCGCTGCTTTGGGCGACGGCGTGCTTACAGGCTTCGGCCAGGCTGGGGTAGGGGTGTATGGTGCCAAGCAGGCGGCGCGGACTGATGCCGTGCTGCCGGGCGAGTACAAATTCCATGAGCAATTCGGCGGCCTGCGGACCGACCACCGTGGCGCCCAGGAGGCGTTTGCCGCCCGGTGTGAACAGCAGCTTGACCAACCCTTCCGCCGCCTCGTCGGCGATGGCGCGGTCCAGCTCGGCCAGGTCGTAGCGGGCAATCTCGTGGGGGATGTTGTCGCGCCTGGCTTCCTGCTCATTCAGCCCGACCCGGGCTACTTCGGGCTCGGTGTAAGTGGCGTGCGGCAGGTGTTCGTAGCTCACCCTGAGCGGTAGGCCGAACAAGGCGTTGAGCGTGGCGCAGGTAGCCTGGTGGGCGGCGGCGTGGGTGTACTGGTAGGGACCGCAGACGTCGCCGCAGGCGTAGATGTGCCTGCGGGAGGTGCGTAGGCGCCGGTCCACCTTGATGGCGCCCTGGGGAGTCAGTTCCACCCCCAGTTCCTCCAGGCCGAAACCGTGCACGCGCGCGCGCCGACCGGTGGCGATCAGCAGGCGGTCGAAGGGTAGCTCCAGGTTTGGGGCGGGGTCGTCCGCCGCTGCCTGGGATGTCTGGGGACGGGCGAGGAGGACGCCTCCGCCGTCCGGGGACACCTTGCAGCTGAGCGCGGCGACGCCCGTGCGCAAGGCGGCGCCTTCGCTCCGGAGGCGCTCCTCTACCAGGCGGGCGCAGTCTTCGTCCTCCCCGGCGAGCAGGCGCGGTTGTAGTTCCACGATAGTGACTTCAGACCCCAGGCGGGTGAAACATTGGCCCAGTTCGCAGCCGATGGGGCCGCCGCCCAGCACCACCAGACGGCGCGGCAGCTCGCGTAGTTCCCAGACCGTCTCCGAAGTCAGGAAGGGGACTTCCTCGAGGCCGGGCAGGGGCGGCATGGCCGGTGCCGCGCCGGTGGCCAGGATGATGGAGCGGGTGCGGAGCACGTGGCCGTTGACCTCCACCTCGCGTGGGGAGCGCAGGCGCGCCTCCCCCTGGATGCATTCCACCCCCAAGGCGCTGTAGCGCTCCACCGAGTCGTGCGGCGCAACGCGCGCGATGACGCGCCGCACCCGCGCCATCACCTCGGCGAAGTCAAACTCGGGGCGCAGGGGCTTGCAGCCCAGTTGCTCGGCGCGGCGGCAGTCGGACAGGAAACGCGCCGTTCGGATCAGGGCCTTGGAAGGTACGCAGCCGGTGTTCAGGCAGTCGCCGCCCATGTGTGCGCGTTCCACCAGCGCCACCCGCGCCTGCAGGAAGGCGGCGGTGTAGGAGCTGACCAGGCCGGCCGCGCCGCCGCCCAGTACCACGAGGTTATAGTCGTGACGGGCCACGTGTGGCTCCAGGCGGACGGTCGGCGGACGCCGGCGGCGGCGTGCGGCGCTGCTGCCTGCGGCGCAGCAGTGTGAGCAGGCGGCGGGCCAGCAGGGGGAACAGCCCGAGCAGGGTGAAGGAGAGGATCAGCAGCGGGGAAAAGATATCGCCCGGTGACTGCACTTTAGCGAGCTGCGTGCCGGCGTTTACATAGACCAGGGTGCCGGGCAGCATGCCGACCTGGCTGATCAGGAAGAAGCGCAGCGTGCTGATCGGCGTCAGGCCCATGAGCAGGTTGACCAGGAAGAACGGCACCACCGGGACCAGTCGCAGCGCCAGCAGGTAGAAGCCGCCTTCCCGGGAGAAGCCCTCCTCCACCTTGCGCATGCGCTCGGCGTAACGGCGCCGCACGAGGTCGCGCAGCAGGGTGCGGCTGACCAGGAAGGCCAGGGTACCGCCGATGGTGGAGGCGAAGGATACCAGCACGGTGCCCACGGCCAGGCTGAAGACGGCGCCGGCGGCCAGGGTCATGATCGCGGCCCCGGGTAGCGACAGCGCGGTCAGGGCCACGTAGCCCAGGAAGAAACCGCCGATCAGCAACAGCGGTTGCGCTGCGCGCAGTTCGAGGAGCCGGGTGTGGCTTTGCCGGAGTTGCTCCAGGGTCAGGTAGCGATGCAGATCCAGGGCCAGGAACAGCCCGACACCCGCAAGCAGCAGGCCGATGACGAGCAGGCGGGTACGATTCATGGGATGCCCGGGGGGTGGCTTATCCAGGCGCGGCGCTCAGAGCCGTCCCACGTTGTCGGCAGGCAGCGCCTTCAGGATACGGTGAATGACTTTCTGCGCCTGTTGCAGCTCTTCCCCGGACATGCGCGTGGCCAGGTCATCCAGGTTGCGCCTGTCCACCGAGGTGTTGCGCCGCCGCCCGGCGATGGAAAACCACGCATAGGCCTGGATCCGGGAACGCGGTTGCTCGTCCAGCAGGAGTTCCAGGGCCAGGTTGCGTTGCGCCGCGCTGAAATCCTGCATGGCCGCGCGTTCCAGCCACATCAGGGATTGCTCCAGGTCCTGTGACACCCCGGCGCCGTACAGGTGGGCCATGCCCAGCTTGAACTGGGCCGGTGCGTAGTTTTTGCGCGCCGCGCGCTGAAACCACTGGGCCGCCAGCCTGAGATCCTCGGGCTGTTCAATGCCGAGCTCGTAGCCGAGGCCCGTCTCATATTCCATGCGGGCCTCCTGCAGCAGGAGCTCGAAGATGTCTTCCGGTGCGTCGTCCTCGACCTGCTCCAGGGGCGTTGCGTCCTGCTCTTCCCGTCGCCCCGTTGCCCGGTGCAGGGTATCCGCGTACCGCGCGAGTCCAGGGTCTTCCAGCAGCCTGCTGTTCAGCACCAGCAGCCGTTCGCGCAATGGGGCTTCCTCCAGGTCGTTGAAGTTGCGCAGCAGGTTGCGCGCCTCCTGGTGGCCCTGGTTGGCGGCGGCCCGGTACCAGGCACGGGCCTGTTCCCGGTCGCGCTCGGCGCCCTCCCCCAGGAACAGCATGCCGGCCAGGAGGAAACGGGCCACGGGATGGCCGCTTTCGGCAGCCCTGCGATACCAGTACAAGGCGATGTTCCGCTCCCCGGAGGTCTCTCTTCCCAGGTAGTACATGGAGCCAAGCACTGTCTGCGCGGCGGTGTCGCCGAGCAGCGCGTGCTCTTCCAACTGCCCCGGCTTGAAGAAGGCCGCGGAGACGAGACGCCGCGGTTGCGCTTCCGGCCCGGTCGGCGTCGCGGTCCGCGTGGCGGACAGGGTTTCCAGGCGGATGGAGCCGGGAGCGGGCTCCCGGAGCGTGGTGGTGTGCCCGTCGCCTGTGGAGGCGCCCGGCGGCGCGTCCGGCGCGGCGCCATGGATGGAGCTGCGCAGGTCTTCCAGGGCTTTTCCCCAGGAGTCTTCGGGAAGCTTCTCGCGGACAACGGGACGCGGCGCGTCGGCCGCCGCCAGGCAGCACAGCAGGGCGGTACTCAGCAAGGAGAGCATGTAGTTAGCCATCTTCCTGGAGATCGCCGGGTCCACTTTTTCGTTACACTACCTAATGGTGCAGGATCACGGCGTCGCCGCCGCCATGGGGTTTGCGCCGCCCGGCCTGTCAACCCAGGTCCCGAGCCGTGGTTTCCACTATGCCACAACCCGCATCGGCACTTCACCAGTGATTCCGCCGCGGCTTTCGGGAACATCGGGATCGATCTTTCAGGTCCCCGTTGCCGGAGTTCGATCATGTCCTCAAACACGGCTCATGAATTGCGTCGGTTGCTCGCCGCCGGGCGGATTGTCTGCATGCCCGGGGTGCATGACGCGCTGGGTGCCCTGATCTGCCAACAGGCCGGATGCCGAGCGCTTTTCTGCGGCGGTTTCGGCACCAGCGCGGCGCGTCTCGGCCTGCCTGACATCAATTTTCTCGGCCTGGAGGAAATCACCCGCAGCGTGCGACACCTGACCGCGCGTGTCTCGGTCCCGGTGCTGGCGGACGCTGACACCGGCCACGGTGATCTGCATAACGTGATGCATTGCGTGCGCGCCTTCGAGGAAGCGGGCGCGGCGGGCATCATCCTGGAGGACCAGGAATTCCCGAAACGTTGCGGACACTTCGGCGGTAAGCGGGTCATCCCCGCCGGGGAGATGGAATTGAAGTGGGCGGCGGCCCGGGCGGCGCGCCGCGACCCGGACTTCTTGTTCGTGGCGCGCACCGATGCGCGTGAAACCCATGACCTGGATGAGGCCATCGACCGGGTGAATCGTTATTGCTCCGCCGGCGCCGACGTGGCCTTCATCGAGGCGCCCCTGTCGGTGGAGGAACTGCGCACGTGGTGTGCGCGGGTGCCGCACCCCAAGCTGGTCAACATGCTGGCTTTCGGCAAGACCCCCATACTCAGCGCCGCCGAGCTGGAGGAGCTTGGTTTCGCGATGATGGTGGCGCCCATTGACTCGGTGTTGTTGTACAGTCTGGCCATGCGGGAAATGGCCGCCGCCCTGCTGCGGGACGGCCATACCCAGGCGTTGGCGGAACGCATGCTGGACTTCGAGGAGATCAAGGAAGTGCTCGGCTTGCAGGGGTTTCTCTCCTTGCGTGAGCATCTGCAAGGCACCACGGCACAAGCGGTTCCACAGACACCCGGACAAGGGACGCCGGAGCCTGCCCCGGAGAGCGATTCCTGAGACAGTACGGAAGCGCGCGGCCGCCACCCTTCAGGACAGCGCAGGCGCAAGCCAGCGCACCGGAATGCCAGCCCCGGAATGAAAGCCAGCCCCGGAATGAAAGAATGACCGCGCCGGGCTGTTTTAGAACGGGTGGGAGAACGGGTGGCCGTTACCCTTTACGGACCAGCGCCCGGACCAGCGGCGACCCCCCTCGCACGCCGGGATGCCCAACAGGGCCAGGGGTAGCCGCCGCCCGCCGCCTGGTGGGTTCTTATCGGCCGAGCACCAGCCGCTTGATTTCCGCAAGTCCGCCTTCGTAAACCCCGCCTAAGGCCCCCGCCGCGGCTTGGTCATCGCCCTGGGAGTAGAAGTTTCCCTCCCAGCGGATTAACGAGGAGGAACCCTCGCTCAGCACACGGATGCTGGAGTGGTAATCAAGGACCGGCAAGGTGGTCGGTTGGGCTTCCGCGATGGCGTAACTGTAGGTCATGCGGTCGGCGTCGTAGATCGTCAGCAGCTCCCGTAGCTGGGCGCCGTTGCCCAGGGTCAGTATGCGCAGGGTGCCGGGGTGCTCGCCGCCGTTTGCCTCGCAATTGGCCACGGCCGGATGCCACTCCTGTATGGCGCAGAAGTCGGATATCACGCGCCACACGTCAGCACTCGGCGCGGCCACCGTGATCTCCCGGGACACATGCAGCTGTCGCGGGCTGTCTCCCCCGGCAAGGCTTTCCTTCGGGACGGTGCAAGCGAGCAGCACCAAGGCCAGGGCCAGGGCCGGTTGCATGGTCTTTTTTACTGGGCTCATCGATTTACTCTCCTCGATCAGGTCTTTCTCGTTGATCTTCTAAGGCTCTCAAGTCGGGCCTGCATGCCGCTGTTTCCCGGCGTTCCCCCACAGAGCGGGATGGAGTCTGGGTGCGGCGCTGGTGGGAAGTCAGTCGGATGCCGGGGGGCACCCCGAACATCCGGTGCAGAGCGTTGCAGGTCAGCCTTGCATGAATAGCCAGTATATTATACGGGATCAGGTACGGGAGCAGGCGTTCGGCTTGAGAGTTTCAGCGCTCGCACGGGGGGCCGGCAGTGTGGCGGGGCGTTATCTTCAGGAAATCAGAACCGTGAAAAAAGCAGCCTCGAAATCCACCGAGTACGCCCGGCGGCGCAACCGGCTCATGAACCTGATGGGCGATGACAGTATTGCCGTACTGGCGGCGGCGCCCGCCCGCCTGCGCAACCGGGATGTCTATTATCCGTATCGGCCGGACAGCGATTTCTTTTACCTGAGCGGCTTCCAGGAGCCGGACGCGGTGCTGGTGCTGGTGCCGGGGCGCGAGCGGGGCGAGTTCCTGTTGTTTTGCCGGGAACGCGATCCGAAGCGGGAGTTATGGGACGGCGCGCGCGCGGGACTGGAGGGCGCCCGGCGGGAACACGGCGCGGACGACGCCTTCCCCACGGCGGACCTGGACGAGATCATGCCAGGCCTGCTTGAGGGCCGCCGAAGCCTGTTCTACACCATGGGCCGGCAGGCCGGATTTGACCGGCGCGTGGTGTCCTGGGTGGAGCGTGTGCGCGGCGCGGCGCGCTCCGGGCTGCGGGCTCCGGAAGGATTCATCTCGTTGGATGGCCCCCTGCATGAAATGCGCCTGCACAAGAACCGTGAGGAGGTGCGTATCCTGCGCCAGGCGTCGCGCATCACCGTGGAGGCGCACCGCCGGGCCATGCGGGCTTGTCGTCCGGGCCTCATGGAATACCAGTTGGAAGCCGAGCTGCTGCATGAGTTCATGCGGCGGGGGGCGCGCGCGCCGGCCTACCCGAGCATCGTCGGCGGCGGCGCCAACTCCTGCGTGCTGCACTACATGGAGAATGCCGCGCCGCTACGCGAAGGCGACCTGGTGCTGGTGGATGCCGGCGCCGAGTATCGGGGCTACGCCAGCGACGTCACCCGCACCTATCCCATCAACGGCCGTTTCTCCAAGGCCCAGCGGGCGGTTTACGAAGTCGTGCTGCGCGCCCAGATGGAGGCCATCGACGCGGTGCGCGTGGGGGCCGCCTGGCGTGCGCCACACAACGCCGCCGTGCGGGCGCTGACCGAGGGCCTGGTGGAGCTCGGCATCCTGCGCGGCGCGCCGGAGAAACTGATCAAGCAGGAGAGCTACAAGCCTTATTTCATGCACAGCACCAGTCATTGGTTAGGCATGGACGTACACGACGTGGGTGACTACAAGGTGGATGGAGCATGGCGTGCCCTGGAGCCGGGCATGGTGCTGACGGTGGAGCCCGGGCTTTACCTGCGCCCGGACGGAAAGGATGGCGCACGGGGCCTGGATCGGCGTTGGTGGAATATCGGTGTGCGCATCGAGGACGATGTCGTGGTGACCCAAAAAGGGCCGGAGGTGCTGACCTCCGGTGCGCCCAGAAGCGTCGAGGCGATCCAGGAATGCATGGCTGATGCCGCCTGAGGAACGCGCAAGCGATGTTTTGATCGTAGGGGGCGGGCCGGCCGGTATGAGCCTGGCCTGCGCCTTGGCGGATGGGCCGCTGCGGGTGACGCTGGTGGAGCGGCAGCCACCGGGGCAGCGTTCCGGCCCGGACTCCGGCCCGGGGCAGAGGCATTGCGCGCTGGCCCTGGCCTGCACGTCGGTGCGGATTCTCGAGGAGTTGGCCTTGTGGGAAGAACTGCGCTCCGGGGCCGCGCCCCTGCGCCGGGTAAGGATCTCGGAGCTGGGTGGATGCGGCGGCGCGCTCCTGGACGCGGAGTTGCTGGGTCTGCCGGCGCTGGGCTACGTGCTGGACGCGAAGTTGCTGGGCGCGGCCCTGGAGCGGCGGCTGGACCGAGCGCAAAACGTCAGCTGGCTCAGACCCGCGCGCCTGAGCGCGCTGCGCCCGGGCGCCGAACACATGGAAGCGGTGCTGCAGGAAGGTGAGTCCGGTCGGGAAACGCTCTGGCGGACGAAGCTGCTGGTCGGGGCCGACGGGGCCGCGTCCAGGGTGCGAAGCCTGGCCGGCATCACCTGGCAGGAAGAAGACTACGGCCAGACCGCCGTTGTCTCCACGCTGAAGCTGGAACAACCCCATGAAGACTGCGCCTACGAATATTTCACACCCAACGGGCCGCTGGCGATCGTGCCCCTGACGGCCGGGCGTTGCGCGGTCATCCTGGGTGTGCCACGAGAGCGGGCCCCGCGTTTCCTGGGCATGTCCCAGGGTGCCTTTGAAGCGTTCCTGCGGCGGCGCCTGGGGGGACGCCTGGGCCGCATGCGGGAGTGCGGAGAACGCTACGCCTACCCGCTGACGGGCGGCCGCAGCGGGCGCTGGGAGCTTTCCCGCCTGCTGCTCCTCGGCAATGCCGCCCTGGCCATGCACCCGCATGCCGCCCAGGGATTCAACCTGGTGCTGCGCGACCTGTGGACGTTGGCCGGCCTCCTGACCGAGGCCGCCGCCCGGGGAGAGGATCCGGGGGCGGACTACCTGGGGGTCCGCTACACGCGGCAACGCCAGGCCGAACAGCGCCACGTGGCACTCTTCAGCCGCGGCCTGGTGAAGCTGTTTTACAATCGCCGCCCGCTCACGAAGGCGGTGCGCAACCTGGGTCTGAACCTGCTTGACCTGTCCCCCGGTCTGCAGCGTTTCCTGCTGCGCCGCGCCACCGGCCTGCACGCCTTCCCCCTGGACAGGGCATGGGCATGGGCCAGGGAATGCGGCACATGACGACCGCCGCCGCCGTCGTGCCGCTCATCATCACCGGTGCGGGAACCACCGGTGCCGCCCTGGCCTGCCTGTGCGCCCACGGCGGCCTGCCGGTGGTGAAGCTGTTTTACAATCGCCGCCCGCTCACGAAGGCGGTGCGCAACCTGGGTCTGAACCTGCTTGACCTGTCC
>JABAAT010000046.1 GCA_014238615.1 Gammaproteobacteria bacterium | reverse complement strand
TGCTCAGCTGGTATAACTTCCCTGAAGCGCCACGCGCCGGGGAGCGCTGGCGCTTATGCGTGCGCCTCAAGCGCCCGCACGGTTTCGTCAACTCCGCCGGGCTGGAACGGGAACGTTACCTGTTTCTGCAAAACATCCGGGGGTTGGGCTATGTGTGTCCGCAACAGGCGGGCCGGCGCCTGGCCGCCGCCGCGGGCATGCAACCCCTGGTGCTGCGTTCCGTCCTGCGGGACCGGCTGCGCGCCCGCATGGGAGAAGATCGCACGGTCGGCCTCATCCTGGCCCTGACCCTGGGCGACCGCAGCCTGATCGGCACGGAGGAGTGGCGGGTGCTGCGCCGCACCGGCACCAGCCACCTGCTCGCGGTGTCCGGTCTGCACATCGGCCTGGCGGCCGGACTGGCCTGGTGGACGGCGCGCTGGCTGTGCTCGCTGCTCTGCCTGGCGTGGCCCTGCTGCCTGTGGCTGCCGGCCCAGCGCTGCGCCACCCTGGCAGCCCTGCCGGCGGCCCTGGGCTATGCCCTGCTGGCCGGGTTTTCGGTACCCACGCAGCGTGCCCTGGTGATGCTCACGGTGCTGTTGGGCTCCGGCCTGGGGCGTTCCCAACCAGCTCCCGGGGACGGACTGGCGCTGGCCGCCCTCTGCGTACTGCTCTGGAATCCCTGGGCCGCCGCGTCGGCCGGTTTTTGGCTGTCCTTCGGAGCGGTCTCCGTGATCCTGCTGTCTTACTCGAAACGGATCGCCGGTGGCGCCTGGTGGCGCTGGGGCAGATTGCAGCTGTTGTTTACCATGGCCCTGGCGCCGCCGCTGTTGTTCTGGTTCCAGGAATGGCCGGCGCTGGGCAGCCTGGTGAACCTGCTGGCGATTCCCTGGATGAGCCTGTTGATCCTGCCCACGGCGCTGCTTGGCACCCTCCTGCTGGGTGTGCTACCGGGTCTGGGCGGCGGCCTGCTGGATGCCGCCGCCCACCACCTGGAGTGGCTGTGGGGACTGCTGGAGTGGGCGGCGCGCCCGGACGCCGCCCTCTGGCGACTGCCGCGGCCCAGCCTGCCGGCCCTGCTCGCGGGCACCCTCGGTGTATTCCTCTGCCTGGCCCCCCTGCCCTGGCGCCTACGCCTGTTGGGTCCTCTCTGGCTGACCCCCCTCTGCCTGGCGACGGTGCGTGATATTCCGGCCCCCGGCCACGTGTCACTGGCCTTGCTGGACGTCGGACAGGGTCTGGCGGTGGTGGCGGAAACCCATACCAAGACCCTCGTTTACGATACGGGACCCGGCTTTCCCGGCGGCTTCAATACCGGCGACGCGGTGCTGGTCCCCTACCTGTTAAACCGCGGTCGCAAACGCCTGGACACCCTGGTACTGAGCCACGCCGACAACGACCACGTGGGAGGTCTGCACGCCCTTCTGAAAAACTTTCCGGCGACTTCCATATACAGCGGCGAAGCCATCCCCGGAACCGCCACCATGCCCTGCCACAGCGGACAGGCCTGGACCTGGGACCAAGTGCGTTTCGAGTTCCTCTACCCGATGGATGAGGGCAGGCAGGGCAACGACGCCTCCTGTGTCCTGAAGATCAGCGCCGCCGGCCGCGCCATTCTCCTGACCGGTGACCTGGAGGCCCACGGTGAACACATGCTCACCGCCCGGCACGCGGGCCACCTGGACGCGGAGGTGCTGGTGCTGCCGCACCACGGCAGCCGCACTTCTTCCACGGCGCGCTTCATCGCCTCCGTGGCCCCTGTCTGGGCGCTGGCCGCGACCGGCTACCGCAATCGCTTTCATCTTCCCAACGAGGACATCATAAAACGCTACACACGCTGGGGAAGTATCGTCCTGAACACCGCCCAGAGCGGCATGATCCAGGTGAAAATCGGCCCGGGAACGATACAACTCAGTGCCGAACGCACCCGGGCGCGGCGCATTTGGCACCGCCCCCCCTGAGCACCTCTGCCTCCGGGCGCCTGTGTAGCTTCCCGGCGCAAACATGGAACTCCGACGCACACTGGCCTCGGTAAAGGCCGAACCGGGCACAACGGCCTTTCCATGATCTGAAGGGCTTATAATGCGCCGTGTGTGCCGTGTGCACCGCCCGGGTGGCAGGACGTCCGGCGGCCCGGGGCCGGGGATGCGGGTCCGCGTGGGGTGGCCGAAGTGTCCACCGCACACAACGATCCATCGCATTACCCCCATCTGTATTTTTATTCCTCGGGAGTACTTCCCATGTTGACCTTAACCGCATGTGCGCGGCCCCCGCGCGGCCTCTCGCCCCCAGACCTCCGGAAGCAATGAGATGCTGGAGTTGTTTGAAATCGGCGGATGGCTGATGTGGCCGTTGCTGTTCTGCTCCCTGCTGGCCCTCGCGATTACCCTTGAGCGTTTATGGACCTTGCGCCGCCCGCGCATTGCACCGCTCGGCCTGGTCCGCCGGGTATGGCGCTGGGAACAGAGCGGCGAACTGACCCAGAAGCGGCTCCGGGAGTTGCACGACGGCTCGCCGCTTGGACGCCTGCTGGAGGCCGGGCTGCTGAATCGCCACCGCCAGAGGGAACTGATGAAGGAAAGTATCGAGGAGGTGGGTCGGCAGGTCACCCACGACCTGGAACGTTTTCTGAATACGCTGGGCACCGTCGCCGCGGTGGCCCCGCTGATAGGCCTGCTCGGGACAGTGCAGGGCATGATCCAGGTGTTCGCGGTGATCGCGACCCAGGGGGTCGGCGATCCCGGGGTGCTCGCCAACGGCATTATGCAGGCGCTGTTTACCACGGCCTTCGGCTTGTCCATCGCCATTCCCAGCCTTGTTGCACACCGCTTCTTTCGCGGCAAGGTGGACGGCCTGGTGGTGGCCATGGAAGAAGAAGCGCTGAAGCTGGTGGAGATCATGCATGGCCGGGGGGATACCAGGCAGGAGAGCGGCCCAGCGGACTCATGAAGCTGCAGACACGCCACCGGGAAGACCTGACGCTGAATATCACGCCGCTCATTGACGTGGTCTTCCTGCTGCTGATCTTCTTCATGGTTTCCACCACGTTTAACGAAAACTCGGAGCTGCTCATCCGGCTGCCGGAGGCCAGCCTGGAGGAACCACCGCAATTCGACCTGGACACCATCCAGGTAGCGGTCAGCGCGGATAACGTGATTCACATTCAAGGACGGAAACTGCCGGACGCCCGCCTGCAAACCGTGGAAGAAGCCATCTACCAGGCCCGGGCCGACATGGACCTGGAGCAGCCCCCGCACTTAATCATCAACGCGGATGCCGACGCCCGGCACCAGGCGGTGGTGACGGTGATGGACGCCGCGCAACGCTTGGATCTGGGGAACATCGGCATCGCTTACAGCTCGCTAGAGGAGGAATCCCCCTGAGCCTGGCGCCGTTCCACGGGCGGCGCCGATACGACGCCTGGGTGGCGGCACTGTGGTACAACGGGCATCCGGCCGCGACCTGGCTGGCTCCCCTGGAATGGCTGTTCCGGGGCGCGGTGGCCTGCCGGCGCGCTGCTTATCGCTCCGGTCTGCTGGCAACGCGACGCCTGGCGGCTCCGGTCGTGGTGGTGGGCAATCTTTGCGTCGGCGGCGGCGGTAAAACGCCGCTGGTCATCTGGTTGGCCGGGTTTTTGCTCGCCCATGGCTACCGGCCGGGGGTACTGTGCCGAGGCTACGGGGGCGGCGCGCGGTGCTGGCCGGCGCGGGTCACGGCCGACTCCGATGCGCGCCTGTGGGGCGACGAAGCGGTGCTGCTGGCGCGGCGCACGGGCGTGCCCGTGGTCGCCGGTGCGGACCGCCACGCGGCCGGGCGCCTGCTGCTGGCGGACGGAACCTGCGACCTGGTGCTGTGTGATGACGGCTTGCAGCACCTGGGCCTGGCGCGAGACCTGGAGATCGCCGTACTGGACGGTGAACTGCGGCATGGTAACGGCCGTTGCCTGCCCGCCGGCCCCCTGCGCGAGCCACCGACGCGCCTGGCGCTGGTCGACCTGGTGGTGGCCCGCGGAAGCGCCGCTCCGGGAGAATACCTGATGCGTTACCGGGGACGGCGTTTATGCCCCCTGGCGTCCCCGGAACAGCCCCCGGAACAGCCCATGGAACAGCCCATGGATTTGGCGGCATGGTCCGGGCGGCGGGTGCACGCAGTGGCCGGCATCGCCCACCCCGAATCCTTCTTCCGAAGCCTGGAAGAAGCCGGCCTGTGCGTGGAGCGCCATGCTTTCCCCGATCATCACCCTTTCCGCGACACCGATCTATACTTCCGGGATGACCTTCCGGTGCTCATGACCGAGAAGGACGCCGTGAAATGCGCGCGCTTCGCGCGACCCGGACAATGGTTTCTGCCCATAGAAGCCGAACCGGGCGTGGACTTTGGAGCGCGGGTGCTGCGCCTACTGGAGAAAGTTCGACGGATGTGGACCCGGAACTCCTGAAAATTCTCGCCTGTCCGTTGTGCGGGGGAGCCTTGGAATACGACCCCGGGCGGCGCGAACTGGTTTCGCCCGAAGCCGGGGTGGCATACCCGGTGGTGGACGGGATTCCAGTGCTTTGTCCGGAGACGGCGCGGCCGTTGGGCGCAGACCAGGCTCCCGCGGGGGAGAGCGGTGTCGAGAAGAAAAAGGTGGACCCAGGGTTAAAGCCTTCAGCGCTGTTCTATACCGATTCCGGGACGGATCCTGGAACAGACACCACCTAGGTCTCGTGTGTCGGAATCTCCCTCCTTCCTGATCCTTATTCCCGCCCGCTACGATTCCGAACGCCTGCCCGGCAAGCTGACACGCATGCTGGCAGGGCGGAGCGTATTGCAGCACAGTTACGAAGCAGCACTCGCGAGCGGTGCGGCGCGCGTTGTCATCGCCGCTGCGGATGAACACATCCGCCGGGCGGCGCGGGCCTTTGGCGCACCTGTCTGCATGACCGACCCCAGGCATCGCTCCGGCACCGAGCGCCTGGCCGAGGCGGCGACGCTCCTGGGCCTGGAGGATGAAAGCCTGGTCGTCAATGTGCAAGGCGATGAACCCTTGTTGCCGGCCTGCCTGCCGCGCCAGGCGGCCGCGCTCCTGGAAGCCACACCGGAGGCCGCGGCCGCCTCCCTCTATACGCACCTGGAAAACCCCGGGCAGGCGGCCGACCCCGCCGTGGTCAAGGTGGTGCTGGACGCACGCGAACGCGCCCTGTACTTCAGCCGCGCCCCCATCCCGGCGGGGCCGACGATACCCGGGGGAGAGGCGGCGCCGCTCGCACCGCGCCTGCGGCACATCGGCCTGTACGCCTACCGGGCTGCGACACTGCGGCGTTACCGGGAGTTGCCGGAGGCCCTCCTGGAGCGCAGCGAGCGGCTGGAGCAGTTGCGGTTGCTATACCACGGGGAAACGATACAGATGGCGCGGGCCCTGGAAGTTCCGGAGCGGGGCGTGGATACTCCGGAAGACCTGCAGCGCCTGCGCACCATCCTGGAAAGCACCCCCGTCTCGAAGAACTAAGGGCCAGCGCCTAACGCTCCGATGCCTGGCGCTCCGTCAGCTGGCGTGCCGGTAAGTAATGCGCCCCCGGGTCAAGTCGTAGGGAGTCAACTCCACCGTCACCCGATCGCCGGTAAAAATCCGGATGTAATTCTTACGCATCTTGCCGGATATATAAGCTGTGATGACGTGACCGTTGTCAAGCTCAACCCGGAACACCGTATTCGGGAGAGTCTCAATGATCTTGCCCTCTACCTCAATGTTTTCTTCTTTGGCCATGTATCTCCCATGATCGTCAATCGCTATCCGCAGAATGGTCAGGCCGGAATGGTCAGGCCGCCGCGGTACAACCCTTCCTGAACAGGTGCTCCTGAACGGGTGCTCATTTTACAGCAAAGCTAGAGGGCGCGGACGCGGGGCGCCGGCGGGAGCGGTGACGCCGGGGAAAGGGCTAGCCCGCGCGCAGCGCAGGGATTGTGAATTGAACCCTTAAGTCGGACTCTTAAATGGAATCTTAAATTCCGGGGGGACGCCGCGGCGGACGGGCGGCCAGGCGGCGGCCGCGTGTGGCGGCCGGGCGGGGGAAACCTCAGTAAAGGAAGACCGCGTTACAGTCCTGGGCTTCGGCGCTGACATTCCAGATCCAATCGCCCCCCGCGCGCTCCACGCAGTTCTCAGCACCGCTGAGCTCAAGACCGCCGTAACCGCTGCTGCCACGCGCAGTCTGGGTGGAGGCACGCAGGGAACCCTTGTCCGGCCGACCGTCATCAATCTTCAGATCGAGTTCATGCAGCACCTTGACCGGGATTTGTTTGCCAAAAACAAAGCCCAGGCGCACCGGCACCGCGCCCGACGTGTCCAGGTATTCGTCCAGGCGGGCAAGCAGCATGCTGCCGCCGAAAGGATTCTTGGGAGCCATGTCGGCCTGTATATAATCCCGGCTGTTAGTAGCGCCCCCCAGGTAGCTGCCCTGAATGAAGCCGGCCGCGGCCATTTGGTGCCAAAGAGCCGCGACTTCCTTCACATTACCGTCATCCAGCTGTCCGTTGCCGTTTCCCCCGTAGTTAGAACCCGGCGTCACGGCACCGCCTATGGCCCGCCGCGCGTTTTCATTGCTCATATCGCCAGGCACACTTCGATAACGATCCATGAAGGCAAAGTAAGCCGCCTGCACCGAAGAATGCTGGTCCGCCAGGTTATGCACCCGGGCGCTGGTAATCAGTTCCTGACCCTTAATTACGCCTCCTAAAAGCAGACCGATAATCACCAGCACGATAGCGATTTCGATCAATGTAAAGCCTTGCGCCCGCGACATCGGGAACACGGCGGCACGTCTCCCGCAACGCCCATCTAAAATCTTGTACATCATCTCAAACCTCATTCATCGCAAACCGTTTTCTTTCTATCAGCAGGCGGCCGCCCGCTTGCGCCGGCTACCCACGTCGCTTTCCCCGACAAGAGCCAATCCCCCCTGGGTGCTGGACGGCGCGCCGGACGGCACAGGCCACCACACCAATCCAGGCACCCCAGGGATGCATGTGCTTCTCTCATCACGCGGGCTTTCGCCCTGGAGTTTCATTCTGACACGGCTCCATCTAAATCTTCGCAACTCGCGGGGATCAGCCGGTTAAAGCATGTTCAATGCCAGGGCCCGGAACGTCTCCTGGAAGCGCTCCACGGTTCCGTCCGGAAGCGGCGCCAGGGCGGGCGCCGGGAGCGCGGGCCTTCCCCACGAGCCGTCCTGAAATTTCCGTCAATGCCAAATTATAGAGGATATGAACGTCGATATATCAGCATATCTCCGACGCTGCGACAATGCGCCGGGCAGCTCGTGCAACCCCCGAAGGGGAGTTCAGGGGAAGAGCCGAAGGGGAGTTCAGGGGGATCGCTGGTATACAATGGGCAAGGTCGCGCCCACCGTCTCCTCAAGCCGAAGGAATCCTCAGAGTCCGCATCGGGTATGTCCCGCTTCCTTGAAATTTCCCCGTGAAGTTCGCCGCACCGTGGCGGCGGTGCTCCAGAGGCCTCATACCGGCGCTGAGACGCCTCGCGGCCGGGTATGGTGAACCTGCCTGGCTGGCGCTGGCGCTGTGCTTTCTGCACCTCTGTATATGGCCTCCCTGGCGGATGCCCTGGCCCCTGCTGTGGATGATTCTGCATATCGTCTGCTTTCTGCGTTGGCAGCAGGTCTGGCGCACCCACGATCTGAATTGGAGCAACGGCACCCTGCTGTCGTTGGCGGCCCTGCTCCTGCTGTTGCAATTCCACCCCTGGCAGGTGCTGGTATGGATCATCCTGTTGACGGGCTTTACCGGCGGCTACCTTTCTTATGTCAGCGGAGAACGCCTGAGTTACGGCCTGGCGTTACTGTTTCTCGGCACTGAACTGCTCCTGGGCGCCGTACCAAAACTTTCCAGCGCGGCGCTCGATCCGGTTCTCTACACGGTGCTGGGTTACGGACTGCCCCTGCTGCCGTTCAGCCTGCTGCTGGCCATGGGCCGGCGGCAAGAGACCTCCCCTCTTCCCGGAAGCAAAACGCCCGACCTGCTGCAGGGAGCGGCCCTGTCCCTGCTGGCCGCCCTGCTGGCCCTGGGCTGCGTGTTCGTGTCCCGGGTGGCGCACTTCAACTACCTCAGTGTTCTAGCGCTGATGCTGTTTTTTGGAGGCGTCCTGCTGCTCCTCGCCGGTTGGCTGTTTTCTCCGCGCGCCGGTCTGCGCGGCCTGGCCCGAGTCTGGGCCGATTCGCTGTTTAATCTCGGCACCCCGGTGTTGCACTGGATCACGGAGCTCTCGCTGCTGGCGCGCGAACCGCTCAGTCCGGAACAATTCCTGGACCAGGCGCTGGCCCGCCTGACGCAGGTGCCCAACGTCAAAGGCATGCATTGGTCCACACGCTTAAGTCGCGGCCGGCGCGGCGAGCACACACGTCATGAGCTATGTTTCCTGAACGGAGACCTGATGACCTCGGTATATACGAACCGCCCGGCGCCACTGTCCATGGTCATGCATTTTCAAATCCTGGTACAGCTCACTGAGCACTATTACACGTCCAAGCTGTACGAACGCGAACTTGAGCGTAGTACGCGTCTGCAGGCCGTGCATGAGGCCGGCGCGCGCCTGACGCACGACATCAAAAACCTGCTGCAGGCACTGCAAACCCTGCTCAGCGTCCTGGCGAGGGGGCGGATCGAAGCCGGGCGGGAAGCCGCCCTGCGCGGTCAGGTGGAAGAGATCAGCAAGCGCCTGCGGCTGGTGTTGGACAAGCTGAGTACCCCTGAAAAAACCGCACCGGTGCTCGGCGCCCTACGCCAATGGTGGGAGGAACTGCAACGGCGCTATGCCGGCAGCGCGGTGGAGTTCAAAGACTGCATACGCTCCGACCCGAGAGCCCCGGTGGAGCTCTTGGACAGCGTCGCAGGTAATCTTCTGGAAAACGCGCGGCGCAAGCAACAGCTGGACCCGCGAGTGCGTGTGTGGGTGCATCTGAAGGCTGATGAGCAACGCTACAGCCTGAGCGTCTGTGACGACGGCGCGCCGATTCCCGGCGAAACGGCCGCGCATTTACTGCAGCGGCCCTTATCTTCCACGGACGGCCTGGGCATCGGGCTGTACCAGGCGGCCCGCCTCGCCGCCCTGCTGCATTGCCGACTACGCCTGCAATGCAACAAAATGGGTCGGGTCTGCTTCGAATTAAGCGGCGCCGCGGTGCGCGATCAAGACTCCTGAAGGCGGCGCCGGGTCGGCCACGGCGACCCACGTCAGGCAGGCCCGGCGGTCTTTCGGCACCCCAGCCTCTCACGAATTTGGTGGTCATTTCTGTTGCAGTGCAATATTACCCGTTCATAACCTGAACTCCATGTCCGGAGCCTGACTGATGTCTTCCTGCTGCGGGATTGTCGGTGTGGCCGGTAGCGGCCGTGGGGCGGGTTGCCGTGGGACAGGTTCCGGTTTGGGCACCTGCGCCTTATCCACCGCCGCCTGAAGTCCCCGCTCCAGCAGTATGTCCGGGCCCATCGGTCGAACGGCCAAGCCGACCCGCATTGCGGGCGTGTTCCCACCCTGCCCCCCCAAGCCCCAGTTGTGCCAGAACCGGTAGTTCTCATCTCGAGCAGCGCGGGCACCCGCCCGGGGTGATACGGGTGGTAGACGTTCAGGCGCGCCCGAACAATAGAGACGCGGTGCCGCATGCTTAAAACTCAGCACTATCTCGCCTGTTTCGGCAGCAGTGCGACTGCCGCATCGTTGATATCACCCATGATTCCAGACCCCCGGAGCTGTTCCCGGATGTGTGCGGACGCCTTGATCTGTCCGGTGGACGGCGGCAGTTCTTCTCGGGCCTTCCCTGCCTGATCGGCGGCCTCCCGACCCAGTCGAGCGAGCCCTTGATGTAGTTCGTCTTCGGGATCGTAGCGGGGGATGGGCACTGCCCGCCAGATGTGTGTTTCAAAATCACGGTCGCTTTTCCTGGCGTCCGCAAAAGCTTTTTGCAGGGAGTCTGCATTCAGCAGGGCGGCCAGGTATTCAGCTTCTTGCAAAGTCTTGGTTTCCAGCCTGTAAACCGTCCACGCCGCGATCTTGTCTGTGACCACCGCTGCCGCCCGAAGGTATTGTCCCGCCTTGTTGTAAAAAACCATGGGCTTCCTTTTCGCGGGGAGCTGGCTTGAGAGTCCTGCCCCGTAATCCAGACGGCCAAGCAGAGTTTGGGGAGTATTACCGCCCTCCCCCGCATTCTTTGCGTAGAAGTTGTCTGCCTGCTTCCAGTACTCGTTCTTTTCCGGTCTCTCTTCCAATAGTCCGTTTTCGTCAAGGGGCAGCACGGCCTTCGAAACCTGCTTCCGCAGGCAGAAAGGAAGCAGGTCTTGTGAATACACC
>JABAAT010000002.1 GCA_014238615.1 Gammaproteobacteria bacterium | reverse complement strand
GGGAATCAAGACGAACTGCTGGCCCGCCTGCTTGATAAAGGATATATTAAAACCATCACGAAAGGAATTTCCGTGGAATCAAGTATGTCATTATGAAAATAAAGACATCCGCCGAACTCAAGACGCACGGCGGACGGCGGCGGCTTCATTCCATGACGTATAAGAACTGCTGGAGCGTTTCGTCTATCTTTTCCTTGTCAAGCGTATCGGGGATGGTGAACAAGGACTGGCGGCCGAACGATTCATCGGGGGAGACGAATTCCTCAACCAGGTGGTAATGGGGCCTGTCCCTGTAATCATCAAAGAGGATCCTGGTTCCCGGGGCGCCATGTCGCAGGCAGTACAGGAAACAACAGACCCTGAACCTGCCGTCTATCAAGACCAGTTCCGGTTGCCTGTCCCGCTTCCAGATGGACTCCACGTAGCGCATGAAATTCGCCCTTTTAGAGTAATCCCGGGGCCGCCCAAACGACCCAACCTCACCCACATCCACCAGCGACACATCGAGCCTGTCCAGGGTTTTCATCTTTGATTTGACCCGCTTTATCCATGCCGCATCCGTCTCCGCGGCCAATACCCGCGCCGAGGTATTGTTCACAACCCAGATGGTGGATTCCCCGACCCCGTATTCGCCGTAAACCGCAACCTTCGGCACTAACTTTCTGAATAGCCGATCGTCTCCGTCAAACAATGAGCCGGGCATGCGGGAGTGAAAGCGCAGGTGGCGGAGACACATCAGGACACCGCCAAGCATCCGGGAGCACATGTGGATGAACTTCGTGAGCACGATGGGGTCGGCCGGGTGCGGCGGATGGGAATTTCGGGGGGTGGTGGAGCGCGTGTGGGCCGGCCGCCGCTCAGGGACTGATATCCAACAGTTCCACGTCAAAGATGAGGGTGGCGTTGGGGCCGATGGTCGGCGGTGAGCCTCTTTCGCCGTAGGCCAGGTCCGGGGGCAGGTAAAGAACCCAGCGCGAGCCGACCGTCATCAGCGGCAGGGCCTCCCGCCAGCCCTGGACGACGCTGTTCAGCGGGATGGTGAGTGGCGTGCCGCGCTTCCGGGAACTGTCAAACACCTTGCCGTCAATCAGGGTGCCATGGTAGTGCACCACCACGGTGGAATCCGGTGTCGGCGAGGGACCGTCCCCGGTCTTCTCGACCTTGTATTGCAGGCCGCTCTTCAGGCTTTGTACACCTTCACGGCCGGCGTTTTCCCGTAAGAACTCCCGGCCCACATCCAGGTTACTCTCACCTGCCTGCCGCGCCTTGCTCTCTTGTCTTTTGGTATATTCCTGTATCACTTGTTGCATCTCCTCGGGAGGTAACCTGGGAGGAGCCTGGTTCATGCTGTCCCGAACGCCTTCCAGGAAGACATCTATCTCCATGTCACCGAACTGCTCATGGAGCCGCCTGCCAATCGCAACGCCCAGTGCATAGCTGGCTTTATCGGCCTCGCTCTCCAGCTCGGCGGCCGCCGTGGGCGCCGCCGCGGCCAAGCCGCATAGTATGACAAAAAACGCCAGGGATGGAAGGTGCGGAAGGCGGCCCGGGGCGAAGGCCGGGGAAAGAGCTTGCTTCATATTGAACTCCATGGTGAAGGCATCTGCATGGTCCGACCGACCGCTGCCATGCCATCGATTGCGTGGATGCGGGGAGACTGGGAGGCAGGGACGGAAAGCTCTATGCTCGCACAATCACGGGGGGATTACCAGATTGTCGGCGCCGCGGCCGCGGCATGCGCGAGAACCTGTTGATGCTCTGCATGCGCCGCGACATGCCAAGCCCGGGGAGTGCCCCGCCCTTGTAACCGGTCCGCCCCAGCAGGCCGAGCGGAGGAAGACATGTCACCCCTGGATCGGACCTATCGCAGAGGCCGGGAGAGCCCGGCTTGCCGATGCGCGGATGATACCGGTATGCCCAGGCCCTCGTAGCATACCGTGGATTTCGGTGCCCCGGCCGGCAGTCCGGCCGCGACCCCATTGACGCTGCTGGAGCGGGGGCGCCGGGCGGCGCGGAGCGAAGTACGGGCCCCGTTGCCGAGGCCCGCCGGCCCGCCCCTCGGCCGGCGCAGGACGCCCGGCGCTCACCGCACGCACCACCGCAAGATGAAAAGGACGCCCGAGAGCGCCTTGGATAACCCGATAGCGCACTGATTGCTGCTCAGCCCTTGAGGATACTCTCAACCAACCTGTAAACCGTGGTGCAACCGGGGACACGCGACAAGTCTTCGCAAGGAGGATCATCACGCTGCCTGGCACGGCGGGTCGCATTCTGGATTCTTTCCCAGGTGATCTTCCTGTAGGCGGAGTTTCCAAAGATTCCCTTGTCATAATCAGGGATATGCTTTTTCAATCGGCGGCTGCAATCATGTCGGGATTTAATGGCATTGCCGTCTTCAAAATGGAGCAGCAGCCAGTATTCGAACTTGGGATTGCTTAAGGCAAATCGGTAATTCCTGCGCTTCTGCTCCCAGGCGCCAAGCTCGCTCAACTGCTTGTCCTTCCATTCATCCCTGTCCACTACAAGCCAGGCTTCATGGATGGCGTTCGGCTCTTTCCCATTGAATTCGAGGAACTTCTTCATACAATTCAAAACCCGTTTCGGCGCGCTGCTGGATCTTTTCCTGGGAGGGAAGATCGGCTTAAAGAGAGGGGACGCAGGTAGTTGCCTATTGAGGATTTCGAAGAAGAGGACAAAGTACTCCTTCTCGGTCTTAGAACCTTCGGTCACGATGACGACTGTCTTCCTGGGGGATAGTTGATGTCCCGTTGGTCTTAATATCCGGGGTTTGTATCTTTTCGCCGGCATCAGTCATCCCCCTCGCCTTCCTCGGGGAGGGGGCTCTTCAAGGGGGGTGTATTGCTCGAGAAGTCGCCCAACAAAAGACCGGGAATTCCTCCCATTCGCCCCTGCAGGTAACTCCTGCGTATATCCTTATCGTACCGGATATCCTTGTAATCGCTGAAGGAAAGCAGAGTTGAAGCGCCGGATATATCTCTTTCAGCGACCCACATCTCGTCCCTGCGCAGCAGTTGCTGATCCATGAGTGACAGGTCGTGTGTGGTCAGCAGCAACTGCGACCTGGTTTCCACGGAGGAGTAGTTTTCCAGGTAGATGGTGAGAAGCCTGCGCGTGAGCAGCGTGTGCAGGCTACGGTCGATCTCGTCGATCACAACGACCTTCCTGGACCCCTGGGCCGACAGCCTGAAGAATGCGGGAAGCAGATCGAGCACGCGCAGGGTGCCTGCCGACTCCTGGTTCATCTCGAACCTGGCTTCCGTGCCATCCTCCTTGAGATGATAGGCTACCAACCTCTTGGCGGTCAGTTCGCCATCTTTGCGGGTCACTATAAATCGATCGTCTCCCTGCTCGGCCGTTCTCTGTCTGACCCGGTATTGAACGGCCATGCCCTCCTTGATTTCACCTTGAAACATAGCCTTCAAGGGCCCAGGCAGGGGGATATTTTCAAACGGAATTTCCTCGCCGGCCAAGTGCGTAATCCCGGTATCAAGCTGCGGCAGCGCCTCGTTCATGATGGCGAAGAAGGGATGACCTTCATCGAGAACCTGCTCAAAAAGCTGGAAGTGAGACTCGGGCGTGATCAACACGAGACTGTCCTTGAACCAGTCATGGACCGGCTGGAAATCTTTGACCTTCTGGGAGATCGAATTGGTCAGGAAAAGCTGGTTGTCCCGAGTACCTTCGAAGGTGAAATTCAGAAACTTATTTTTGGACAAGGCTTTGCTGAAGTTGGGCTTTCCTTCACGGCGGTCATAGAGAACCTTCTCGACGGTGCTTTTAATTTCCACCAACTTCTCTTCCAGCACCGCCTCGCGGGTCACCGCGAAGCTGAACTCGTAAATGGTCTCGTCGACCAGCAGCTCGAAGCAAAAGCGCGACGGCTGCCCGACCCCATTGCCGTCCAGCCGGAATGGCGCGACGGGGATCAGGCCCTCGGGCTGGGTACCCCTGACGACTAACCTCCTGGCAAAGCTCAGGGCCTCGAAAAAGTTGGTCTTGCCGGATGCGTTACCGCCATAAAGCGCCGCAATCGGAAGAATCCTCGTGTGGTATTTCTTGAGCCTGGGAACCCTTTCTCCGTGCTGGCGCTCCCTGCTGCCGACCATCGAAAAGGTGACCCGGTCCCGGAAAGACATCCAGTTTTCGAGAGAAAAATTGACCAACATCTTACCGCCTCCTAAGATGAATATTACGCTTTATCATTCCCAATAATATAGGAATAGCGGCCTGAAAGTCAAGCTAAAAGAGAAAATATCTCTATAAAGTCCATTTTTTGGCCTGATATCCGAAATTCCGGGTGTGGGCGGTGCGCGGCCGGGCGATGGTGAACCGGGCGTCACGGCCGGCCGACCGCTGCAATGCCACCGATTGCGTGGGGTGAGGATGCCGGGGGACAGGGCCGGAAGGCCCTACGCCCGCATAATCATGGGGGTTGCCGTCATCTTGTCGGCGGCGGTGGCATGCGCCCCGGAGGCCGGATTCCGTCCCGGTTGCGGTGTTTTGCACGCTCCGGGGCAGCAGCTCATCGCGGTGCCGCGGTGCGGCCCTCGCGCCCGCCGGAGTCAGGCCGGGCGGCCGCCCCGGTCAACCCGCGGACACGGCCCGCGGGAAGGCCGCGCTCGGCGCGCGCGGCGCGGGACTCAGCGGTAGTGCCCGCGCAACAGCCGCCCGGTGAAGGCCGGACGCAGGTAGAAGCTGTAAGCGGCGGCGTCCCCGGCAGCGCGGCCGGTGCGCGACCGCAGGTGCAGGAAGCGCCCCAGCGAGGAGGCGATCGCGCCCGCCTCGCCGGTGATCAGCCACTCCATGAGTTCCTCCCAGTCGGCGCGCAACAGCAGTTCTTCCCGCGCGCTCGGACTCCAGAGCATCGCGTTGCCGAGGCGGCGCTCCAGCAGCGGCCGCAGACCGCCCTCCAGGGGCATCCACAAAACGCGCGCCAGCTTGCGGCGCACGATCGATTGCTCCCAGGCGCCGCGCCGCGCCTCCGGAACCGTGGCGTGACAAACGGCGGTGCCCCCGCAAGGGCGGCCGTCGGGATGCACGCTGATGGTTTTGATCTCTACGCCCAGGGCACGCAGGTCGGGAAGCGGCAGCGGCCCGGCGTCACCGCCCAGGGCGGCTTCCACCAGTTGACCGGCCCAGCCCTTGTTGCGCTCCGCGCCTTGTTCCACGCGCACGCGCAGGCGCTCCACCAAGGCCCCCAGGCTAAGACCGGCGAGGGCGGCGGCGCGGCCCAGGAGTTCCTGCTCGTCGGCCGGCGGCAAGGGGCGCAGCGCCCTCACGCCTGGCCGCCTTCTTCCAGCACGCCGCCCAGGCTTTCCAGCAGCGTGCCGCGCAGGCGTTCTAACAGCCTGGGGTCCGTCAACGGCCTGTTCTTACGGTCTCGGATGAAGAAAAAATCCTGCACCCGCTCGCCGTAGGTGGCGATCCTGGCGCGGCCCAGGTGTTCCTGCTCGTCGGCCGGCGGCAAGGGGCGCAGCATCCTCACGCCTGGCCACCCTCTTCCGGCCCGCCGCCCAGGCTTTCCAGCAGCGTGCGGCGCAGGCGCTCTAACAGCCTGGGGTCCGTCAACGGCCGGTTCTTACGGTCTCGAATGAAGAAAAAATCCTGCACCCGCTCGCCGTAGGTGGC
>JABAAT010000053.1 GCA_014238615.1 Gammaproteobacteria bacterium | reverse complement strand
TTGAGCTTCTCCAGGCGGGTGCGCAGGACCATGCGGGTGATGCCCAGTTCGCGGGCGGACTGTGAGACGTTGCCCGCGTTGCGCTCCAGGCATTGCTGGATGATCATGCACTCGGCCTCCTCCAGGGAGGCGCCTGGCGGGATCTGAAATCCCTGTTGCTCCTGCTGGACCGAAAGGCCGAGCGAGGCCGGGCTCAGCTGTCGACCGCCCAGGAGTACGGCGCGCTCCATGCTGTGCTTGAGTTCGCGTACGTTGCCGGGCCAGTGGTAGGTGCGTAACGCCTCTTGCACCTCGGGGCTGAAGCCTGGCGGCTCCCGGTGATAGCGTTCGGCGGACTGGGTGGCGAAATGCTGGGCCAGCAGCAGGATGTCGTCGCCGCGCTCGCGCAGGGGCGGTAAGTGCAGGCGCAGGACATTCAGGCGGTAGAACAGGTCGGAACGGAATTCGCCCCGCTTCACCATCTCCTCCAGGTCGCAGTTGGTGGCGGCGATGAGCCAGGCGCGCACCTTGCGTTCGCGGCTGGCGCCGATGCGCCGCACCATGCGCCGCTCCAGTACGGCCAGGAACTTGGCCTGCAGGGACAGCGGCAGTTCGCCGATTTCGTCCAGGAACAGGGCGCCGTCCTCGGCGGCCTCGATGAGTCCGACGCGCGCCGCGTGTGCACTGGTAAAAGCGCCTTTTTCATGCCCGAAGAGCTCGGCCTCGATGAGTTCCTTGGGCAGGGAGGCACAGTCCACGTGCACGAAGGGGCGGTCGCTGAGGACGCTTAAGCTGCTCAGCATGCGGGCCAGGACATCCTTGCCGGTGCCGGTCTCGCCGCTGATCAGGATCGTCGGCGGGCGCACCTCCTGGGAACTCAACAAATCATGGATGCGCGCCACCTGTTTGCGCACGATCTTCAGTGCCTTGGATTCGCCGATGAATTTCCCCTTGCCTGTTGCCTTTCGCGCCCGCGCCGCCGAGTAATCCAGGCGGAGCTTTAACTCCTCTACATCCAGCAGGCGGTTCACGGCGAGCAGCAGCTCTTCCAGGTCCACGGGCTTCTTCAGGTAATCGGCGGCACGCAGCTTCATGGCGCTCACGGCGTCCTCTATCTCGCCATAAGCGGACATCACCAACACGGGGAGGTCGGCACCCTCCTCCCGGGCGCGCAGTCCCTCCAGGAAGTTCAAGCCGGAGCCGTCCGGCAGGCGCATGTCCAACAGCAGCAGGTCCGGGTAACCGACTTCCTTCAGGTGTTTCTCGGCCGCAGCCAGGGTAAACACCGTCTCACAGCGATAACCGGCCTTGCGCAGCTTGCGCCGCACCGCCGTCGCAAACACCGCCTCGTCCTCCACCATGAGCACACGCAAGGACTCCTCGGCGGCTTTGCGGGAAGGTTGGTCGGAAGGCGACTGGGGGGAAGTTTCGGTGACGCTCACGCCGGGGTCTCCTCGCCGTCTTCCTCCGGTGCCCGGGGTGTGGGCTCCAGGGGGATGCGGATCAGCACCTCGGTGCCGCCTGCTTCCGGGCGATGAAATGACAGCTCCCAACCATGCACCTCACAGATTCTAAACGCGAAGGGAATGCCGAGGCCGGTGCCGAGGCGCTTGGTGGTAGGTCCCGGCTCCAGTTTCGTGGCGTGCGGCTCGAACTGAATACCCGCCCCTTGGTCGCGGATGCGAATCTCCAGCTGCCCCGCGTGCTGCGCCAGCTCAATCTCCAGCGCGCCTCCCCGCGGCGAGGACTCCACGGCGTTCAGCAGTAATCCGTAGAGGGCCTGCTCCACCAGGGATGGATCCGACTCCAGCTCACAGTCCTGCGTCTCCCATGCCAGGCGGCGCAGCTCCATGTCCTTGTCGTGCACCCTCGGTTCCAGCAACACCAAGGTTTTTTCCAGGAGCCGCGTGGCTCGAATGCGGACCCGGTTGGGCTTCAGCGGATGCAGGTAAGACAGCAGGGAGTTCACCCAGCGCCCCAGGTGATCCGTGGTGTTGATAATCGCCAGGCGCGCCTCCTCCCGTTCCCGCTCTTCCTCGATGTCTTCCAGGGATTGGGCCGTCGCCCGGATACTGGCCAACGGGTTGCGGATGTTGTGCGCGATGACCGGCACCAGGGCGCCAAGCGCGGCGCCGCGCTCGCTCTGCACCAGGGAGACGCGACTGGCCGCAAGATCCCGCGCCAGGGTGTTCAGTACCTTGGTCAGATCATGCACTTCAAGGGCGCCTTCCGCCGCGATGCGATGTTCCAGCTTGTCCTCTCCCAGGATACGCGCCCCCGCGGTCAGGCGCCGCATGGGCCGCACAAAGTCGCGCTGCACGACGCGGCGTGAATAGAGCACCAGGGCCAGGGCGAACAGGAACAGGACCGCGGCGAGCAGCGGGGTCAGCCAGGTCCAGCGTAGGATGCGATCTTCCAGTTCCCGCTTTTCCAGCGTCAGGGCGTCCCTGAAGGCGGCATAGGCCGCCTCGTAGCCGCTCTGCAGCGCGGCGGGGAGACCCGGGGCCAGGAGCCGCAGGCGCTGAAAACGCAGCAGGGGGTCGTTGAGTACCCGGTTCATATTGTTTTGCAGCTCCCGATAATGAAATTGCAGCTGTTGTACCCGCCTGGCATGCGTGCGGCGCTCGGCCAGCCCCCACAGTTCATTAAAGCTGTCCTCAATACGCCGCGACTGGTTGCGTGCGCGCTCCATACCCCGTGTGTCATCAAGCATCCGTGCCTGGATCACAAGATGCAGTTGGCGGAACAGTTCGCCCCGCAATTGTTCGTTCAGCAGCAGCATGGTGTTGACCCGGTGCTGCTCTATGGAGACCCGGCCCCAAACGGACAGGGAAACACCACCGCCGACGGCAATCAGCACCACCATCAGCACGAAGGTCAGTTCGTGCCAAAGCAGCATGTTGCCGAGAGCTCTAGGGGCGGATTTGGACATCAGGAAACAGGCGGCGCGCGGGGCATCTTGCCGTGTCTATATTATTATAGGTGGGATTTCCCCTTGTATAGATATGCAGGCAGCGACGCAACGGCCCAGCGACAGGCATGATATCTTTAGATATCCGCTATGGACAACGCAGCGCTGAAGGCGCTGGGGCCAGATATACGGACTACCGGAAATTTAGCTTCCCGCTCGGCGCACACCAGCAGGACACCGGGGTCGCTGGTTCCAGAAGTGCCAACGTCACTGACGAGGGCAAGGCGATATCCTCGCCGCTACGCAAGCGGCTCGGCAACTCGGCGGCGCATCGCGCCTCGTTATAGGCGTGGCAAGAGCGCAGTTTCGGGCACAGCTTTGACATGCGTGATCAAGCACCGACAACACGGGTGGCCTCGTCCAATACACAGTCTACCTGACCTAATACGCCGCGTAGGGCACGCAGCAACGATGGACGAGCCAGCATACCCTTGGTTCTCTGTATTGTTCCTGCTGCTGGCCTGTGTAGACCCCAAGCCAGAGTCGCTTGAAGTGCCCTTACGGACCACCACTTGGGTAGAACCTTATTGATCACGAGGTTGCGGAGACTTCGATGGAAGTTACGGCACAGCCCCCAGAGTTAAACCAAGCGGGCAGCTATTCCGCCGCTGCGCAAATTCATCTGGAACTCGCTGCGGCTGGCGGAAGTAGGCGTGAGGCACACTTGCTGAACACTGCGGATGCGGGCTACCGTTGGCCAAGGAAGTTGGGGCGATAGGGCGGCGGCAGTTGCTGGAAGCACGCTTGGCTTTGTTGCGCGTCGCGCAGGCGCGAGTCTTCCTAAATTACTGTCTGAAAAACGAATGGCAGACATGGCAGCACCCAACCAAGTCCGCAGCGCACTGGATCTTGACCTTGCCACAGCGGCGGGAGGGACGAACACTGGAGATAGCGCGGGCCTGACTGACAACGGCACAGGTAACAGAATCGGAAAAAAAACAGCGTATATCAGGATCATGCCTAAATCTGGAACATGCCGTCGCAGAAGAATTCATTGGCTGGGGAAGGATTGCGCTGATTTTCAGAGAGGCCCTGCAACGATCCCCGCCACGTTACAACACACCCTGAGAACTGGGCCACCACCTACACGGGGCATCCGGCGCAACGACATCTTCTCCATCAAACTGGAGCGCCTGGTATGCGGCCTCCCGACAGATGGCCGTGCTACTGCCCTTGTCCGGCCCTTACGCCGCCGCTGGGTTCCTAAGGGTATCCTGGCGGCCCGCTACCTGCAGGGCGGGGCGAAATCGCCCCAAACCTGCACTTTGAACAGTGGTTAAACTGTTACTGGAGACGACCCTGCAAGACGGTGCTGAATTTGTGATCGGCCCCCGCAACTCAGCTTCAGCAGCCGCCACTTCCAAGCGGTATTCTTTACTCATCCAGGCGCGCGACTGAGCACCTTCTTTCAGCCGCTCGCCCACTTCCACGAGGCAATCCAGAACTGCCCTGCACCTCCATCCCGAGCCGCGCGTCCCTCGGGCTCACCATGGTGTCTATTTGAAGGGGCTGCACGGAGCGAGCCGAACGCGGGTGACCTCTCCCGTCTCCACCGGCGTGGGCGGTGGGCCTCTGGAAGCAGCTGGCCCAGCGGCCGCGCCTTGGATACGCGCCACCCCAGCTTCCCCGATTCCGAAAACCGACAAGACAACCGATAGGCAGAGTGCCCTAGCCTCCCACGAATTTGGTGGCCATTTCTGTCGCAGCACAGCATGCCTACCTGGAGTGAGCGCACGGACAGGCGCACGGTGACCCTCTACAGCGCGGTCACGGCCGACCGAACCGGGTACGTGCTCTGTGCGGACGTCAAGGCCATAGACCCCGCTCAGCTGGAAGCGGACGCATTGCTGAGCGGAGACTATGAGCGGCACCCGGCCTACCGGGGCGAAGTGCGCCTGTGGCTGCCCGGAGAGTACGCGAAAGAAGAGGGAAATCCCGCGCCCGTGGTGGGGGCGACCGCCCCGGCCTCGTCCGCGCACCACTACGCCATGGCCGCCGCCCGCGAGGACGTGGAACAGCCTGAGACCATCGGCCGCACGCCGTCCAAGGGGGCGATCGTGCGCGAGGACATCGCCCTTTACGCACACTTTCACCTGCTGCGCGAGCGGGTCGGACTGGCCAGACACGTGACGCACTGTTTCGAGCAGGAGAGCGTCATGCGCGCGGCATGCCTCACGGCATTCGCCGACCGGGTGTGCGACAGCCGCTGCGAGGCGTTCTACCTTATTCTGGGAAAAGTCCGCTAATTCAATGGTTTGGCGTCTTCCTTGAGGTCGTCACGACCTGTCGCGGGCATAAAGTTCTACGATTGCACCCTGGGAAGTGAGACGCCTTTAGCCGCCAGTCCATCCCCCGGCCAGGCGGAAAACGGGGGCCGGAGAGCCCGTGTAATCGCGCTCGGGGGCACCTCCAGGGGATCGCACGCCACCTCCCCATAACCCTAGGCCCTCGGCGGCCCCACGGAGAGACCGAAGGCGCAGGCCACGACCCACGAGCGGCCCGGGAAGAGGAAATTACTGCACTGCAACATTTTGATCAACTGACTTCGAGTGGGGCTAGGCTATTTCCGAGGTGCTCTATAATTTTTGCTTGGTTTCTGTTACTGTGGCACGGTTATTGATCTACAATGCATTCTAGAATATGTTGGCGATTAACACGGGACCGGGTTACTTGCTAAAAGAATTTACTTATTAAGCACTCATTAGATGTTACTGAATATCAGCTGTTCTTAGGCCTTTGAGATAATTGTCTTAGGGGTGTTCCTTAGATTATTATGGTAGATCGGAGATTTAAGGAGTAAGTCTTATGGGGTGGTTTAAAGAAAACAGTCAGCAACTATGTGCAAGCGTTGAGCGCTACAAGGCCGCTCATTAGGGATGTCTTGGTCCAAGGCAACGCGAGGCTTGGTACAGGCACGGCTGTAGAGTAGCCTCTTGGACTACGAGACAGCGTTGCGGCGCTACGGTGAGTTGCTTTGTACACGCGGGCTTTCCGAGCAAAATTGGCGGCGCGTGCTGCGGCTACGGGAGCAGACCGGCCAAAGGATATCGGTACTACTGAGCCGCTTGGATTTACTGGCAGAAGAACTTATCGCCGCGACTTGGGGGGAACTGCTGGACATCCCGGTGCTGGAAGCCGAGGAGTTGTCCACGGCAACGCCCATGGAGACCACCGTATCCGCCAAGTTCCTGTGCCACGCGGGGGTACTGCCCATGGAACGTGACACGGGGGAAAACTTCCTGGCGATGGTCGAACCGGCCGACGAGGCCGTCCTACGTGCCCTGGCCTTGGCCTGCGGCTCCGTACCACAGTGTGCGGCGGCGCCACCCGGCGCATTGCTTGACGCCTTGGAGCGTTGCCACGGTGGTAGCACTTTGACATTGACTAAAGCGGAGCAGGCACCGGCTAAAGAGGGCCCGGAAGAGATCGCGCACCTGCTACAACTAGCCCAAGAAGCTCCCGTGGTACTAACCGTCAACCAGATCATCCAACACGCAGTGCGGGCCCGCGCCTCCGATATCCACCTAGAACCTTTCGGGAATCAGCTGGCGTTGCGCTACCGGGTAGACGGACTACTGCGTGAGGTGGAACCACCGTCGGCCCATTACACAGCGGCTATCGTATCGCGCATCAAGATCATGGCCCGGCTCAATATCGCCGAGCGGCGTCTTCCACAAGACGGGCGCACCCACTTCAGGGTGGCCGGACGTAAGATCGATCTACGCATCTCCACAATACCCACCAGTCACGGCGAGAGCGTGGTACTGCGCATTCTTGACAAGCAACACGTGCCGCTTGACTTCATGGCACTGGGCTTTACGGGAAATTCTGGCAGCGACTTTCTGGAAGCTCTGCAACGGCCTCACGGCATCCTATTGGTCACAGGTCCCACTGGTAGCGGCAAAAGCACCACCCTATACGCTGCCCTGCAACGACTGAACACGCCGGAACGCAAGATCCTTACTGTGGAAGACCCGGTGGAGTACCAATTGGACGGCCTGAACCAGATCCAGGTACAGCCAGCCATCGGGCTAAGCTTCGCCAACGCCTTACGCTCCATCGTGCGCCAGGATCCAGACATCATCATGATCGGCGAGATGCGCGATCTGGAAACGGCTTCCATCGCTGTACAGTCAGCCCTCACCGGACACTTGGTGTTCTCCACACTGCACACCAGCGATGCCCCAGGGACCATCACGCGCCTGCTGGACATGGGTGTAAATGACTACCTTATTGGTTCTTCGGTGCTGGGTATCTTGGCCCAACGGCTGGTGCGCGTGCTCTGCCCCGAATGCCGCAAGCCACGGCGTCCTCGACCCGGGGAACGGAAAGAACTGGAAAGCGCGGGGGGGATTGGGGTAGAGCCATTGCTGTATGCGGCAGTTGGCTGTGCGACCTGCGAGCAATCCGGTTACCGGGGCCGCACCGTGATCTGCGAATATCTGCCTATGAACGACCTCATACGGAGCCTAGTTCTGGAACACTATGACGAGACGAAGCTGCGCCGTGCGGCACAGGAGAATGGCATGCGCCCCATGCGCACACACGGCATCCGCAAGGCATCCCAAGGGATTACTACCTTGGATGAGGTGCTGCGGGTCACCCGCCATGGCTAGCACGCCGGGGCAACGAGTCGGCATATCGTGATGACCCGTTTCCGCTACCAGGTGGTAGCTGCCGATGGGGAAACCTTGCAAGGCGAACTGGAGGCAGCGAATCTAGAAGAAGCCGTTGACCGCTTGCAGCGCTCCGGCCACGTGCCATTACGCATAGCCAACTGTGTTCCAGATACAGCAGGGGGGGGGGTATCGGAGCGCCGAGGGACGTGCCTCTCGCAGCGAGAGGTGTTGTTATTCACAATC
>JABAAT010000003.1 GCA_014238615.1 Gammaproteobacteria bacterium | reverse complement strand
GGGGGGGCGGCGCTCCCGAATTCGCGGTTCGGCGGAAGGTGCGGCCTGTTCCAGGTCGGGACGGATCGGGATGCGGGTGGCGCGCCCTAGAGGATTCGAACCTCTGACCTTCGGCTCCGGAGGCCGACACTCTATTCCGCTGAGCTAAGGGCGCAGGCGTTTTCCGGGCACTTCCCGGGGTGCTTTGGGTGTGCTTGGCGGGGTCCAAGTCTAAGGATGCGCGCCCGGCGGCGAGCGCAGTGTAGCATAAGCGCGGTCGGCTCAGGTTACAATCTGCGCTTTACTTGATGCCGCTTGATGGGTTGTTTTTGAGTCCCCGGGACGAGCGTTCGATGGTTGATGCATCGTGACTTTCCGTTTCGATCTATCTTTGGCTTTGCCTGAGAGAGGAGTTTTTTATGAGTATTGAACAGGATCGGGAGCGAGATCAGGTCTTTTTCGTCAATTTCTCCAGGACCCTGGGGGGGTTGGCGATCATGATGGTACTTTTCCTGGTTGGCGCCCTTTACATTGCCAGGAAGAACGCTCCCGCCCATGAACCCCTGGCCAGGCTGGAGGAGCGCACCGCGCCGGTCGGTCAGCTGCGGGTTGAGGAAGAAAAGACATCCGCCGCCGTTGTGTCGGAGGAGGGGGAAGCCGCCGCAGCGCCGGTAGAGGTGGCGGAGGTGTCCGCCATGTCCGGGGCGGATGTTTATGGAAAGGTGTGTATTGCTTGTCACGGGGGGGCGATCCCGGGGATTCCGGCCATCGGTGACGTGGCGGACTGGGCGCCGCGTATTCAGCAGGGCCGGGAGGTGCTCTACTCGCATGCGATCGATGGCTATGAAGATGGCGCCAGCGGGTTGCCGATGCCGCCGCGCGGCGGCAACGACGCGCTCAGCGATGAAGAGGTGAAGGTCGCGGTGGACTACATGCTGTCAAAGGTCGGCGGGTAGGCCGGGCGGTCCGGGGGAAAGACCGGGGGGCGCGCCGGCGGATCGCTGAAGTGCCGTGGGAGGACCGGTTGAGCCGCGGGGCGTCTTGCGGGGGTTAGCTGTTGTCCTCGTTGGAGTGCTTGCGGCGGGCGGTGGAGCGGGCTTCCCTGTAGGCGTCTTCCCCTAATTCGCGCCAGGCCCTGAGGCCTTGCCTGAACGTATCGTAGGCTTGATAAACGCGCTGGAAATCTTTATCCCGCGCGGCTGTTTCGTTGAGGGTGCGCGTCGTGACGCGGTACAGTTCGTTCAGCATTTCCTCGGGAAAGCGGCGGAGTTTTACCTTGTCCTGTTGCAGCAGCCCGGCCAGTGCTTCCCGGTTATGGACGTCCATTTGGGCTCTTATCCAAACCCCGGTGGCGGTCGCCGCCGTTTCCACCATGCGTTGCAGGTCCCGGGGGAGTTGCTGCCAGGCGTTGTCGTGGATGATGAGTTCGAATTCGGTGCCCGGTTCGTGCCAGCCGGGGTAGTAGTAGTACTCGGCGGCGTCGTTCAGACCCAGGCGCAGGTCGTGGAAGGGGCTGACCCATTCAGTGGCGTCGATGATGCCGCGCTCCAGGGCGGTGTAGAGTTCAGCGCCGGACATCAGCACGGGGTTGCCTCCAGCCTCGGCCAGGACTTTACCGCCCAGGCCGGGAATGCGCATGCGCAGGCCGCGCAAATCCTCCAGGCCGTGCAGTTCCTTGTTGAACCAGCCGCCCATCTGTGTGCCGGTGTTGCCCATGGGGAAGGGGCGTACCTGGAAAGGCGCGTAGATCTCACGCCACAGTTCCAGACCGCCGCCGGCGGTCAGCCAGGCCTGCATGCCGTGTGCGTCCATGCCGAAGGGCACCGCGGAAAAGAACTGGGCGGCCGGAACTTTGCCGGCCCAGTAATAGGAGGCGCCGTGTCCCATCTCCACGGTGCCCGCGGAAACGGCGTCAAAGACCTGTAGGGGGGGCACCAGTTCGCCGCCGGCATAGACCTGGATTTGCAGGCGCCCGTCGCTCATGAGGCGAAGATCCGAGGCGAACTTCTCGGCGCCTTCCTGGAAGATCGGGAAGTCCGGCGGCCAGGTGGTGACCATTTTCCAGTGGAAGACCTGGCCCTTCTCCCGGGGTGCGTGCTGTGCATCTTGCTGGTTGTCCTGGCAGGATGCCAGGAGCAGCAGGCCCGCCAGGCCCGCCAGGCTGCGCATCGTAGGTTTCACGGGTGTTGCCTCGCTCTGCTTGCTTGGGGTGGTTTGGGAATGCGCCCTTACAGGAGCATCAGCAGGAAGTGCATCAGCGGCGCTCCCGGGAGCGGCAGTGCATCAGCGTCGCTCCCGGGAGCGGCCGCTTGCGACCCTGGTGTTCCAGGTCGATCCGCAAACGGGTGTGCGACGCGACACCCTGGCACTGTAATGTAACACTATGCCGCGTGGTGCTGGAGGCGGCGGCCGGGCTTGATCCATGGGGGCTTTGGGTTCAGGGCGGTGGCACCGCCGCGGGCGACTCATTCCATCTGTCGCGTCAGCCCGGGAAGCCCGCGCAGGAAGCGGGACGGTTTCGAGGGGGAGACCTTGTCATAGAGGCGTCGCCGGCGGGCGAGACTGAGCAGCAGGTTTTCCCGGGCGCGGGTGATGCCGACGTAGAAGAGACGGCGCTCCTCTTCCAGGTCGGCGGGGGACTTGATGCTGTGCTGGTGGGGCAGCAGTCCTTCCTCCAGGCCGGCGATACAGACCCACGCAAATTCCAGGCCCTTGGCGGCGTGCAGGGTCATCAGCTGTGCCGCGGCGCTTGCGCCATGTTCTCCCGCGTCCAGCGTGGCGTGGTCCAGGAAGGCGCGGAGTACGGCGCGTGGTTCGCCTGGGCGGGACAGGGAACCCAGGAAAGACCGGGCGGCGCGGTGCAGTTCCAACAGGTTTTCCTTGCGCGCCCGCGCTTCCTTGCCGGGGTCCCTGGCGTAAAGGTGCAGCAGGCCGCTTGCGGTCAGGGTGGTGTGCACGAATTTCGGCAGGGGCATGTGGGCGGCGGACTCCTGCAATTGATGCAGCAGTGCCAGGAAGGCCCGGAGAGGGGTGGGCGTCGTCGCCTGGGCTTGAGCCTGGGCCTGGGCCGTGTGCCACAGCGAGTGGGAGTTGCCGACTGCTTCGCGTAGGCGCCGCAGGCTCGCCGTCCCGAGGCCGCGGGGCGGGACGTTGAGGATCCGTGCAAAGGCCGGGTCGTCATCCGGGTCCAGGGCCAGGGCCAGGTAGGCCAGGGCTTCCTGGATCTCCCTGCGTTCAAAGAAGCGCGTCCCGCCATGCACCTG
>JABAAT010000004.1 GCA_014238615.1 Gammaproteobacteria bacterium | reverse complement strand
GGGCGACGCCCTCCTAGACGCCAAAGGTCAGGCCAGCATCATCGATCAGCTTAAGAAGTCGACCTGAAGAAAATCGCACGGCCCGGCTCCCGATGTGTGGTAAAAACATCAACACAACTTCGTGACAGGCGCGACTAGCCGGCCGGTGCCTTGCCGTGAGGCGGCGCTGGTGGTATTCTGCCTGCAAGTCCCGCACGGCCCCACGCGCCCCCCAGGCGGGAGCTTACTCCGGCGGCCGGGCGCACGGATCCACTGAAACCTGACCACCACCCCAGGAGCCACGCATGGCACGACTCACTGTAGAAGACTGCATCCGCAAGCTTCCCAACCGTTTTGAGCTGGCCCTGCTCGCCGCACGGCGTGCACGGTACCTGTCCCTGCGCGGCGAGGCCATGGAGGGCGAGAAACCCACGGTGCGTGCCCTGCGCGAGATCGCCGAAGGCACGGTTACGCCGGAAAACATCAAGGAAATGGCGCCGCCCGTGCTGGCTGAAGAATCCTTTACGCCGCACCGCTCATCCTTTTAGGAGACCTCCAAACCACGGTGCGCCGCGCACCCGGTCCCCAAGCCCTCCCCCGCATCATCCTCCCGTGGCCGCCTCACTCACCCTGCCCCCTCCGGTCTCCACCGGCGCCAGCCTGAAGCGGCTGAGAAAAGCCACCAGCAACTACCTGGGCGCGGCTGACATCGCCCTGCTGGAACGGGCTTACCAGCGCAGCGAACAGGCTCACACCGGACAGCTGCGCCACAGCGGCGAACCTTATATCCAACACCCGCTGGCGGTCACCCTGCTGCTGGCCGGCTGGCGCATGGACGTACACGTACTCATGGCCGGCCTGCTACACGATGTGGTGGAAGACACCAACGTGGACTGCGCCGCCCTGGGACGGGAATTCGGGGACAAGGTGGCGGACCTGGTGGACGGGGTGACGAAGCTGGAGCGGTTCAAGGTGGAAGACCGCGAACAGGATGACGCCGACAGCCTGTACAAGATACTGCTGGCCATGAACAAAGACGTCCTGGTCTTCCTCATCAAGCTGGCTGACCGCCTGCATAACATGCGCACCATCGACAACCTGCCGCTGCCGCGCCGCTACCGCGCGGCGACCGAAACGCTGGATATCTACGCACCGCTGGCCCACCGCCTGGGCATGAGCGAGGTAGGACGGGAACTGGAGGACCGATCCTTCAAGGTGGTCAACCCGAGCTTCTGGTCTGAACTGGAGCAGCGCATGCGGAAACTGCGCGGCCAGCGCCGCCGCCTCCTGACGCAGGTGGAGCGCACGCTGCGCGAGCGGCTGACGCAGGAACAAATCAAGGCCGCGCTGCATCGGCGCGAGAAACACTTGTACGGCATCTATCGCAAGATGATCAACAAGGGATTGAATTTCCAGGAGATCCACGACATCCAGGGCTTCCGGCTGATCGTGAACTCGGTGTCCGCCTGTTACCTGGCGCTGGGCACCGCGCACAACCTCTTCATGCCGGTGCCGGGCCGTTTCAAGGACTACATCGCCCTGCCCAAGTCCAACGGTTACCAGTCCCTGCACACGATCCTGCGTGGGCCGCACGGCATGTCCTTTGAGCTGCAGATCCGCACCCGTGAAATGGATCGGCTGTCCGAATCCGGTATCGCGGCCCACTGGCTCTACAAGATGCACCGACACCCGGTGCACGGCAGCGTCAAGGAGCGCGCCAGGCGCCTGCTCCCCGACCTGCGCGAATTGCACGGCAAGACCCGGGATTCGCTGGAACTGGTGGAGCAGGTGAAACAGGACCTGTCACCCTCGAGCGAGCTCTACGTCTTCACTCCTAAGGGCGATGTCTTCAAGCTGCCGCCCGGTGCCACGCCGGTGGACCTGGCCTACGCGATCCACACGGACGTGGGTAACCACTGCGTGGGCGCGGAGATTGAGCGCAACCCGGTGCCCCTGCGCAGTCGCATGCAAAACGGCCAGACGGTGCGCATCCTCACCAGGGAACAGGCAAACCCGAACCCGGCCTGGTTGAATTTCGTGGTAACCCCAAGGGCAAGGCTTGGCATCCGCCATCGTCTCAAGAGCCTGCGTGACTGGGAGGCGCGCGACCTGGGACACCGCCTGCTGACCAAGGAACTGGAGGTGTTCCAGCTGCGGCTGGACGACAAGCTGTGCGCTTCCCTGAAACAACTGCTGAACAAACACCAGCTGCAGGACCAGGAGGCGCTGTTCGTCAAGCTGGGCTACGGCGACCTGCCAGCCCCCATCGTGGCGCGCGAGATCGCCTCCCAGGACAAACCGCTGAAAACGCCCATCGGGGACACCCCGCCCGGCCCCCTCCCCATACTCGGCACCGAGGGCATGGTCGTGAACTTCCCACGCTGCTGCCACCCGGTACCGGGTGACTCCATCGTCGGCCTGCTGAGCCGCGGCCGCGGCCTGGTCATCCACCGGGAAGGCTGCGGTAACATCTCCGGCGCGGCGCGGCGCGGCGAATGGCTGCTGGACGTATGCTGGAGCACCGACATCGATTGCGAATTCACCGCCAGCCTGCGCCTGCTCGTGACCAACCAGCGCGGCGTGCTGGCCACCATCGCCACCGCCATCTCCAAGCAGGAAGCCAACATCGTGGATCTGAAGATCAAGGAGTCCGGGGACACTACCACCATCCTGCTGTTCAATATCCAGGTGCGCGACCTGTCGCAGATGGAACGCGTCCAGGCGCACCTGAAACAACTGGAACATGTCACCGAAGTCCGCAGGGTCTGATGAAAACCCCATGTGCCGCAACGCTTTCGCCAACCCGCGCCAGCGCAACCACCTGGCACCCGGCAATGAACCGCCGCGTGGCACACCGTATAATTCACTGCATGAACCCAGCCGCCGACCACCCCATGCGATTTCCCCGACTTCCCGTAAAGGCCGGTGTGCGCCGCCCGTCGCGGGCCTTGATACGACGTATCAGCAGGGGAAAAGCGCGCTTCCCGGCCCAGCGCGGCAGCATCCGCTTAAGCTGTTGTACCCACACGGGGCTGAAGAGTTATGCCTCCTGAACCACTTTCCGACAATGAGCTACTCGACCTGTGGCACGGCGGGGAAAGCGATCGCGTGGAATTCAAGGAATCCGCACGGGATACAAAGGATATCGCCCGCACCATCTGCGCCTTTGCGAATGATCTGTCAGACCACCGCAAGGCGGGGGTCCTTCTCATCGGACTTCGGGACAAAGGCGAATGCGCCTGTCTTGAAGTAAATGATGAATTGTTGACCCGACTGTCGGAGTTCAGCAGCGATGGGCGCATCCAGCCGCTCCCTGGCATAGATGTAGAGCACCGGGTTCTGGGTGGCTGCGATCTCGCATTGCTGCGTGTACATCCTGCTTCCTTTCCTCCAGTGAGGTTTCGAAATGAATGTTGGGTGCGAATAGGTCCCACAACAAAGATGGCAACGCTGGACAACGAACGCAGGCTTTCAGAAAAACGCCGCGCGGCAGATCTGCCTTATGACATGCGCTCGGTGCAAGACACCAGCATTGATGATCTTGACAAGCAGCGTTTCCAGGAAGAATATCTGCCCGCCGCGGTCAACCGGGACATCATCCAGGCCGACGAACGTGAGCCGGGCGAGCAAATGAGAGCACTCGACCTGCTAGGTGCAGACGGCAAGGCTACTCCCACCGGCCTGCTTCTTGTGGGACGTGACCCTCGCCATTGGTTCCCGGGTGCGTACATACAATTCGTGCGCCGGGGTGGCCGGGAAATAACGGATCCGGTTCTGCACCAAAAGGAGATCGACGGAACCCTGCAGAACCAGGCGATTCGCCTTGGAGAAATCCTGGAAATACAGGTTAAAGTCGCCATGGAATTTGAGAACGGACGTCACGTGGAACGGCCGGATTATCCGATGGCCGCCCTCCACGAATTAGCCCGTAACGCGCTGATCCACCGCAGCTACGAGGGGACCAATGCACCGGTGCGGATCTCCTGGTTTGAAGATCGAGTCGAAATCCATAACCCCGGCGGTCCATTCGGCAAGGTAAGCGCGGAGACCTTTGGAGACCTCGGGGTAACCGATTACCGCAACCCAAGGATTGCAGAGGCGATGAAGTATATGGGGTTCATGGAGAAATTCGGAAGCGGCATCCAGGTGGCCAAAAAAGCGCTCCGGGACAACGGCAACCCTGACCCGAAGCTGGAAATGGAAGCAGACTGGACACAGGTTACCTTAAGACCCGCAAAATCATGAGCACGATCGCATTTTTTAATAACAAGGGCGGTGTCGGCAAAACCTCCCTGGTTTACCACTTGAGCTGGATGTTTAGTCTGGATTACCGGGTGTTGGCCGTGGACCTCGACCCACAATGTAACCTGAGCGGCATGTTCCTGGACGAAAGGGAACTAGAGGAAGCATGGGATGGCGGGGAACATAACAATCAAACGATCTACCAGGCGATCTCCCCGCTTAAAGCTGGGAGAGGAGATATAGAACAACCCCATGTGCATGAGGCTGAAGGCGGGGACGGAGAATTAGGCCTGCTGATCGGCGAGACCAACCTGTCTTTATGTGAAGATGATCTTTCCTATTCCTGGAACATGTGTGGTGGTGGTGATGAACGCGCCTTCCGCGTAACGAGCATGTTCGCCCGCCTGATTAAAAAAGCCCGGTCAAAATTTAAGGCTGACATCGTGCTCGTGGATGTCGGTCCTAACCTGGGCGCTATCAATCGCGCGGCACTTCTTTCCTGCGACTACGTCATCCTGCCTCTCGGACCTGACATGTTCTCCCTGCAGGGGCTTAAGAATGTAGGGATGAGCTTGAAGAAATGGAGGAATGAATGGAAGGAATATATGAAGAAAGCACCAGGAGATGCTGAGCTGCGTGACGATCTTCCAGATGGAAGGATGACACCCGCGGGCTACCTGGTGATGCGCCACTCCGTGCGCCTGAATCGGCCCACCAAGGCTTATGCGCACTGGATAGAACAATTCCCGGCCGTTTACCGGGAAAAAGTGCTGTTAGCGCCGAGGGCGGCAGGCTCTCCTGGTGAAGACTGCATCGCGAGCCTGAAGGACTACCGCTCGCTGATGCCGATGGCACAGGAGAGTCGGAAACCCATGTTCAACCTGAAACCCGGCGACGGTGTTTTTGGTGAAAACCAGAAGTACGTGAGGCGGTGCTACGATGATTTCAAGAAAGTGGCGAAGGTAATCGCCTCTCGCTGTCAGCTGCCGGAACCCAGGGCAATCTGACTCTAAGGACGGAACCGAGGCTCATGGTTCCGGGGTGCCTTTCCCCGCGTTCAAGCGATCCGGCACCGATAGAGCGCCTCCGGGCGCGCATGAAACACTGCAACATGTCACCGTCATCCGCAAAGTCCGAGGAGTAGCCCCATGCGCCGCAACGCCGTCACCACCTCCAAGATCCCCGCCCCTCTCGGCCCCTATTCGCAGGCCGTGCGGGCCGGGCCGCTGATCTACTGCGCCGGACAGATCCCCATAGACCCGGAGAGCGGCGCCATGATCACGGGCGACTTCAAGGTGCAGGCGCGGTGCGTGCTGCGCAATCTATGCCTGCTGGCGGAAGCCTGCGGCCTCGGCCCGGAAAGCATCGTCAAGCTCAACGTCTATCTCACCGACCTCGGCAACGGCCCGCTCCTGAACGAACTGATACAGGAGTTCTTCCAGCCGCCCTACCCGGCGCGCGCGACCGTCGGCGTGTCCGCCCTGCCCAAGGACGCACCCGTTGAGATAGAAGCGGTGTTGTTCGACGGAATGTCCACCACGGAGAAGTCAGAAGCCACGCATGGGGCCTGAGCGCGCGCCCGGGAAGGGTGTCGCCGGGCTCCACTCCGACTCTCCCCTGAACGTGCTGCCCGGTCTCGGCGCCCGGCGCAGCGAGATGCTCGCCCGCCTGAACCTGCACCGCCTGCAGGACCTGTACTTCCACCTGCCGCTGCGCTACCTGGACAAAACCCGCCTGCTGCAAATTCGGGAGCTGCGCCACGGCAAGGAAGGCCTGGTATGCGGCGTGCTGGCAAGGCACGAGATCCTCATCAGGCGCCGCCGCATGCTGGAGCTCGTGCTGCAGGATGACAGCGGCCCGCTGAACCTCCGCTTCTTTCACTTCGCCCACCTCTCCAAGCTGCGCGCCGGACAGCGCGTACTCTGCTACGGCACCCTGCGCTGGGGGAACCAGGGCCCGGAGATGATCCACCCGGAACTGCGCATCCTGCCACCCAAGGGCCCCCCGCCCCTGGAGACCACCCTGACCCCCGTCTATCCGACCACCGAGGGCATCTCGCAATACGCCCTGCGCGGCTACCTCGGGAACGCCCTGCGCCTGCTGCGGCAGGGCACGGTGCAACTGCCGGAGCTGTTGCCCAGGGAATTACTGGAGCAGCAAGGCTTCCCGCCCCTGTACTCCGCCATCCTGCAGGTGCACACTCCCCCACCTGGACTCCTCTCGGAAGACCCGGGAGCACGGCGCGCCCATCCCGTCATCCAGCGTATCGTCTTCGAGGAACTGCTGGCCCACAACCTGGCCCTGCAAAGGATCAAGCGCCAGGCGAAGCAATCCCGCGCCACGGCGCTGCCGAACTCGGAAGCGGCCGGCACGGCCCGGGACGAGCTCCTGGCGCAACTGCCCTTCAAGCTCACCAACTCGCAACGCAAGGTCAGCGCCGAGATTCAGCAAAACCTGGCGCGCCCCGCACCCATGATGCGCCTGCTGCAGGGAGATGTCGGCTCCGGCAAGACCGTGGTCGCCGCCATCGCCGTATCGCAGGCCATCGCGGCCGGGCGCCAGGCGGCCGTCATGGCCCCCACCGGCGTGCTCGCCAGGCAATTGCACCAGCACCTCCAGGAATGCCTGGCACACCGCCTGGAGCTGCGCATCGAACTGCTCAGCAGCGCCCTCACCAGGAAACAACGCGCGGACCTGCTGGCGCGCATCGCCGCCGGCGAAAGCGACGTCGTCGTCGGCACCCACAGCCTGCTGCAGGAGGGCATCCACTTCCCGCGCCTGGCGCTGGTGGTCATCGACGAGCAACACAAGTTCGGCGTACAGCAGCGCTTCAGCCTCCTGGGCGGTAAGGACGACACCGTCCCCCACCAACTGCTGATGTCCGCCACCCCCATCCCCCGCACCCTGGCGGTATGCCTGTACGCCGACCTGGACGTCTCCACCCTGGACGAACTCCCCACCCACCGCCGCCCCGTGGAGACCCACGTGATGCCCAACGGCCGCCGTGCCGCCATCACGAAGCGCGTCCGGGAAATCTGCCTGGAAGGGAACCAGGCCTTCTGGATCTGCGGCGCCATCGAGGAATCCGAGGCCACGCCCAGGAGACGATCCGCCGAACAGGCCTATGCCGAACTCCGCAAACTGCCGGGCCTGAACGTCGGACTCCTGCACGGACGCATGAAAAACCAGGAAAAGGAGAACGTCATGGAGCGCTTCAAGCAGCGCGAGATAGACCTCCTGGTTGCCACCACCGTGGTGGAGGTAGGCGTGGATGTCCCGAACGCCACCCTCATGCTCATAGAAGACGCCGAGAACCTGGGGCTCTCACAACTGCACCAGCTGCGCGGCCGCGTCGGGCGCGGCCGGAAAGCCGGCACCTGCGTCCTGCTCTACGCGCCCCCCCTGACGAGCATCGCCAGGCAACGCCTGGATGCCATCGCCCACGAGCACAACGGCTTCAAGATCGCCGAGCAGGACCTCCTGCAACGCGGCCCAGGCGAACTGCACGGCAGCCGCCAGACCGGCATGCCCCGCACCCGCGTTGTCGACTTCGCCACCGACCGCCACCTCCTGCCCCAGGTAGCGAAGAGCGCCAAAATCCTGCTCGCCGAACACCCGGAGCAAGCCCCCCAACTCATCGCCCGCTGGCTCCCCGACGAAACCATCTACACCAACGCCTGAACCCGCCACGGCCTATCAATAACTGGATGGTGATGGGGTGGCGGCCTTTGGGTTTTATGTGGCGGGGTTGCGGGAGTCACGCAGGCTGACGATGCGGTTGAAGACCAAGCGCTCGGGGCGGGAGTCGCGGCTGTCCTGGCAGAAGTAGCCGGTGCGTTCGAATTGGAAGCGTTCGGTGAGGCCGGCCCGGGCCAGGCCGGGCTCCAGCTTCGCCTGCGTCAGGGTTTCCAGGGAGTCGGGGTTCAGGTCGGCGGCCGGATCTGCTCCGGTCGGCTCGGGGCTGTTCAGGAGGTGGTCGTAAAGCCTGATCTCGGCGTTCACGGCGTGCCTGGCGGAAACCCAGTGCAAGGCGCCGCGTACCTTGCGCTCCGGGGGGGCGACGCCGCCCCGGGTAGCCGGGTCATAGCGGCAGTGGACTTCCGTGGGCACGCCCCGGGCGTCCTCCACGACGCGCTCACAGCTGACCAGGTAGGCGCCGCGCAAGCGCACCTCGCGGCCGGGAGCAAGACGGCGGAAGCGCGGCGGCGGGTCAAGGTGGAAATCATCCTGCTCAATGTAGAGTTCGTTGGAGAAGGGTACGGTGCGCTCGCCCAGGTCGGGGTCCTTGGGATGCCTGGGCAGGGTCAGTTCCTCCACCTGCTCTCGGGGATAGTTCGTGATGACCAGCTTCAGGGGGCGTGTCACGGCCATGGCGCGCGGCGCCGTGCGGTCCAATTCCGCACGCACCAGGTTTTCCAGCAGCCTGCAGTCGATGCGGGTGTCTTTCTTGGTCAGGCCGATGCGGCCGCAGAATTCGCGGATGGCGGTAGGCGGGTAGCCGCGGCGGCGCAGGCCGGACAGGGTCGGCATGCGCGGGTCGTCCCAGCCGGTCACCGCGCCGTCCTCCACGAGTCGCGCGAGCAGGCGCTTGCTGGTCACGGTGTAGTCCAGGTTCAGGCGCGCGAACTCGTACTGGCGCGGGCGGCTCGGCACCGGCAGATGCTCAATGAACCAGTCATAGAGCGGGCGGTGGTCCTCAAACTCCAGGGTGCAAAGCGAGTGCGTGACGCCCTCGATGGCGTCCGACAGGCACTGGGTGAAGTCATACGTCGGGTAAATGCACCAGCGCGTGGCGGTGCGGTGGTGTGCGCGTTTGCGGATACGGTAGATAACCGGGTCACGCAGGTTGAGGTTCTCGGCGTTCATGTCGATGCGGGCACGCAGCACCTGCTCTCCTTCCTCGAATGCACCGGCGCGCATGCGCTCAAAGAGTTCCAGGTTTTCGGCCACCGTGCGGTCTCGGTAGGGGCTGTCCCGGCCGGGTTGGGTGAGGGTGCCGCGCGTGGCCCGCAGTTGCTCGGGGGACTGGCTGTCCACGTAGGCGCGTTTGTCCCGGATGAGCTGCATGGCGTATCCGTGGAGTTGCTCGAAATAGTCGGAGGCGTGGCGCAGGGGCGGCTCCCATTCGAAGCCCAGCCAGCGGATGTCCTCCTCGATGGCTTGCGCGTAGGCGGCGCTCTCGCGCTCGGGGTTGGTGTCGTCAAAGCGCAGGTTGCAGCGGCCGCCGTACTCTTCGGCGATGCCGAAGTTCAGGCAGACGGCCTTGGCGTGGCCGATATGCAGGTAGCCGTTCGGCTCGGGCGGGAAGCGGGTACGGATGTGGTCGACGACGCCCTGGCGCAGATCCTCATCCACACGTTTATGGATGAAGTCGCGGATACGGTCATCCTGATGCCTGGGGTCGCTGCTCATGCCGGATGCCAGGGCGTGATCCCGGGCGGCGGGTCGGCGGCCGGCGGCCAGATGCGGGTCTCCAGCGCGGGGGCGGCCAGCAGGCCTTTCAGGGTCGGCCGGTCGTTCAGCCAGCCGAGCGCGGCGCGGCGCGCCAGGTGCAGGGGCGGCGGCAGTCGGAAAGCCCGGCGCACCGCGTCCAGGCCATGAGCGAAACAGGCGTTCTCCAGGCGGCGGCGGCGCTGGTAACGGGCCAGCAGGCCCGCGTCCCCCGGATCGCGCCGCTGCCGGTGAGCATCCAGCAACAACGCGGCCAGCAGGCCCGCGTCCGCCAGGCCCAGGTTGGCGCCCAGGCCCGCCAGCGGGTGCACAAAGTGGGCGGCGTCGCCTGACAAGGCGAGGCGGCCCTGAAAATAGGACTCCGCCATGACGCGTCGCAGGGGGTACAGGGAACGCGGACCCGTTTCGGTGATGTTTCCCAGTACGCCCTCGCTCTGTTCCTCCAGCAGGGCGCGAAAGCGCGCCTCGGGGAGGTTCGCCGGATGCGGCGCATCCTGCTCCGGCAGGGTCCAGACCAGGCCGCAGCATTGCGGGTCGGCGGTGGGCAGCAACGCCAGCGGGCCGCCGGCCAGGAACTTCTGGCGCGCCACGGCGCCGTGCGGCAGGGTGTGGCGCAGCTCGCAGGTCAATGCCTGCTGCCGGTAGTCATGTTCCCGGACGCCGATCCCGGCCAACCCGCGCAAGGTGGATCGGGCGCCGTCCGCAGCTACCACGAGGCGCGCCCGCACCGGGGACGATCCCTCCGCTTCCAGGCACAGGTGCCGCTGCTCCCAGCCCAGTTCCTTGATCTTCAGCGCGCGGCGGCGCAAGCCGGGGGCATCGCCCAGGGCCTCTTCCAAGGCACGCTCCAGGGCTCCGCCCCGCACCATCCAGCCTAGTTCCGGGCGCCGCAATTCGCCGTGTTCAAAGGACAGCAGGCCGCCCTCTTCATCCCAGACCTCCACCGATCGAAAAGGCGCTCGTCCGGCTTCGGGGATGTGCTCCCAGATGTGCGCCTGCCTCAGCAGACGGACGCTCGCCGGATTCACGGCCAGCACCCAGTCGGCGCGCCGCCGCGCGGCGGGAGACGCCGGGTTCGGAGGTGCCGCCCACAACTCCACGGGCAAGCCGCCGTGGGCGCACAGGCAGGCCAGGGCGGCACCGGTGGTTCCCGCACCGGTGATGATGAGCGGCACGACGGCGGCGGCGGTCGTCATGTGCCGCATTCCCTGGCCCATGCCCATTCCCTGTCCAGGGGGAAGGCGTGCAGGCCGGTGGCGCGGCGCGGCAGGAAACGCTGCAGACCGGGGGACAGGTCAAGCAGGTTCAGGCCCAGGTTGCGCACCGCCTTCGTGAACGGGCGGCGATTGTAAAACAGCTTCACCACGGGCAGGCCGCCGTGGGCGCACAGGCAGGCCAGGGCGGCACCGGTGGTTCCCGCACCGGTGATGATGAGCGGCACGACGGCGGCGGCGGTCGTCATGTGCCGCATTCCCTGGCCCATGCCCATGC
>JABAAT010000010.1 GCA_014238615.1 Gammaproteobacteria bacterium | reverse complement strand
GGCGGCGCGGGGGGCGGTGTTGTCACCCAGGCGCCGCCGATGATTGGCACCGCGGACAGCAGTTCCCGGGTGTAGGCGTGTTGCGGGGTGTCCATGACGCGGGCCGTGGGGCCGTGCTCCACGATGCAGCCGCGATACATGACCGCAACGTGGTGCGCCAGGCAGCGTACCAGCTCCAGGTTGTGGGTGATGAACAGGTAAGCCAGGCCGCGTTGCTCCTGCAGTTTCAGCAGTAACCGAAGAATCTGGGCCTGCACCGACATGTCCAGGGAGCTGGTCGGCTCATCGCAGATCAGCAGGCGTGGCTCCACGGCCAGCGCACGGGCGATGCAGATGCGCTGGCGCTGCCCCCCGGAGAATTCGTGGGGATAACGGGACCTGTGCCCGGCCTCCAGTTCCACCTGGCACAGCAGTTCCTCCACCCGCTGCAAGCGCTCTTCACGGTTGCCACCGAGACCCTGCGCCAGCATGCCCTCCTCCACGATGTCAGAGATGATCATGCGCGGATTCATGGAAGCAAAGGGGTCCTGAAAGACGATCTGGAAGTCGCGGCGGCGGCGGCGCAGGCGCGCCCCGGAAAGAGTGCCCAGGTCCACGCCGTCAAAGTGCACGCTGCCGGCCGGGCAGGGCTCCAGTTGCAGGATACCGCGCCCCAGGGTGGTCTTGCCGCAGCCGGATTCGCCCACCAGGGCCAGGGTCTCGCCTGCACGAAGGTCCAGGGAGACGCCGTCCACCGCCTTGACCTGTCCCACGACACGGCGCAACGCGCCCTTGCGGATGGGGAAGTGGATCTTCAGGTTGCGCACTTCCAGCAGCGTGGGATGCTTTTTCGCCGGATCAGCGGCGGGCTCTGGCAACATGTCGCGCGGCGGGAGGCGGCGCGGCAGGTCAGCGAACAGCTGCCGGGAATAATCGTGCCGGGGCCGGTCAAAGAAGGCGTCGCGCTCGGCCGTTTCCACGAGGCGTCCGAAGCGCATCACGCCCACCCGGTGCGCCATGCGATAGGCCACGCCCAGGTCGTGGGTGATGAACAGCATCGCCATGTGCTTGCGCTCCTGCAGTGTGCGGAGCAGCTTCAGCACCTGGGCCTGGATGGTGACATCCAGGGCGGTGCTCGGTTCATCGCAGATCAGCAGTTCCGGTTCGCCAGCCAGGGCGATGGCGATCATGACGCGTTGCTTCATGCCTCCGGAAAGCTGATGCGGGTACTCGTGTACGCGCCGCGCCGCATCCGGAATGCCGACTTCATCCAGCAGCGTCACGGCGCGGCGGCGGCGCTCGGCGCGGCCCCGCACGCCGCGCAGGCGCAGCACTTCGTCGATCTGGCTGCCCACGGAGAGCACCGGGTTCAGGGAGGTCTGCGGATCCTGGAAGATCATGCCGATCCGGCGCCCACGCACGGCGCGCATGGCGCGCTCGGTCAATTGCAGCAGCTCCACGCCGTCCAGGCGGATGGAGCCGGAGCGGATACCAAGCCCCGGCGGCAGCAGGCGCATCACGGCCAGCGAGGTCAGGGTCTTGCCACAGCCGGATTCTCCGAGCAACACGAAGGTGCGGCCGCGCTCCACCTCCAGGGACACGCCGCACAGCAATTCCTCGGGCCGCGCACCGCCGCCCGCCAGGTGCAGCCCGCGTATTTTCAGCAGCGCTTCAGCCAAGGCGGCCGCCCCGCAGGCGGGGGTCAAAAGCGTCGCGTACCGCGTCCGCGAACAGGTTAAAGGACAGCACCAGTCCCAGCATGAGCAGGAAAGCGGCCAGCAGGGGCCACCAAACGACCGGCGCGCGTGCCAGTTCCAGGCGCGCGACATTGATCATGTTGCCCCAGCTCTGGGTGCTGGGATCCACGCCGATGCCGATGTAAGAAAGCACGGCCTCGGCCAACACCAGGCCGCTGAAGTCGAGCACCACGACGATGAGGATGATGTGCATGCAGTTGGGCAGAATATGGCGCCACAGGATGCGCGCGTGCGGGACTCCGAAGGCCCGCGCGCCCTGCACGTATTCGATCTGGGAGAGTTTCAGGCTCTCGCCGCGCAGCAACCGGCACAGGCCCACCCAGCCGGTCAGTCCCAGGATCAGGCAGAGCATCAGCAGGCGTGCATCGGCACGCACTTCCCGGTTGCTGAAATCGGCCGCGTGCGCGTCCATGTAACCTTGCAGGATGAGCGCGGCGGCGGCGACCAGCAGCACCCAGGGCACCGCGGACAGGGTGGTGTAGAAGTACTGTACCAGATCGTCCACGCGGCCGCGAAAGTAGCCGGCGCTGATACCGAGCAGCGCCGCGATGGGCACCATGCAGGTGATGGACAGGAGGCCGATGATCATCCCGGTGCGCACGCTTTTTAAGGTCTGGTAGAAGACATCCGCACCGACCTTGCTGGTGCCCAGCAAGTGGTAGTCGGCGCCGAGACCGGCGGCGCAAAAGCCCAGCACCATCAAAACGCCCAGGGTGAGCAGCAGCGCGCGCCAGGGGAGCGGGCGGGCGGCGTCCGTCGGGCCGCGCGCCACGAGGCGCAGTTGGGCGCCGAAGCCGCGGCCGGCAAGCCGCGCACTCCAGCCAACGCAGGCAGCCGCAAGCAGCAACCAGCAAAGCAACGCCCACGCCAGGGACAAACCCAGGGTGCGCAGCAGGTCAGGGCCGTGCTCCCGCGCCGGATCCGAGAGGTGGGCGCCGCCGTGGCGCAGGCGCGGACGTTGATACACCGGGAGGCCGTCCGGGCCTTCACTGAATTCAGCGCTCAGCTGGTAGGCGGCCAGGGGCGCCGAGTAGGTGCGCTCGGAATTCTCGCGCATCGGCGTAAGCAGCAGGTCCAACAGGCTCAGAACATGGGCCGCCGCCACGGGACGCGCGGTATCCACGGACGGACGGAAGTGGATCGAGTCAAGCAGGGCGCACAACAGGTAGGCGGACAGCACCAGGGCCGCGCAGGCGCCACTCCGGCTGTACGCGACGCGCGTCCAGGCATCGCGCAGGTGGCGCCGCCGCGCGACGCGCCAGGCGCCGGCCGCCAGGAGCAGCAGCACCAGCCACAGCATCAGGTCGGTCCAGAGCAGTACCAGGGACATGGGAACGCTCCGGGCCTCAATCAAAGCGCACCCTGGGATCCACCAGGGTATAGGCGATGTCGGTGAGCAACAATCCCACGATATACAGCACGGCTCCGAGGAAGACCATGGCGCGCACGATAGCGAAATCCTGGCGCCGGATCGCCTCAATGGTGTAGCTGCCCAGCCCGGGAATACTGAAGAAGGACTCGGTGACGAGGCTGCCCAGGAACAGCACGGGAATGATGACCACCACCCCGGTGAGGATGGGGATCAGGGCGTTGCGCAGCACGTGCCCGTACAGCACGGTGCGCTCCGCCAGCCCCCTGGCGCGCGCGGTGCGCACGTAGTCGCGCTCGGCCTCTTCCAGGAACAGGGTACGGTACCAGCGCACGCCGGAGCCCAGGCCGTGCGCCACGGAGATCAGCACGGGCAGCACCAGGAACTTCCAAGGCTCCACGAGGCCCCCATAGCCCGACACCGGCACCAGGCGCAACAGCTTGCCGATCAGAAACTGCCCTCCGATGATGTAGAACAGGCTGGAAATGGACATGAGCACCACGCACAGGGCGACGACACCCACGTCGATGTAGGTGGCGCGGAACAGGACCACGCAGAGCGCCACGCTGATGCTGCACAAAAGCCCCAGGAGCAGCACCGGAACAGCGTAGTAGAGGCTCGGCCACATGCGCTGGCTCACGTCGTAACCGATGTCCCGCCCGGCATCCGAGGAACCGAACTCAAAGCGAAACAGGGGGAGGGACTTGCGGTAGAAAATGGTGTCGCGCAGGCGCCCGAGACCCTGTGCATCGGCGTTCCAGAACAGCGGTAGATGATAGCCGCGCAGGCGCTTCCAAGTGTCCAGCTCCTGGCGGTCCTCGTACTTGGCGCCCAGGTGCATACGGGCCATATCATCCGGTGTGTTCACCATGAAGAACAGCGCGAAGGTGAGCAGGTTGACGCCCACCAGCACCGGCAGGGTATAGCACAGGCGGCGCAGCAGGTAGGCCTTCACGACGGTTCCCGGCGCGGCGCGGCGCGACGCGCTCGGCCATACCGCCCGCCGCGACCGGCCCGACCGCGGGCGACACACACGGGCCAGGCGGCGCATCGTTGGCAAGCAAGGCGATCGGCGGCGGCGCCCCGAGCACGGCCCAGGGCGCGCGGCGGCAGGGACGATATGCACCGAGCCGGCGGCGCCCCGGCGGCCGGCCGGAAACAGGCACTCACAGCGCGCGCTCCCGTTCACGGGCGCGGTAAGTGCGCACCGCCGGCAGCGCGGCCAGCGCGAGCAGTGCCAGCACCACCCACAGCGGCCAGAGCACCGGTCGGTTCCACTCCGTGCGCCGCAACGCGCGCCGCCGGGGATCCACGCGCCGGTACTTAAGCGTGTTATGGGCCACGAGGTTCGGCCTGGTATTGCCGTACCAAGAGTGGTAGAGCGTATAGGACACCGGGTAGAAGCCCCAGATCCAGGGCGCATCGCGGCGGGCAATCGATAGCATGCGCTCGATCAGCGCGCCGCGCGCGGGCCCGTTTTCCATGTAACGTACCTGCTCAAACAACCGATCGTACTCGGGAGATTGGTAGTTGGCGGCGTTTTCCCCGTCATCGTCCACCTTGCGGTTCTTGCCATGCAGCAGGAACAGGAAATTCTCCGGATCCGGGTAGTCGGCATGCCAGCCCCAGGTGAAGATCTGCGCCGCGCCGTTGCGCATCTTTTCCCGGAAGCGGTTGTAGTCGGTCACGCGCGGCACCAGCTGCACCCCCAGGCGGTTGAATTGCTTGATATACCACTCATGCAGATCCTTGGTGTCCGGTCCACGGTCCAGGGTGTCAAAGTACAGCACCAGCGGCGCGTCCCCGTCCATGCCGCCCGGATAACCCGCCTCCTCCAGCAGGCGCCACGCCTCCCCCAGCGGCCGCCGCCGCGCCTCTCCGGAGCGCCACTCGTGGGTCACAGGATTCACTCCCGGCGGCCCCTCCCGATACCCGAAGATCCCCGGCGGAATCGGACCATGGGCCACTACCCCGCGGCCGTTCAGAAAAATGGAGATGTACTCCTCCTGGTCCAGGGCGATGGAAATCGCCTGGCGCAGCTTGCGCGCCCGCTCCGCATCACCGGAAGCTCCCACAACCGGATCCTTCATGTTGAAGCCCATGTAAATGATGGTGTTCTGCACCGCCGTGTCCAACCGGATCCCCTGGCTCCGTAGTTCCTCGGTCAGCTCCGGTTGTCCATTCAGGAACTGCACGGCCTGGTCAAAGTGATCCGAGGAGATTCCGGAAACATCGTAGTACCCCTGCAGGAACTTCGTCCAGGCCGGAATATTCTCAGGCTCCCGGCTGAACACCGCCCGATCGATCAGGGGCAGCGGTCGCCCCGCGTCGGCGAGCAGCCCGGCTTCCCGATCCCCGGGCATACCCCGCGCCGGATAGGTCTCCCGGCGATAGTGCGGATTGCGCGACAGCACCATGCGCAGGTTAGGATTGTTCTCCGTAAGCATGTAGGGACCGGTCCCGATGGGATACCAGTCCAGTACCAGGTTGCGTTCCCGCATTCCCGGCTGCCCATAGAAGCTCTCCGCCTCCCAGGGCATGGGGGAGAAGAAAGGCATGGCCAGCCAATACACGAAGGCCGGGTAATAGCCGCGTAACCGTATTTCATAGCTATAACGCCCGGTCACACGCACCCCCTCAAGCGTCAAGGAGCGCAGGTCTATTTCTTCCCCCTCTTCCAGGGCGGCGTTCAGTCCCTCACGCAGGCTTTTCAGCCCCACGATATGCTCGCTCATCAAACCGTAAACAGGTGACGGCGTCTCGGGTGACGCCAGGCGCTTGACCTGGTAAACATAATCTGCGGCCACCAGCTCCCGGCTGCCTACGGAGGGAAAATCCGACAGGCGATGTTTCCCTCGCAGCTCCGCGGGCGACAAGGCATGGTACAGGTATTCCCCGGAGGAAGACCGCGCCAGGGCCGGATGCGGCTGGTAACGCAGACCCTCCCGCAACCGCAACCGGTAAACGCTGTAGGCCGCGTCATGACCGGCGGCGCCCGGCGGCAGCTCCCGTAGATCAGCGTCCAGCAGCACCGGCGCCGGCACCTCTCGTACAGTCAACGGCACAAGCTGATACGGCCGCAGCAGCAAGTGATACTGCAGGGGCGGCTCATAGACCTGACCGATCAACCGGTATTCATCAGAACTGTAGGAAACCGCCGGATCCAGGTGCTTAGGGCGTTCCCCGAAGGAATCGTAGTAAACAGATCCCTCCTCCTTCTCGGGATAAGGATTGTTCCAAGGTTCAGAACCACAACCGGTCAACGGGAGACTAAGTAACAGCAGCCGGAAGACCCCGGCAAAACGCACAACCGGGAGAGCACCAGGACAGGCACCAGCCCCCAGAGATGAACGCGGAGCCCTCATGGGCGGATTATATAGCATCAATCCCGAACCCACCCACGAGTCACCGACCCGCCCTGACTCCACCGGACTGACTCCACCGGACTCCATACCAGGCACCGTTCCAGGCCGGCATCCGGGGCGGGCGCGCCCAACCAAACCGGCCGGGTTTTCCCAAAGGCGCACGCACACCGAAAGATTTGAATGGAACGGTTACCTGTAACGGGTCTTAAGGAAGACACCAGCCAGGACATGGACCGCGCTCCTTGACCAGGCCAGGTTGCAATGCAACAGCAATGACCCCCAAATTCGCGGGCGGCGCCGAACTCGTGGGTGGCTAGTTGTCGACGATCGTCACCGTAAACGTGCTCCGGGGCCCCACTTTGTATGCTGACGGCCTCTCAATCAAGGTCAGCACCACCTTTTTGTCGCCATCATTTCTGTTTTGGGGGCGGAAACTCAAGCCCCTGAAGAATGGGTTTGCTCCTCCCGTCGGCGGAATGATCATATTCCATGTTAGGAACTAGAGAGTGGTTCCGCCAGCTACATATGTGGTGGTCTCACGGTCTCTTCCGGTCGTATCGAGAGTATAGCCAGTGAAGCGGGTCGCACCCGTAACGCGGAACCGTACCGAGATATCCTGGGTCATGCCTAAGCCGGTGCCTGGGGGAAAGGCCAGACTTATGACAATCGATGTGCTGGCAATATCGGTATCCGTCACACTCATCGACGAATCCAAAAAACTACATCGTCGATCCGTCGTCGTCGGTGATCGTCAGCGTATGCTGGGACGGTGTTCCCAGCTCGTATCCCGACCCCTCGTTCAAGGTCAGTATCACCGTCTCGTTTCCCTCCGTAGTCATGTCGCCTGTGGGAGTTAAGGATCAACACCCTGTTGAGCGGCGTACCCACTGTGTACGTCCGCGCCGGAATCTGCAGCGTCAAGTCGAGGCGGTTCTCGGCGGGAGTGATCTGTAAGACCTCCTCGTCCCCAGGCGACTTCAGCGAGAAACGATAGTCAACGGGGTAGGTCGCTGTACCCTCAAGGGCGAACTGCATGGTGATCGGTTGGGCCTCGCTGAGGGTGATGTCCGCGGGAAAGTTTATGTTCAAGGTGACCTCGGGACGATCCGCCCCAGCAACGGACTCCGATACGCTGGTTTCCTGGCTGCCCGGGTCGTCTGCGCCTAAGTGCTCGGCGGCGAAGTGAGGCTCGGCAGACGAAACAAACCAGGGCCTCCCGGACTGCTGGGGTATTCCTCCGCTACCTGGTAATCTTCGCTTGGCAGCAAAATGAGAAGCCTTGGGTCGGTGGCAGCCGTGGCGCTCACAGTGATCTCCGTAACTCCCACAGGCACATTCAGCACACTTCCATCACCTGCCGTTACCTCGTTCTGGTAGAAAGCCCAATTATTCCGTACAGCTGTAAGGAAAGAGTCTCCGATCCTGAGCTGCTCTTCTCCGATCTGGAGTGTGAATTTTATTGGATTGTTATCATCGCTCCCGATCGCCAGGCGCAGCGGCACACTACTGACAGCCATGCCCGGCGAATTCGTCACACTTATCTGGATGATGCCGCCACTAGGGCCAAGGCTACCGGGGTCACTCGTAAAGGCGACAACCGGACTGGCGGCGACTGGAGGGCATCGCACCGACCGCGGCAGCGGTGTGCTAGACCCCAAAGAAATAAGCGCTATGACTTCCCCCGGGGATATAATCGCATC
>JABAAT010000005.1 GCA_014238615.1 Gammaproteobacteria bacterium | reverse complement strand
GGTCTTCTTTAGACTCTTGGCGGGGACGCTCCGGTACGGGCGGCGCCGGGGGACGCTCCGGTACGGGCGGCGCCGGGGGACGCTCCGGTACGGGCGGCGCCGGGGGACGCTCCGGTACGGGCGGCGGCGTGCCTGGTGCCTGGGGGGCGGGGCTTTCCCGCACCGCTGCCTCCCCGGCCTCGGAGGACGCGGAGCGGGCCGGCCTGGAGGCCTTCTGATCTGCTTCCCGCTCCTCCTGCTCCGGCCCTGCCCCTTCTTCCTCCTCCAGGATCAGGATAGGACTGCCCTGGGAGACCTTGTCCCCCACCTTGACGCACAGCGTTCTGACCACGCCGGCCCGCGGTGCCGGCACCTCCATGCTGGCCTTGTCGCTTTCCAGGGTGATGAGGGGGGTCTCGATCTGGATGGACTTCCCAGGCGCCACCAGCACCTCGATCACCTCCACGCCCTCAAAGTCACCGATATCCGGTACCTGTATCTCGCTGCGGGCCATGGGCGGCGGCGCTCAGGAGGCGGCCGGATCCGGGCGCTCGGGGTTGATGCCGTAGGTGCGCATGGCCACGCTGACCTTTTCCGCCGGCAGTTCCCCGGCGGCGGCCAGGGTCGCCAGCACGGCCACCACCACGTGCCGCGCGTCCACCTCGAAGAAGTCACGCAGGGCGGCGCGCGTATCACTGCGGCCAAAGCCATCGGTTCCCAGCGAGTTCCAGAAACGGCCGCCCGCGAAAGGGGCCAGTTGGTCGGCGTAAACCTGCATGTAGTCGGTGGCCGCCACCACCGGTCCCGGCGGGCGTTCCCCCAGCATGCGCTCGATCCAGCAGCGCCGCGGCTCCTGCTCCGGATGCAGCCGGTTCCAGCGGCGCACGGCAAGCGCATCGCGGCGCAGTTCGTTCGCGCTGGTCAAGCTCCACACATCGGCATCCACCGCGTGCTCGCGTTCCAGCAGCTCCACCGCGGCCAGTACCTCGCGCAGGATCGCGCCGCTGCCCATGAGCTGTACGCGCGGCCGCTTCCCGGTCCGGCCCTCGCGCAACAGGTACATGCCGCGCAGGATACCCTCCTCACTGCCGGCCGGCAGGGCCGGATGCGGATAGCTCTCGTTCATCACGGTGATGTAGTAGTAGATGTTTTCGCACTCGCCGTACATGCGGCGCAATCCCTTCTGAATGATGACCGCCAGTTCATAGGCATACGTGGGGTCATAGGAAACACAACAGGGCACGGTAGAGGCCAGCAGCTGGCTGTGTCCGTCCTGGTGCTGCAGACCCTCGCCGGACAGGGTCGTGCGCCCGGAGGTGCCGCCGATCAGGAACCCGCGTGTCAGGGCGTCCCCGGCGGCCCAGGCAAGGTCACCCACGCGCTGAAAACCGAACATGGAATAGAAGATGTAGAAAGGAATGGTGTTGATCCCGTGGAAGCGATAAGCGGTACCGGCCGCGATCCAGGAAGACATGGCTCCCGCCTCGGTAATGCCCTCCTCCAGTATCTGTCCCTTCCGGTCCTCACGGTAGTAGAGCAGCTGCTCGTGATCCACCGGCTCGTAGAGCTGACCGAGAGAGGAGTAGATACCGAGCTGCCGGAACATGCCCTCCATGCCGAAGGTGCGTGCCTCGTCCGGCACGATGGGCACCACGAGGGGGCCGAGACGCGCATCACGCACCAGCAGGTTGAGGATACGCACGAAAGCCATGGTGGTGGAAAAGCCGCGCTCGCCGCTGCTCTCCAGTAACTTGGAGAAATCCTTCAGGGGTGGCGGCTCCAGCCGCTCGATCTCCGGTCGCGGCGCAAACATGCCGCCACCCAGCTGCTCCCGGCAGCGTTTCATGTAGTCCAGTTCGGGACTGTCCTCGGGCGGGCGGTAAAAGGGCATCTCCGCTAACTGCTCGTCGCTGATCGGAATGTGGAAGCGATCCCGAAACTGGCGCAACGCCGCCTCCCCCATCTTCTTCTGCTGATGGGTGATGTTCTGTCCTTCTCCAGCCTCCCCCATGCCGTAACCTTTCACGGTCTTGGCCAGGATCACGCTGGGCTGCCCCTCATGGGCCATCGCTGCGGCGTAGGCGGCGTACATCTTGTGCGGATCGTGGCCGCCGCGGTTCAGGCGCCAGATGTCCTCGTCGGTCATGCTGGCAACCAGTTCCTTAAGTTCCGGGTAGCGCGAGAAGAAATGCTCGCGCACGTAGGCGCCGCCCTTGGCCTTGTAGGCCTGGTATTCGCCGTCCAGCACCTCCTCCATGCGCTGTTGCAACAGACCATGAGTATCGCGCATCAACAGCGGATCCCAATAGGAGCCCCAGACCACCTTGATGACGTTCCACCCGGAGCCCCGGAAGGCCGCCTCCAACTCCTGGATGATCTTGCCGTTGCCGCGCACCGGGCCGTCCAGGCGCTGCAGGTTGCAGTTCACGACGAACAGCAGGTTATCCAGGCCCTCGCGTCCGGCCAGGCCGATGGCGCCCATGGACTCCGGTTCGTCCATCTCGCCGTCCCCCATGAAGGCCCAGACCTTGCGGTCCGAGGCGGGGGCGAGACCGCGCTGCTCCAGGTAGCGCATGAAGCGCGCCTGGTAGATCGCCATGATCGGACCGAGGCCCATGGACACGGTGGGGAAATGCCAGAAGGACGGCATCAGGCGCGGGTGCGGGTAAGAGGACAGGCCGCCCTCCAGTTCGCGCCGGAAGCGATCCAGAGCCTGCTCCTCCAGTTCGCCGGAGAGATAGGCGCGGGCGTAGATGCCGGGCGCGCTGTGCCCCTGCACAAACAGCAGGTCACCGCCGTGCTCCGGCGTAGGAGCGCGCAGGAAGTGGTTGAAGGCCACATCATAGAGGGTGGCCGAGGAGGCGAAACTGGCGATATGGCCCCCGAGTTCGCTGTTATGCAGGTTCGCGCGCACCACCATCGCCATGGCGTTCCAACGCACCAGGGAGCGCAGGCGCCACTCCAGTTCGGCGTCACCCGGACTGCGCTTCTGGGCATGCACGGGGATGCTGTTCAGGTAGGCCGTGTTTGCGGAGAACGGCAAGTGCGTGCCCAGGCGCCGCGCCTTGTCGATGAGCTGCTCCAGCAGGAAATGCGCCCGCCCGGCTCCTTCCCGTTCCAGCACTGCCTCCAGCGCTTCCACCCATTCCCGGGTTTCCCGCGGATCGATGTCACGCTGTTCCGGAGCCGTCACTTCTGGTTACCTCCACACCCCGGGCGCCGCCCGCACTCAGAACCTGAAGGCATTATACAACCGGCCCGCAAACTCACCCTGCTGCAATCCGGAGCCTCCGCCGGCTCCCGGGAACGGCGCTTCCGGCTTTTTCAAACCGCGTTGCTCAAATGACGCGCCCCGGGGAGCCACTCAGGAAACGGGAAAAATGTTCGCCGAGGCGATGTAAGCCCCGAAGGTCTCGCACCAGATCGTGACGGCGCGAATCTCCTTCAGAGACTCCCTGACGGGGTAATCCTGCGTTCCGGTGAAACTTTTCAGCCTGGCGAACTTCTTGCGCCCCCGGTCTCGATTGAAGTCTTTCTCGTCATCAATATTCGCCTTGCTGTTCAGGTAAATCCAAGGGTCCGGGATCCTGCCGGATTGGAAGTCGTCCTGTATTTGCAGGACCAGGGAGCCATCCGGTTTCCTGTACAAGTGCAGCGTACCTTTACCCCAGTGCGCCGCGTCCTGTCCTTTCGCGTCTTCTCGGAAAGTGCCGGTGGCCGCCAGGATCGCACCCTCTTGCCGCAGGTCCGCGGCCTCAGGCACCGATCCAGGCAGATGCGGGAAAACCAACCATGCGCCTCCCCCCACGACAAGCACTCCCAGTACGGTTCCAAGCAATCGGGTTCGCATGCTTCCTGACTCCTGACCTTGGCGGCGCGGCTCAACAACGCGCCAAACCGCTCCGTGCCACCGTTATGCGGATCCGTTAAACGCTATCCGGTCTTCCGGACCCTGCTCCCGCGGCGGACCGCTCGGCGGCAAGGCAGCCGGTGGCGCGATCGGGAAAAACAGGCAGCCGCTTCGCATCGCCGCTGTACTAGTATAGCGTGTACCGGCGCGCGTACCGGCACGGGAAAAGCCGAGGCGCGGCGAATGGCGCGTCAAGCGCCGCCTCCGCGGTGCGGGCGCCGGCACCGGGTGGTGTCACGTCCGGTAGCGGCGCATCAGCATGAATTACGAAATACTGCAATCCAGGGGCGGCGCACCCATCAAGGCATGGATCCGCGGCGTGCCGCTGGAGGAAGCGGCGCGCCGCCAGCTGTACAACCTGGCCTCCCTGGATTTCGTGCACGGCCACGTGGCGGTGATGCCGGACGCGCACTACGGCATCGGCAGCGCCGTGGGCAGCGTTTTCGCGGCGCGCGGGGCCATCATCCCCGCAGCCGTGGGGGTGGATATAGGTTGCGGCATGATCGCGCAACGCACCAGCGTGAAGGCCGCGGAGCTGCCGGACAGCCTGGCGCGGCTGCGCGCCGGGATCGAGGCGGCCGTGCCGCATGGCGGTATGGGCCGGGAGGGCGGCTGGCGGAACGGGGCGCCGCCCCGGGTGGAACGGCATTTCGAGAAGAGCGGCCTGGGCGAGGGTCTGCGGCGCCTCGGCGCCAAGTACCCGGAGCTGCTGAAGGCGAACTCCCTGATCCACCTGGGAACCCTGGGCGGCGGCAATCACTTCATCGAGCTATGCCTGGACGAGGAGCAGCGTCTCTGGATCATGCTGCACTCCGGCTCCCGCGGCGTGGGGAACCGCATCGGTCGTTCCTTCATCACCCGCGCCCGGGAACGGCTGGAACACGGGGAATGCGGGGGGCCGCTGCCGGACAGGAACCTGGCCTGGTTCCGGCAGGGCGACGATCTGTTCAACGACTACCTGGACGCAGTGGCCTGGGCCCAGGACTTCGCCCTTTCCAACCGCCGGCTGATGCTGGAGCGCACTCTGGAAGTGCTGCGCCGCGAGTTGCCGCCCTTCAGCCTGGAGCAGGCGGCGGTCAACTGCCATCACAACTACGTCGCCCGGGAACGGCATTTCGGCGCTGAAGTGTGGGTCACCCGCAAGGGCGCGGTGCGGGCCGGGGCCGGGGAGCTCGGCATCATCCCCGGTTCCATGGGGACCAGGTCCTACATCGTGCGCGGCAAGGGCAATCCGCAGTCCTTTGAGAGCTGCTCGCACGGGGCGGGGCGGGCCATGTCGCGCGGCGAGGCGAAGCGCCGCTTCAGCCTGAAGGATCACCGCCTGGCCACCAGCGGCGTCGAGTGCCGCAAGGATAGGGGGGTGCTGGACGAGACCCCCGCGGCCTACAAGGACATCGACGCCGTGCTGGCGGCGCAGGGCGACCTCGTAGAGATAGCGCACACCCTGAAACAAGTAGTCTGCGTGAAGGGCTGAAACGCGCGGCTTCAGCGGAGTCCGGCGCACGCGCGGCGGCCTTGGCGCTACACGATTAGAGGCTGTGCGGCCGCCCCGACCGCAACCCGGGGAACCTTCTGCACAGTCCGGCGGAGCAGCCTGCTCCGTGCAAAACCAATGCCCGTTGGGGGGACTCCCAACGAGAAGTACAACGGACAGGCCCATGCCTGGGCAACGGCCCCGCGCGGCCGCTCAGCTGAACGCCGGCAGGACACCGACGAAGATCAGGGTACCGGAGTAGTTGTTGTTCAGGAAAGCGCGGAAGCAGAGCGAGGGCTCCCGGGTGCGGGCGAGGCGGCCTTGGTGGATGAAGGTCAGGGCGGCCGCCGCAAGTCCCAGGTAGAAAGGCCAGGACAACTGCAGGCGGCTGCCCACCAGGCAAAGCAGGAGCAGAAAGAGGGCCTGCATCAGCGCAACCAGCAGGCACTCCCGGTCACCGAAGTACAGGGCGCTGGAGTGCAAACCCAGGCGACGGTCGTCTTCCCGGTCGCACATGGCGTAGAAAGTGTCGTAAGAGAGGGTCCAAAGCAGGTTCGCGGTAAACAACAACCAGGCGTCCACGGGCAGTTCGCCGCGCACGGCGGCATAGGCCAACAACACTGAACAGCTGAAGGCCAGGCCCAGGTGCAGTTGCGGTAGGGGGAAAAAGCGCTTGATGAGCGGGTAAGTCACGGCCAGCAGCAGGGCGCCGACGGCGAGCAGGCGTACCAGGGGGTGCAGCAGCCAGGTCAGAGCGAAAGCCAGCAGGAAAAGTACTGCCGACACGGCCAGGGCCTCAACCGGGTGTAACACTCCCGAAGCCAGCGGGCGCCGCGCGGTGCGCCGCACTTCCGGGTCAAAACGGCGATCAAAATAGTCGTTCGCGGCGCACCCGGCAGAGCGGGTCAACACCACGCCCAGCACGAAGAGCAGCAGGATGTCTAGCGGGGGGGCGCCGCCCGCCGCCAGCCACAAGGCCCAGAGCGTGGGCCAGAGCAACAGCAGGATGCCGATGGGCCGGTCCAGGCGCACCAGGCGGGCGTACAGGATCAGACGTTGCGGCACGGCAGTGGTGCGGTGCTCGGGCGCCGGGAAGGAACCCAACGGCCCGGGAAACTCACCCGAGCCCGGCTCCGCCCATGGCCAGAAGGGCCAGGCAGAGCAGTTCGATGGGGGGACCGCGCAGCAGGGGCGGCGGGTCGATCTCGCGCAGGCGGCAGCGCAATCCGTGGAAAACGGCCAGCAGCAGGGCAAACCCCAAGGCACCACCCAAGGCCAGGGCCAGGGCCGTGCCCAGACCGCCGCCGCCCTGCTGCGCGCGCAGCACCGCGCCCAGGATCAACGTATCCACGAAAGCCAGCGGTAGCAACAGGGCGGCGCCCGGGGCACCGCAAGCCTTGGTCAAACGCTGCAGGAGCGGCAGGAGCAACGCGAGCAACGGCGGGAACAGGAGCGGCAACAGGAACTCCAGGCTCCAGGGATCGAGTAGCAGGCGTTCCAGGATATGCGCCAGCGGCAGGGCCGCAATCAGCAACAGCGCGGTGGCGGCAGCCAGCGCGCGCACCGCGTCGGCGCGATGGCTGCCGGCGCTCAACGTGTAGAGTCCCTGCAGGTGCTGCAAGGCGGCGTTGTTGGCGAAGGCCGTCGCCAGAAACGCACCCAACCAAACGCTCATCGCCCTCAGCGCACTTGCATACCCGGACGTGCGCCCTGGTCCGGGCTGAGTAGAAAAATGCCTTCCCCGTCCTCGCCAGCCGCTAACACCATCCCCTCGGAAAGCCCGAAGCGCATCTTGCGCGGTTCCAGGTTGGCCACCAGGATCGTGAGCCGCCCTTCCAGTTCCTCAGCCTGGTAAGCACCGCGGATACCGGCCAACACCACGCGGCGACCGGCTTCCCCCAGGTCCAGTTCCAGGCGCAGCAGGCGGTCCGCCTTCGGCACGTTCTGCGCCCTGGTGATGCGCGCCACGCGCAGATCCAGGCGGGCGAACTCCTTGATGTCAATGACCGGGGCAACGCTCCCTGTCCCCTGCTCCGACCGCACCGGGGCGGCCGCCGGTGCCTGCGCCGGGGCGGAGGCCTGCAACAGGGCGGACACGTCCGGTGCCGCCACCCGGGTGTGCAGGGGCTTGTATGGTTGGATGGCGCTGCCCAGCTGCGGACGGGCGGCGTCCTCCCAACTCCACCCGGAGACCCCGAGAAAGCGACGCACCCGCTCCGCAGTGGCAGGCAACACCGGTTCCAGGTAAATCGCCAACTGCCGAAAGCAATTCAGGCCGGTGCTGCAAATCTCCTGCAGTTCGGACGGCGGCGGGTCGCGCCGCGCCAGCTCCCAGGGCCGGCGCCGCGCCAGGTACTGGTTGACCCGATCGGCCAGGGCCATCACCGTGCGCAGCGCGCGCGCGTAGTCGCGCGCCTCGTAAGCCTCGGCGATGGGATCCGCGGCAACGGCCGTCTCCTGAAACAGCCCGGGTTCATCCAGGCGCTCCGCCAGGCGCCCGCCGCAATGGCGTTGCAACAGCAAGGCGCAACGGCTCGCAATATTCACAAACTTGCCGATCAGGTCGGAATTCACGCGCAGCTGAAAATCCTTCAAGTTGAAGTCAATATCATCCACCCCGGCATCCAGCCGACACCCCAGATAATAGCGCAGGTATTCCGGATGCAGGTGCTCCAGGTAAGCGCGCGCCGTGAGAAAGGTGCCGCGGGTCTTGGACATCTTCTGGCCGTTGATGGTCAGAAAGCCGTGCGCAAATACGGCGCTGGGCTTGCGGTAGCCGGCAACGTGCAGCATGGCCGGCCAGAACAGGCCGTGAAAATAAATGATGTCCTTGCCGATGAAATGGTATAGCTCGGTGTCCGCGCCGCGGCGGCAGTAAGCGTCAAAGTCCAGGCCGCGGCGCTGGCACAGGTTCAGGAAACTGGCCAGGTAACCGATGGGTGCGTCCAGCCAGACGTAGAAGTATTTTTCCTCACTGATATTGGGAATGCGGAAGCCGAAGTAAGGCGCGTCGCGGCTGATATCCCAATCCCTGAGGCCGGCCTGGAACCATTCTTCCAGCTTATTCAGCACCTCGCTTTGCAGACTGCCGCTGTGCATCCATTTGCGCAGGACGCCCTCCAGAAGCGGCAGGCGAAAGAAGTAATGCTCGGACTCGCGCTGTTCGGGCCGCGCCCCGGAAAGCACCGAGCGCGGCTCGCCCAGTTCGGTGGGCGCGTAGGTGGCGCCGCAAGCCTCGCAGCTGTCACCATACTGATCCTCCGCCGCACAGCGCGGGCAACGGCCGCGGATGTAGCGGTCCGGAAGAAAGATGCCGCGCTCCGGGTCATAGGCCTGCTGCACACCGCGCTTCTCGACGAAGCCGGCGGCGCACAGCTTCTGGTAGATCTCTTCACAGAGCTGCCGGTTCTCGGGCGAGTGGGTGCTGTGATAGTTGTCAAAGCCGATCAGGAAATCGGCGAAATCCGCGCGGTGCTCGCGACCGATGCGTTCGATCAGTTGTTCCGGCGTGACGCCGTCCCGCTCGGCGCATAGCATGATGGGAGTGCCGTGTGCGTCGTCAGCGCACACATAGTAGCAGGAATGGCCGCGCAGGCGCTGAAACCGCACCCAAATATCGGTCTGCACATACTCCACCAGGTGGCCCAAATGGATCGGGCCGTTGGCGTAAGGCAGGGCGCTGGTGACCAGAATATTGCGTGGTTTGCTCATAAACGCGCGGGGCACGGGAGAACGGCGGCAGGAAGGCTGTTCGGCAACGCGGCGCCGCCAACCAGCATGCAGGCTGGGTTATCATAACCGAATGCCCCTCCCCCTCCGGCCCCACCGTCAGAGCACACCACGCCCATGAACAAACCCACTGAAGCATCCCCGGCCCTGCCCGCGGAACCTTTGCAGAAGCTGCTGCGCAGCCTGCACGATCCTTACCTGGAGCGCGACCTGGCCAGCGCCGAACTGGTGCGTGAAGCCGTGCTGAAAGACGGCCGCGCACGCCTGCACCTGGAACTCGGCTATCCGGGCGGTACGTGGTCGGAGGAGTTGTCCCAACACCTGCACGACGGCCTGCTGAAAGTACCGGGAGTGAAACAGGCCGACGTGGAAATCACCCCGGGCATCGTCGGGCACGCCACGCAACCGGGGGCGACCGCCCTGCACGGGGTGAAAAACCTGATCGCGGTGGCTTCCGGGAAGGGCGGCGTCGGGAAATCCACCGTGGCCGTGAACCTGGCGCTGGCCCTGCAGTCCCAGGGTGCCAGGGTTGGCATCCTGGACGCCGATATATACGGCCCGAGCCAGCCGCGCATGCTCGGCTGCCACGGCCAGCCGGAAACCATCGATGGAAAACGCCTTATTCCGAAGCGCGGCTACGGCCTGCAATCCATGTCCATCGGCTACCTGGTGGAAGAGGAGACCCCCACGATCTGGCGCGGGCCGATGGCCACCTCGGCGCTGGAACAGATGCTGCGCGACACCGCTTGGGAAGACCTGGATTACCTGGTCGTGGATCTGCCGCCGGGCACCGGCGACATTCAACTCACCCTGTGTCAGAAAATCCCGGTCAGCGGCGCAATCATCGTCACCACACCGCAGGACATCTCCCTGCTGGACGCCCGCAAAGCCCTGAAGATGTTTGAGCGCGTCAAGGTACATGTGCTTGGCATCGTAGAGAATATGAGCGTGCACGTGTGCGGTCAATGCGGGCACCAGGAACATATTTTCGGGGACGGCGGCGGCGCGGTGCTGGCGGAAGAATCCAAGGTGCCGCTGCTGGCCCAACTGCCCCTGGATGCGGCCATCCGCGAGGACGTTGACAACGGCCGACCCACCATGGCCCTGCAACCTGCCACCGAGACGGCCGAGGCTTTCCGGAAACTGGCGCGCCGCGCCGGCGCGCGTCTCGCCCTGCGCAACCGGGATTACAAGTTCAAGTTTCCCAAGATCGTCATAGAGAACGCCTGAGCGCGCGCCCGCGGGTATGTCGATCAAGTCTGATAAATGGATCCGCCGTATGGCCCGGGAGCATCGCCTGATCGAACCTTTCGTGGAGAAACAAGTCAGGCGCGACCCGCACGGTGCCCTCCCGGCGCGCCCCGTGGTGTCTTACGGCACCTCCAGCTACGGCTACGATGTGCGTTGCACGGAGGAATTCAGGATCTTCACCAACATCCATTCCTCGGTGGTGGATCCCAAGAGTTTTGACGACAACAGCTTCGTGCGTACCAGCGGCGATACGTGCACCATCCCGCCGAATTCCTTCGCCCTGGCGAGCACCGTGGAATATTTTCGCATTCCGCGCAACATTCTCACCTTGTGTGTGGGAAAATCGACTTACGCGCGTTGCGGCATCATCGTCAACGTCACGCCGCTGGAGCCCGAATGGGAAGGCCACATCACCCTGGAGTTTTCCAACACCACGCCGCTGCCGGCCATGATCTACGCCAACGAAGGCGTCGCCCAGGTATTGTTCCTGGAGGCCGATGAGGAATGTGAGGTTTCCTACAAGGATCGGAAGGGCAAGTACCAGGGTCAACTCGGGGTCACGCCGCCGAAGCTTTGAGACGAGGGTAAGGGGATGACAGAGACCCCGGAAGCGGATCAGCCCATGCAGCGCATGTTGCCGTTGTTCTTCGATCTGCGCGGGCAATCCTGTGTCGTGGTGGGCGGCGGCGGCGTGGCGGCACGCAAGGTGGCAAGCCTGCTGAATGTCGGTGCGCACGTTACGGTAGCGGCGCCGCGGCTCTGCGCGCAACTGGAGCAACAGGCCGCCGACGGCGTCTTGCGCCATCGCCGCGAGAACTTTCGCCCGGCGCACCTGGAAGAAGCGGTGCTGGTCATCGCCGCCACCAACGACGAGCAGGTGAACGCCGAAGTGTCCCGGCTGTGCCGTGCGCGGCGCCTGCCGGTGAACGTGGTGGACCGTCCGGAGTTATGCAGCGTCACCATGGGCAGCATCGTCTCCCGCCCCCCGCTGTGCGTCGCTGTCAGCACCGCCGGCGCGGCGCCGCTGCTGGCGCGCCACCTGCGCCAACGCCTTGAAAGCATGCTGCCAGCCGCCTACGGACGCCTGGCCATGCTCATGCAACGCTACCGACCCATGGCGCGCGAGCGCATTCCGGACGCCACCCTGCGCCGCCGCTTCTGGGAGCAGGTGGTGGAAGGACCGATCTGCGAACTGCTGTTTTCAGGCCGCGGGCAGGAGGGCGAAAAATTGCTGCGGGAAGCGCTGGAAACCGACACCACGCCGCCCGCGCGGGGCGAAGTCTATCTCGTGGGCGGCGGCCCCGGCGACCCGGACCTGCTCACCCTGCGCGCGTTGCGCCTTATGCAGCAGGCCGACGCGGTACTCTATGACCGCCTCGTCGCCCCCCCTATCGTGGAGCTCTGTCGGCGCGATGCCGAACGAGTTTACGTGGGCAAGGGACGGGAGCGACACGCACTCTCCCAGCGGGAAATCAACGAACTTATCGTGCGCCTGGCCCGGAAAGGCCAGAGGGTATTGCGCCTGAAAGGCGGCGACCCTTTCATCTTCGGCCGCGGGGGCGAGGAGATCGACACCCTGGCCCAGGAAGGCATCTCCTTCCAAGTGGTGCCCGGCATCACCGCGGCCTCGGGTTGCGCCAGCTATGCCGGCATCCCACTCACCCACCGCGATTACGCCCACTCCTGCCTGTTCGTCACCGGCCATATGAAAGACGGCGTCCTGGACCTCAACTGGGACGCGCTCATGCAACCGCGCCAAACCATTGCCGTGTATATGGGAGTCATGGCCCTGGAGCGACTCTGTGGGGAACTGCGCCGCCGCGGCATGCCCAACGAGACTCCGGCGGCCCTGATCCAGCAAGGCACCACCCGGAACCAGCGCGTTTTCAGCAGCACCCTCGCTGACCTGCCCGCCGAGGTGGCGCGCCACGAGGTCAGTCCCCCCAGCATGATCCTGATCGGCGAAGTGGTGCGCCTGCGCTCCCGGCTGGCCTGGTTCCAGGAGAAAAACACCCGCAAAGACTCCCAACCCACGACAACACGGACCACTCCCTGAAGCAGCACCCTGGGCACCGCCCGCAACGCACACGAGCGGCGCCTGGGGTGGAGAAGCAACCTAGCCTTTCTCTCCCTCTTCCTCTCCGGCCCCACCCTCCCCGGCTCCCGGCTCCAGTTTCAGGGACACCGAATTGATGCAGAAGCGCTGCCCCCGGGGAGCCGGGCCGTCGTCAAACACATGCCCCAGGTGCGCTCCGCAGGAATCGCACAACACCTCCAGGCGCAGCATCCCCAGGCTGCGATCCTTCTCGATGCGCAGGGCTTCCCGGCTGAGCGACTCACTGAAGCTTGGCCAACCGCTTCCGGAATCAAACTTGGCGGAAGAGGAAAACAACCTTTCACCGCAGCATATACAGTGGTAAACACCCGGGGTGTGGCAATCATGATAGGCGCCGCTGAAGGCCCGTTCGGTGCCCTTACGGCGGCATACTTCGTACTGCCGGGGGCTCAGGCGCCGCCGCCATTCCTCATCGCTCAAACGAAGCTTAGGCATCCCCGGAACCCTTGACCATCATGACCTCCTGGAAGTTCCAACGGCGGGCGGGCACCCGGGGCCCACCACTCGCGTGAGAAAATGCGAGGGGAAATCACGTATCGCACCGCTGCGCAAGGGCGTCACAATACCGAAGCATCATCTCACCGCGGAGTTTCCCGGCATCCAGGGAGGCCGCCAGGTTCGCGAGCCGCAAACGCGCCCGGGCCGCCTCGCGCAACTTGAAATACCTATCTCTTTCCCTAACCTCCTTCTGCACCATGCAGAAGCAGGGAACGAGCACAAGGATGGGGATGAGAAGAAAAAGTGAAAGTTGAGAGAAAGACCCGCCACCTTCAAGAAAGCGATATCCAAAGAAGCAAAAAGACAGTGCGAACCCAAGGTAACCAAGAAAGAATTTCCAAAGCAGGAAATTCAACCCCCTGGTGACCTGGGCGTATCGCCTCTGGCAGTCAGCATACTGGTGACGCTCCACGGTCACACACAGTTCCTTAAAGCTACGCAACTCGCGATCTATATCATCGGGCGTCGGCGTCGCGGAGGAAGACTCCATCTCCGGCACCGTCTGATCCTGCTCCCACACCGTCCGGGCTTCCTCCCGGAGTGCCGCCACCCTGCCTACAGTTTCGTTCTTCCTTATCGGCCCCGAACGCCCCGCCGTCCGCTTCGCCACTTGACCCGTACGCACCATCCCCTTCCTTGCCGGCTCCGGACGCTTCACATCGCGCTCCGACGCTTCCTTACGCTCTCTCTCCTTCCCTAACGACTCCGGACGCTTCACATCGCGCTCCACCGCTTCCTTACGCTCTCTCTCCTTCCCTAATAACGACTCCTGACGCTTCACATCGCGCTCCACCGCTTCCTTACGCTCTCTCTCCTTCCCTAACGACTCCGGACGCTTCGCATCGCGCTCCACCGCTTCCTTACGCTCTCTCTCCTTCCCTGGCGACTC
>JABAAT010000019.1 GCA_014238615.1 Gammaproteobacteria bacterium | reverse complement strand
GGTGCTTATGCCTAAAGAATTCCTGTTTACTTCGGAGTCAGTAGCGGCCGGGCATCCGGATAAGCTTGCTGACCAAGTCTCGGACGCCGTACTGGATGCCGTGCTGAACGTGGATGCGCAGGCCCGGGTCGCCTGCGAGACCCTGGTGAAAACGGGACTGGTACTGGTCGCCGGGGAGATCCGGAGCAACGACAAGGCCAAGCTGCTTAACCTTGAGGAAGTGGTGCGGGAGGTCGTGCGGAAGGTCGGCTATGGGGATATGGAGACGGGACTGGATGCGGATAATTGCGGGGTATTGTTCGCCCTGGGGCAGCAGTCGTCGGATATCGCCCGTGGGGTGGACGGCAAGGAAAAGCTGGGGGCCGGGGATCAGGGGTTGATGTTTGGGTATGCCTGCCGGGATACGGAAAACCTGATGCCCGCGCCGATTGAGTATGCGCATCGTCTCCTGCGGCGGCACGCCGAATGCCGCGTGCTGCACCTGCCCTGGCTGGGGGCCGACGCCAAGAGCCAGGTGACCCTGCGCTACCTGGACGGGCAGCCCCGGGGTATCAGGGCGATCGTGCTGTCCACCCAGCATCACCCGGACATCGAGCTGGAGGAGTTGCGTGAGGTCGTCCTGAAGGAGATCATCCGGCCGGTGCTGCCGCCCGACTGGATGGATGAGCAAACCCGTATTTACATCAACCCCACGGGCCGCTTCGTGAAGGGCGGACCGCTGGCCGACTGCGGGCTGACCGGGCGCAAGATCATCGTGGATACCTACGGCGGCATGGCCCGCCACGGCGGCGGCGCGTTCTCCGGCAAGGATCCCACCAAGGTGGATCGCTCTGCAGCCTACGCCGCGCGCCACGCGGCCAAGAACGTCGTGGCTGCCGGGCTTGCGGAACGCTGTGAGATCCAGTTGTCCTACGCCATCGGGGTGTCCGAACCCACCTCCGTGTCGGTGGAGACCTTTGGCACCGCGTACGTGGCCGAATCGCTCCTGGAGGCGGCGGTGCGGGACTGCTTTGACTTGACCCCGGCCGGCATCATCCGTGACCTGGAGTTGCGCCGTCCCATCTATCAAAAGACCGCCGTATTTGGACATTTCGGCCGGGAAGAACCTGCTTTCACCTGGGAGCGCACGAATCGCGTCGAGGATCTACGGGAACGCTGCTCTCCACCAGGGGTGCGGCGCATTTCGGACGATGCCCAGCCCCCGAGCTCAAAAGCATCATGAGCCAGCCGCTGGCACAAGTCGTCCCTGACTACCGGGTCGCCGATGTCTCGCTCGCCGAGTGGGGCCGCAAGGAAATTTGCATGGCGGAGAAGGAGATGCCGGGACTCATGGAACTGCGGTCGCGTGGGCGCGACCGGCCGCTGAGCGGCGCGCGTATTTGCGGCTGTCTGCATATGACGATCCAGACGGCCGTGCTGATCGAGACCTTGCTTGAGCTTGGCGCCTCGGTGCGCTGGTCGTCCTGCAACATTTTCTCCACGCAAGATCATGCCGCCGCCGCCATGGCCGTCGCCGGGGTGCCGGTGTTCGCCTGGAAAGGGGAGAGTGAAGAGGAGTTCTGGTGGTGCATTGAACGCAGCCTGGAAGGCCCGGACAATTGGCGCCCTAACCTGCTCCTGGATGACGGCGGTGATCTCACCGGCTTCGTGCACGAGCGCCGCCCGGAGCTGTTGTCATCGATCCACGGGCTCTCCGAGGAAACCACGACCGGTATCCACAAACTGCAGGAACTGCAGCGCGCCGGGCGGCTGCGGGTCCCGGCCATGAACGTCAACGATTCGGTCACCAAGTCCAAGTTTGACAATCTCTATGGATGCCGGGAATCTTTGCTGGATGGTGTCAAGCGTGCCACCGATGTCATGATCGCCGGTAAGATCGCCGTGGTCTGCGGCTATGGGGATGTCGGCAAGGGTTGCGCCAAGGCCTTGACCGGCATGGGCGCCACCGTGTGGGTCACCGAGATCGATCCAATCTGCGCACTGCAGGCCTGCATGGAGGGGCTGCGCGTCACCACCATGGAAGAAGCCGCGCCGCAGGCGGACCTGTTTATCACCGCGACGGGCAACATCGGGGTCATTCAACACGCGCACATGGCCGCGATGAAAGACCAGGCCATCGTCTGCAACATCGGACACTTTGACAGTGAGATCGATGTCGCGTCGCTGCGCGGCTACCGCTGGGAGAACGTCAAGCCGCAGGTGGACCAAGTGCTGTTTCCCGATGGCAGGCGCCTGATCCTGCTCGCCGAGGGGCGCCTGGTGAACCTGGGTTGTGCCACCGGCCACCCCAGCTTCGTCATGTCCGCCTCCTTCACCAACCAGGTGCTGGCGCAGCTGGAGCTTTGGCGGAATCCGGGGAAGTACACACCCGGTATCCATACGCTGCCCAAGCTCCTGGATGAGGAGGTCGCACGCCTGCATCTGCCGAAGCTCGGCGCCCGCCTGACCCGGCTCAGCGAAGAGCAGGAGCGCTACCTGGGCCTGCGCGCCGACGGCCCCTACAAGCCAGACCTCTATCGTTACTGAGCGGGAGACCCGTGGCTAATCGCCTGCAGGCGGATGCGGGGCGGAAACGCCACACCCGCCGTTACAGTTTCGAGTTCATGCCGCCACGCACGCCGGCGGCGCTCTCCGAACTGCGCGAAAGCGCGGCGATCCTGGCGCGGCTGGGCCCGGATTACTTCTCGGTCACCTACGGCGCGGGCGGCGGCACGCGCACCCTCACCCTGGAAACCGTGCTGGACGTGGCGGGTCGCACGGGCCTGGAAGGCGCCCCGCATCTCTCCTGCAGCGGCAGCACACCGGAGGAACTCCGACAGGTGCTGAAATCCTACCAGGACGCCGGTCTGAGCCACCTGATTGCGCTGCGCGGCGATCCTTCCTCGGGCATGAGCGGCGGTGGCGGTCTGCGCTACGCCGAAGAACTGATCGAGCTGATCCGCCACGCCCCCGGCGGCGATTTTTTTATTGAAGTCGCCGCCTACCCCGAAGTACATCCCCAGGCATCCAGCGCGCGCGCCGGTCTAGAGCATTTCCGCCGCAAGGTGGCGGCCGGCGCCGACGGCGCCATCACCCAGTTCTTCTTCAACCCGGACTGCTACTACCGATTCCTGGACAGCTGCGATCGCTTAGGTCTGGATCTGCCCATCGTTCCCGGCATCATGCCCATCACCAACTGGCGGCAATTGGAGCGCTTCGCCAAGCGTTGCGGCGCCGAGATCCCGCGCTGGCTGCTCTACCGCCTGTACGACTTTGAAGGCGACCTGGAGTCCATGAGGGATTTCGGTGCCGACGTGGTGACCCGCCTGTGTGCGCAGCTACTGGAACAAGGGGCGCCAGGCCTGCATTTCTATACCTTGAACCGCGCCCAGGCCGTGGCGCGCATCTGGTCGGCGCTGGGGCTTCGCGGCGGGGACCGTGGGAAAGCGCGCCAAGGGGCGGCGGAAACGCGCCTGAACGCTACACGTTAAAGCGAAATAACACCACATCGCCGTCCCGCACCAGGTACTCCCGGCCTTCCTGGCGCAGTTTCCCGGCGGCGCGCGCCTGTTGTTCCCCGCCGCATGCGAGATAGTCATCACAGGAGATCACCTCGGCGCAAATAAAGCCACGTGCGAAGTCGCTGTGAATGACGGCGGCGGCGCCCTGGGCGGTGGTGCCGCGCGGCAGCGTCCAGGCACGTACTTCTTTGGGCCCCGCGGTGAAGAAGGTCTGCAGGCCGAGCAGCCGGTAACCGGTCTGCGTTAACCGCTCCAGGCCGCTCGCCTCCAGGCCCATGCCGCGCAGGAACTCCCCACGCTCCGCGGGCGCGAGTTCCGCCAGTTCGGCTTCGGCCCTGGCACAGATGGCCAGGACCGTGGTGCCCTCGCGCGCGGCGCGCTGCTCCAGGGCGGCGTGCCGCGTCTGCCCGCTCAATTCCGCCTCATCAACGTTTGCGACGTAGAACAGGGGCTTCAGGGTCAGCAACTGCAACTCTTCCAGGGTTTTCCGTTCCACCTTGTCGAGTCCCAGGTCTCGTAAGGGCTGAGTCTGATCCAGGCAGCGCATGGCCCGCTTCAGGGTCTGCAGGGGCTGCTGTACCTGCTTCTCACCGGTACGCGCGCGCCGGAGCAGTTTATCGGTGGCGCGCTTGAGCGTCTCCAGATCGGCGAGGCAGAGCTCGGTGTAAATCAATTCGGCGTCGGCCCCCGGATCAACGCGGTCGTTCGTGTGCTCCACGGCGTCGTTCACGAAGCAGCGCACTACATGCACGATGGCCTGGGTCTCACGTACGTGTGCCAGGAAGCGGTTACCGAGACCCTCTCCCTGGTGGGCGCCCCGCACCAGGCCGGCGATGTCCACGAAGCACACGCGCGGCGGCAGGCTGCGCTCGGGACGCACCAGCGCACTGAGTTTTTCCAGGCGCAGATCCGGTACGGGAACCTCCCTGACATTCGGCTCGATGGTGCAGAAGGGATAGTTTTCCGCGGCCGCGGCCGCCCCGGTCAAGGCATTGAACAAGGTGGACTTGCCCGCGTTGGGGAGACCGACGATGCCGCAGCGAAAGCTCATCGCGGTTCAGGTTCCGGGTTCCATGCCGGGGAAAGAGTTTGCCGACGGCGCAGGCGGGCGCGGGCGGCTGTGCAGACGCCGCGCGGTGCCTTCCAGGTCGCCGCGCGCGAGATCTGGAAAGCAATCCAGGGCGGCGCGCAAGGCCTCGTCAATGAGCCTGGCCTCCTCGACCTCCGGACGACGCAGCACGTAATCGATGACCTCTTCCTTGTTCCCAGGCCGTCCGACCCCAAAACGCAGGCGGGGAAAGTCGCCGCCGATGCGGGCCAGTACATCACGCAGACCGTTATGGCCACCGTGCCCGCCGGAACGTTTCAGGCGCACCACGCCGGGAGGCAGGTCGATATCATCATGGGCCACGAGCAGATGCTCCGGGCGCAGGCGCAGTACGCGCAATGCGGCCGCCAGGGCGCGTCCGCTCTCGTTCATGAATGTGGCGGGCCTGAACAGGCGCAGGGAAATCTCTTCCAGGTGCACGCCGGCCAGTTCACCGGGCACTCCGACCCTGGGCTGCTGGAACTCCCCACGATGGCGTGCGGACAGTAACTCCAAAAAACGGCGCCCGGTGTTATGCCGGGTATCCCGGTAGCGCGCGGCCGGGTTGCCCAGGCCTACGAACAGCTTAGGCCGCGCGGCGGCCTGTTCCGCTGCACTCGCCATCCCGCTCGCTCCCCCCGCCCCGGACACTTCTCTCCCCGCTTATTTATCCCGCTTCTGCCCGGTATCGCCGTCCGCCGCTTCCGCCTCGTCCTGTTCTTCGTCGATGGGTGCCTCCTCTTCCTCTTCCTTGACTTCCACCTCCATCTTGGACGCTTGCACGGAGACCACCGGCTGGCCCGCGTCACCGCCGTGCAGCAGCGCGTGTACCTGGACTTCAGGCGGCAACTTGAGATCTCCCAGGTGCAGGGTGTGGTTCAGCTCCAGGGCGCCGACATCCACCTCGATGTACTCGGGCAGATGCTTCGGAAGACACACGACTTCCAGTTCCGTCATGACATAGGTCAGCACGCCGCCCCCGAGCTTGACGCCCTCGCACGTGTCCGCATTGGTAAAGTGCAGCGGCACGCGCATGGTGAGTTGTTCATCTTCCGCCACGCTTTGCAGATCCAGGTGCAGGATGCGCGGCTCGTAAGGGTGGCGCTGCAGGTCCTTGAGGACGACCTTGCGCACTTCGTTATTCACTTGCAGGCTCAGGATGTGGGAATAGAACGCTTCGTTGAGCATGTGGCGCTCCAATTCCAGCGCGTTGACCTGCAGGGCCAGCGCTTCCTGGTGGCGTCCGTACAGGACCGCGGGCACCAGGCCCTGGCGGCGCATCCGCCGGCAGGCGGGACGACCGGTTGCCGCGCGGGGTTGCGCGGTCAGCGTAAAAACCTCCATGAGGGTTCTCCGGGGTTGTGTCGGGTTCTCTGGATTCGAACAGGGATGCGGTGCGCGGCTCAAACCATGAAGATGGAGCTAAGCGACTCTCCCTCGTGCATGCGCCGTATGCTTTCCGCCAGCAGGGCGGCGATCTTCAACTGGCGGATCTTACCGCAGGCGGCGGCCTCTTTCCGCAGCGGTATGGTATCAGTAACCACCAGTTCATCCAAGTCGGACTTCTGGATGTTGCCCACCGCGTCACCGGACAGCACCGGGTGAGTGCAGTAAGCCGAGACCTTGCTCGCGCCGTGGTGCTTGAGTGCGGTGGCGGCCTGGCAGAGGGTGCCGGCAGTATCCACGATATCGTCCACGATGACGCAGGGGCGATCCTGCACTTCACCGATGAGATTCATGACCCGGGCCTCGTTGGCGCGCGGGCGGCGCTTATCGATGATCGCCAGTTCCGCGTCTTCCAACTGCTTGGCCAGGGCGCGGGCGCGCGCCACGCCGCCGACGTCGGGTGAAATCACGGTCAGGTCGGGCTCCCGGTTACGCCAACGCCACAAGTCACCGACCAGCACCGGTGCGGCATAAACGTTGTCCAGAGGAATATCAAAAAAGCCCTGGATCTGCTCGGCATGCAGGTCCACCGCCAGCACCCGGTTGATGCCCACGGCGGTAATCATGTCGGCGACGACGCGCGCCGAAATCGGCACCCGGCTGAAAGCCGGGCGGCGGTCCTGGCGCGCATAGCCCAGGTAGGGGATCACCGCCGTGATGCTGCCCGCCGAGGCGCGCCGGAAGGCGTCGGACAGGATCAACAGCTCCATCAGGTTGTCGTTCACCGGGGCGCACAGCGACTGCACCAGGAAGACGTCCTTGTTGCGCACGTTGTCACGAATTTCCACCAGGATTTCACCGTCGCTGAAGCGTGCCACGCCGATATTCCCAGGTGTATGCTTCAGGTGCGCGCAGATATCGGCGGCCAGGGGCTTGTTGCCGTTGCCGCAGAAGATCATCATCTCAGACTGGTACATGCGCTCTCTCCCTTGTCGGGTTGCGGATCAACGTATCCGGACGGAATGCGTGGCTGGGGTGCCAGGATTCGAACCTGGGAATGCGGGGATCAAAACCCCGTGCCTTAAACCGACTTGGCTACACCCCAGAGGAATAACCCGTAGCGCCACGCAGCCTGCCGCGTTCCATGGCGTGGAGTGACGACTGATTAACGCCCAGGCAACACCAGGCGCGCCATGGTTTCGGTAACCGCGCCAGGATCGCTTCAGCCTGCTCCGAACCTTCCACGGCGGCGAATACGCCGCCGCCGGTGCCGGACATGTACGCCGGGGCAAAACCCCCCAGCCAGCGCAGGGCCCGTCCCACCTCCGGGTACAGGCGGCAGGTGACCGGGAGACAGTCGTTGTGTCCCATGTGCTCCTTCAAGTGATTGATCTTGAACCGTGTCATTTTCAAGGGAGGCGTGGTGCGTGTCAAATCCGGTGCCTGGTAAACCGCGGAGGTGGAGACCTGGCACCTCGGGTCGATGAGCACATAACGGCGGGTGGGCAGATCCAGAGCCGTCAGACGCTCGCCGACGCCCTCGGCCCAGGCGGAACGGCCGCGCACGAAGAGCGGCACATCGGCGCCGAGGCATAAACCCAGGGCGGCGAGCCGATCCACCCCCAGGTGGAGTCCCCAGAGCCGGTTCAGGGCGACCAGCGTGGTGGCGGCGTTCGAACTACCGCCACCCAGGCCGCCTCCTACCGGTAATCGCTTGCGCAGACGGATACGGGCGCCGCGTTGTTCCCCCGTCGCCGAGCGCAGCAGGGCCGCCGCGCGCAACACCAGGTTTGCTTCCGGCGGCGGCGCGCCCGGGTAGGGTTCCAGGCGCAGGAGACCGTCCGCAGTGCCCTGGAAATACAGCTCATCTCCGAGATCCAACAATTGAAACAGGGTCTGCAGGCGGTGCAAGCCGTCCGCGCGGCGCCCCAGCACATGCAGAAACAGGTTGATTTTGCCCGGTGCCGGCCAGGGGCCGCTGAAAGCGGCCTCCGGTGCGGGTCGGCTCAAGGCAGGTTCACTCAAGGGAAAAGCCACTTCCGGATTCTCAATTCCAGGCGCCATGCCCCCTTGCGCACTTCAAGCCGTTCCGGCAGTTCATGGCCGGAGACGCGGCGATAGGCGGACACCTGGATACGGTAACCTTGCTGCTCCCAGCTGGACAGTCGTCCTTTTGCGTCCCGCTCCGGCTGCGCCGGCGGGGAACCTGGTGCGGGCAATCCGCGCACCCAGTAGCGCAACGCCTTCAGGGGTGGGGATTCGCCTAAACGCTCGCGCAGCAAGGCCCGTGCGTGCCGTTCCCGCAGCACCCGGCCCTCCGGGGTCGTCAACTCCATGTTCCGGGAGTCTCCGGCGATGGCATAACTCCCGGAGCCGAAGGGGCCGGTCAGGCGCACCTGGTAACGCTCTTCGTCCTGCCGCCAATGCAATTGGGCGCGCGCCGCCCACCCGGCGTTCTGCATCCTGACACGGCCATACAGTTGCCACGGTCCCGGCAAGGCAACGGCGGGGCGCAGCGGCGCGGGCTCGGGGGAACGCGGCCGGCAGGCGGCCGAGAAACCGACCAGCAGCAATAACCATGGCAGCGCCCTGCTCACCACTTCGGACCGCTCCCAGCGTATCCCCGGCCCCGGAGCGGCGCCCGGGGACTGATTTCAAGGCGCAAAACGCCGCATCACCCGCAGCAGCAATTCATGCCCGGGATCGGTACTCAGTGCTTCCCGCCAGACCAAAAGCGCCTTTTCACGCTGACCGAGCTGCCACAGCACCTCGCCCAGGTGGGCCGCGATCTCGACATCATTGTGCTTCTCGTAGGCGCGGGAAAGATAGCTCAGCGCTTCTTCCAACCGATCCAGGCGATATAACACCCAGCCCATGCTGTCGATGATATGCGCGGGTTGCTCCTTGCTCAGGCTCAAGGCGCGGCTGATGAGCTGGTAGGCTTCCTGGTAGCGCTGGGTGCGGTCGGCCAGCGTATAACCCAGGGCATTGAGGGCCTCAACATGCTCGGGCTCACGCTCCAGGATGCTGCGCAGGGCTTGTTCCAGTTGCTCCAGGCGGCCCAGCCGGTCCGCCATCATGGCGCGCCTGTATAACAGTTCCGGGTCGTAGTCCAGCTTTTCCAGCGCCTCCTCATACAGCGTCAGCGCCTCCTCGTAGCGTTCCGCATCGATGAGCAGCTGTGCCTCCGTGTTGATAAACAGGTTGCGGGATTCCCTGAAATTCCAGTAGCGCTGGCTCAATGCGCGCAGGGTGAGCCGGGCTTCATTAAATTGCCCGGCGCCGCCCGTCAGGTAGATGGCGCGCGCCTGGGCGTGCGGCAGCAAGTGGCCGCCCCGGACCTGCTCGTAGTAACGGCGGGCCTCTTCCAGGTCTCCCTGCTGTTCCGTCCACTCCGCCAGGTAGTAGTAACTTCTGTCCCTGTAGTCCTCGTCCTCGCTGGCCCGCAGCAGGTACCGCCGCGCCTGCTCATCCTTCCCGGCGGTCATGTACAGCAGCCCCAGCCTGTAGAACAGTTCAGAACTCCGCGGATATTCCTTTTCCAAGGCTTCAAGCAGCACGATGGCCTCGTCCCGGCGCTCCAGCCTGTAGAGTTGCTGGGCGCGCAGCATGCTTAGTTCGAGGTGCGGGGGTTGCCCCCCTGCTTCGGCCTCCTCCTCATCCATGTAATTTTCCAGCCAGGTCAAGACGGCCTCGTATTGCTCTCCCTGGATCAGAAACCCGGCGTAAGCGATGGCCGCTTCCGGAGCGCGCGGCGCCAGGGTGACCAGGTGCAGCGCCAGGCGCCGCGCCGCGGGACGCTGCTCGGCAGGCACCATCAGCTGCGTCAGAATATCAAGCAGCGCCCGTGCGACCCCACGCTCCCGCAGGTGGCGATCCTCCAACCCCTGCAGCACACGGAACGCCGCGGCGTGTTCTTCGGCGCCGCTGAAAGAAGCAGTCAGGGCGAGCAGGATGTTGCCCAGGTCGTTTTCGCCCGCCCACTTCAGGATGTATTCCAGGTGCCGCCGGGCGGCGCTCTCATCACCGGCACGCAGTTCCATCCGTACCCGATGCCGGCGCACTTCCAGATCCTCATCGTCCACCGCGAGCCACATGCGTGTGAAGCGATCCGCGTACTCATCGTCGCGCGCATGCAAGGCGATGTATGTGCCGCGCCGCAACACCGCCAGATCCCGGGTGCTGCGTGCCGCCTCCAGGTAATAACGCAGACTTTCCTCCAGGTTGCCTTGATAACCGTATAGTTCCGCGGCCAGGAGCCGGGTCAGGTCCGCTTCGGAAAGACTCTGCGTGGAAGGTGCGCGCTCCGACCTGGGCACAAGCTCGCCCTGGACAGCCCGGGGGACGGCTTGCGGCCCTTCCGCGCCGCGCCATGGCGGCGTGCACCCCGCTGTCGCCAGGCAGCACAGCAACGCGAGCGCGCGGCGGCCACGCCATGGTGCGCCATGGTCTGGGGGAAATACGGGAAGCCAAGGTTTGGTGAGTCGCATGTTTGCCGTGCTTGTTGGGAAAATTCCTGAAGAATCCCCGGATAAAGCTGGATAAAGTATAATATACCAACCGTCACAGACCGGTGCCGTCAAGAGACGGCGGTAGCTACCGATCCGGCGGTTCCGAATCAGGCCCCAAAACAGACCGACAGCATGTCTGCACTTCATGTTCTGGGCGTCAATTACCACCGTTCCCTGTTGCCATTCCGTGAGCGTCTCGCTTTCAGTCCCGCGGAATTGCCGGGCGCGGTAGGCGAGTTGCGCCGTCTGCCGGAAGTCCGGGAAGCCGCCGTATTTTCCACCTGCGGGCGTACCGAAATCTACTGCAACCTGGAGACCCCGCGGCCGCGGGCGGTGCAGGACTGGCTCGGCGCTTATCACCGCCTGGAGCAGGCGCGGCTTGAGCCGCATCTTTACGTGCGCCGCGGCGCCCACACGGTGCGACACCTGATGCGGGTCGCGAGCGGCCTGGACTCAATGGCGCTGGGGGAAACGCAAGTGCTCGGCCAGCTCAAGGACGCCTACCGGGCGGCTCACCGTGCCGGGGGCCTCGGCCCCCTGCTGGGGCGCCTCTTTCAGGATGCTTTCTCGACCGCAAAGCAGGTGCGCAGTCACACCGGCATCGGCGCCGATTCGATCTCCGTGGCCGCACTCGCCCTGCGCATGGCGCGGCAGGTCTTCGGGGAATTGGAAGCATGCCGGGCCCTACTGCTCGGTGCGGGAGACACGATACGCCTGAGCGCCCGCTATTTACACGAGCAGCGCCTGGCGCAGATTACCATCGCGAACCGCGGCCTGGAACGCGCCTGGCGCCTGGCACGGCGCTGCGGCGGAAACGCGGTGCCCCTGGAGGAGGCCGCGTACTGCCTGGAACGCGCCGACCTGGTGATTAGCGCCGCCGAGGGCGGAGGCCCACTGCTGAGTTCTGCTGATTTCAGGCGTGCGCTCGGCGGCGCCCGGCGGCGCCCCGTATTCGTCGCGGACCTCGGCGTCCCACGTAACCTGGACCCCGCTATCGGTCGCCTGCCGGATGTGTATTTCTATACCGTGGATGATCTGCGGGGCCTGTGCGACCGCAACCTGGCGCAGCGCCTGGACGCGGCGCGCAACGCGGAGTGCATCATTGAAGAGCGCGTCAGCGATTTCATGGTCTGGCTGCAAGGCTCCCGCGCCACGGCCGAGCTGCGCGCCCTGCGCGCGCGCGGCCGTGAGTTGCGCTCGCAGGTACTGGAGAGCGCCCTGCGTCGGCTGGAGCAGGGCGCATCTCCCGCACTCCTGCTGCGCGAGACCACCGACCTGCTGACTCGCAAATTCCTGCACGGACCCAGCGTGCAATTGCGTAAAGCCGCGGCTGAAGGCCGCGACGATGTGCGCGAACTGCTCGGTACACTGCACGATCCGGAACGGGACTAAGAAAGCAGCGGGCCACGCATGCTCTCCACCGGCCTGCTATCCAAACTGGATTCCCTGGAGAAACGCCTGGACGACCTGAATCGGCGCCTCATGGAGCCTGCAGTGAGCCACGACCGCGAGTTGCTGCGCAAGCTCTCCCGGGAGCGCGCCGATCTGCAACCCATCGTTGAGCACCACCGCGACCACCGAAAACTGGAGCAGCAGCTGGACGAGACGCGCCGCCTGCTGCGGGACGAGGATCCCGAGATCCGCGCCCTCGCTCAACAGGAGTTGAAGAACCTGGAACAAGAGCAGCAGGACTTAGAACAGAAGCTGCGCCGGTTGTTGTTGCCCAGCGATCCGGCCGACGAGAAAAATATTTTCCTGGAGATCCGGGCTGGTACCGGTGGCGCCGAGGCGGCGTTATTCGCCGGCCTGCTGCTGCGTATGTACACGCGCTACGCGGAACGACGCAACTGGGAAACGGAGATCATCCACAGTCAGCTCTCGGAGCTGGACGGCTACCGTGAGGTCATCCTGCGCGTCATCGGCCGAGGCGCCTATTCCATGCTTAAATTCGAATCCGGCGGCCACCGGGTGCAGCGTGTACCGGTCACCGAAGCGCAGGGTCGCATCCATACTTCCACCTGTACCGTGGCGGTGCTGCCGGAGGCCGAGGCGCCGGGCGAGGTTGAATTCAACCCGGGCGACCTGCAAATCGACACCTTCCGTGCTTCCGGGGCCGGCGGCCAACACGTGAATAAAACCGACTCCGCCGTGCGCGTGACCCACCAGCCCAGCGGCCTCGTCGTGGAATGCCAGGAAGAACGCTCGCAACATAAGAACAAGGCGCGCGCCCTGTCGCTGCTACGTGCCCGCCTTCTGGACGCCGAACGCCGCCGTCACGCCGCCGAGCGTGCTGCACAGCGGCACCGCCTGGCGGGCAGCGGGGAGCGTTCGGAGCGCATCCGCACCTACAATTTCCCCCAGGGACGCGTCACCGAGCACCGCATCCACCTGACCCTGCACCAACTGCAGCAGGTGCTGGACGGCGCCCTGGAGGAGCTAATTCAGCCTCTCATCAACGAACACCAAGTGGAACAACTTGCATCCCTGGCCGATGCATAAAGCACATTTTACCGCGCCGCGCACATCCCTGTCGGCCGTGCCCGGGAGCCTCCCCACGCTGTTGCGGGTCGGCCGGGAAATACTGGAACGCGGAGTGCCCGAGGCGCGCCCGGACCTGGAACTGCTGGCGGCGGCGGCCCTTTCAACAGGCCGCGCGTCCCTCCGCGCATGGCCCGCGCAACGCATTTCCCGGGACGCAGCCGAATGCTGCCTGGCCTGGTGTCGGGCACGCGCCGCCGGCTGGCCTTTCGCTTACCTGGTCGGTCGCCGGGAATTCTGGTCCCTGGAGTTCCAGGTAACCCCGGACACCCTGGTGCCGCGTCCCGAGACCGAACACCTGGTGGACGTTTGCCTGGAAGCCCTGCCCAGGCACGGCGGTGCCAGGATCGCCGAACTCGGTACCGGTTGCGGCGCCGTGGCCATCGCCCTGGCCTGGGAACGTCCGCATTGGCGGATACAGGCCACCGAACTCAGTTCGCGGGCACTGGCTGTTGCGCGTCGCAACGCCGAGCGCCATGGCCAGCGCCTGTTTTTCCGCCGGGGCGACTGGTTCCGGGCGCTGACCGGGAAAGACTTCGACCTGCTGTTGAGTAATCCGCCCTACATCGCTTCCGACGATCCCTGCCTGCGCCGTGACGGTCTGCGTCGGGAGCCGCGCATCGCACTGGACGGCGGCCCGGACGGCATGCGCGCCATCCGCCATATCGTCTTCCGGGCCCCTGCTTTCCTGAGACCCGGCGGCCGCCTGTGCCTGGAACACGGCGCAACCCAGGGCCGCGCGACCCGGGACTGCCTGCGGCGTGCCGGGTTTCGGCGGGTGCGCACCGCCTTTGACTTGATCGGCCAGCCACGCATCAGCATGGGCGTCCATCCCGGTCGGCGCCGACCGCTGCACACCGCCGCATGCTGAGGCGCGCCGGTTGCCGCCTGGCGGCGCCTGACTTTGACGCCGCGGTGGAAAAACTCAAGGGCCTGGACGGGATCCTGGAGTTTCGGCGCGTGCGCGGCGGCCTGCGTGTTGACTACAACCCGGCCCGGGTGCGCCACCGGAAACTACGGCGGCACCTGGCAGCGCCCGGCCACGCACCGCGCCGTGGTCTGCGCGATACCCTCTATGAATACCTGGAACAGAACCTCCTGGACGAGGCTTCCCAACCGCCGGATTGGGAGGCGCGCCTGCGTGATGCCTACCTGCGACTCAGACTGCTCTCCCCCACCCGGCGGCGCGACGGAGAAGCAGCCACGCCGAGTCCGGCGTCCCGCGCCGCCCGGGATTAGGAGGCGTCCATGCGGGAGAACCAGTTGCTGCGCTACAGTCGCCAGATCCTGCTGCCGGACATCGACATCGACGGTCAGCAGCGTCTGGCAGCGGCCCGGGTGCTGATCATCGGAGTCGGCGGCCTGGGTTCAGCCGCCGCCATCTACCTGGCCGCCGCGGGCATCGGCACCTTGGTGCTGGTGGATGACGACCGGGTTGAGCTTTCCAACCTGCAGCGCCAGGTGGCGCATGGCACTCCCGATCTGGATCGTCTTAAGGTGGACTCGGCGCGCGACCACTTGCGCCGTCTGAACCCGGAAGTCAGGGTGCTGACCCGGCCGCTGCGCCTCGCGGCGTCGAAGCTGTTGGAAGAAGCCCGGAATGCCGACGTGGTGCTGGACGGCTCCGACAACTTCAAGACCCGCTTCACGGTCAACCAAGCCTGCGTCAAGGCTGGTACACCCCTGGTTTCCGGGGCCGCCATTCGCTTTGAGGGACAACTCAGCGTGTTCGACACGCGGCGCGCGGAGAGTCCCTGCTACCGCTGCCTCTACAGCGACGCGCACCAGGATCGCCACGAAACCTGCGATGACATCGGCGTGGTGACCCCGCTGCCGGGCATCATCGGCGCCCTGCAGGCCATGGAAACCCTGAAGCTCATCACCGGCGTCGGGACAGTGTTGCAGGGTCGCCTGCTACTCTATGATGCGCGGCGCGCGGAACTGCACACGGTGGTTCTGCCCCGCGATCCGCAATGCCCCACCTGCGGTCACCGTCCCGCGCCCCCTCCCAGTACAAAGTCTTAGGGCCATGCTCCCTGGGAGCACGGGGGAGTATGAGAAGCCTCTCGGCTTTTTCCCAACACGCTAAAATAACCACGTGGCAGAAACACATTCCATGGTTTCGCCCCAGCCCCTGGGGGAGGATCACCAGATGGATCGGGCCTTGCGTCCGCGCCGCCTGTGCGACTACGTGGGACAGGAGTTGGCCCGTGAACAGTTGGAGATCTTCATCGGCGCGGCCCGTAAACGCACGGAGCCGCTGGATCACGTGCTGCTGTGCGGCCCCCCCGGGCTCGGCAAAACCACGCTGGCCCACATCATCGCCCGGGAGATGGAATGCGAGCTGCGCGCGACTTCCGGACCGGTGCTGGAACGCCCCGGTGACCTGGCCGCCCTGCTCACTAACCTGGAGCACGGGGATGTCCTGTTCATTGACGAGATGCACCGCCTGAGCCCGGTGGTGGAAGAAGTGCTGTACCCGGCCATGGAAAGCTACGTGCTGGATATCGTGGTCGGAGAGGGGCCGGCGGCGCGCGCCATCCAGCTGGATCTGACGCCATTCACATTGATCGGGGCGACCACGCGTGCCGGCCTGCTGACCTCCCCCCTGCGGGACCGCTTTGGGATCGTACAGCGCCTGGGCTTTTATGATCCCAGCGAACTGTGCCGCATCGTGCTGCGTTCGGCCAACCTGCTGAAGGTGGCGGTGGACGCGGGCGGCGCGCGGGAGATTGCGCGCCGCGCGCGCGGGACGCCGCGCATCGCGAACCGCCTGCTGCGGCGCGCCCGAGACTACGCCGAGGTGCGCGCCGACGGCCGCATCACGCAGAGCACGGCCACGCTCGCCTTGGATTTATTGCGCGTTGACAGCCACGGCCTGGAGCCCCTGGACCGGCGGCTGCTGGAAATGCTCATGGATCGCTTCGAAGGCGGCCCGGTCGGCGTGGACAACCTGGCCACGGCACTGAACGAGGAACGGGACACCCTGGAAGACATCGTTGAACCTTACCTGATTCAACTGGGCCTGCTGCAACGCACCCCGCGCGGCCGCATGTTAACCCGCGCGGCCTGGGAACATTTGCGCCGCACTCCGCCCGGCGTTTCCTCCGGACTCTTCGGCGCGGAAGCCAACGTCGCCGATTGAACGGAGACAGCCTTTACAGCACGTCATGACCACTGAACTGAACATCCTGCAACTCGTCATGCAAGCCAGCCTGGTGGTGCAGCTGGTGCTCCTGATACTGTTGGCCGCTTCCCTGTATTCCTGGGCCGTTATTTTCAACAAGTGGCGCCTGCTGCGCCGCGCGGTCACCGCAGACGACCGCTTTGAGGGCATCTTCTGGCAGACCGGAGACCTCTCGCCCTTCTACGAGAAGCAGCGCACCCTGGACCGTCCCACCGGCCTGGCGCGCATCTTCGTAGCCGGATTCAAGGAATTCGCACGGTTGCGCGAGCAGCAGGGCATGGACCCGCAGTCGGTCCTGGAAGGCGCGCAGCGTGCCATGCGCGTGGCCCTGAATCGCGAACTGGACTACCTGGAAAGCCACCTGCCCTTCCTGGCCACGGTCGGCTCCACCAGTCCCTACATCGGCCTGTTTGGCACCGTGTGGGGCATCATGGGCAGTTTCCAGGCGCTTGGCAACGTGCACCAGGCCACCATCGCCATGGTGGCGCCAGGAATCTCTGAAGCCCTGGTAGCCACTGCCATGGGGTTGTTCGCGGCCATCCCCGCGGTCATCGGCTACAACCGTTACACGCACCAGCTGGATCACCTGGCCGGCCGCTACGACGTGTTCCTGGAGGAATTCTCCTCCATCCTGCAGCGCCACGTGCATGCCTAGGCACATTCCGATCATGCAGGGAGGCGGACGCAGGCGCCGGCGCGCCATCGGTGAAATCAACGTGGTGCCCTACATCGACGTGATGCTGGTGTTGCTCGTTATCTTCATGATCACCGCCCCCCTCCTGCACCAGGGGGTCAAGGTGGAACTGCCGATCACGGCGGCGGAACCCCTGCCTCCTGAAGCCAGGGAGCCGGTCCTGATCTCCGTGGATCAGGCAGGCCGGGTTTTCCTGAATTTCGGCCCCCAGGAACAGCGGGCGCAAGCCGTGAATGAATCCCTCTTGCTACACCGGGTGACGGCCATCCGCCGCCACTCCCCGGAGCTGCTCTTCTACATCAAGGGGGACCGTAGAGTTCCCTATGGAGGGATTGTACGCGTCATGGCCATCCTGCAGGGCGCCGGTGTGGCTAACGTCGGGCTGCTTACGGAACCACCGCCGCCGACCGTGCGGCCATGAAGGAAGTCCGGCCCTGGCGGGAGGGGCTCCGGCGAAGCGGTGACTGGCTGCTGTCCCTGTTCGTGCATGCGCTTCTGGCAGGCATATTGCTGTTTGCGCCGGGCGTTTCGGACTTCTCCCCCCGGGGGCCTGCCCCACCCTCTTCCGAACAGCGCGCGGTGGCGGCGACGGTGGCGGATCCGGAATTCGTGGAGCGGGAGCTTCAGCGGATTCGCACCCAGAAAAAAAACGTGCGGGAAGCCGAGCAGCAGCGTCAGAAGCAACTCCAGCAACAGGCCGCACTCGCACGCAAAGAACGCGAAACCGAGGAACTCCGCCGGAAAGAACTCCAGCAGCAGGCCGACCTCGCGCGTACACAACGCGAGACCGAGGAACTCCGCCGGAAAGAACTCCAGCAGCAAGTCGAATTCGCGCGCAGGCAACGTGAGACCGAGGAACGCCGCCGGAAAGAACTCCAGCAGCAGGCCGACCTCGCGCGCAGGCAACGCGAGGCCGAGGAACTCCGCCGGAAAGAACTCCAGGAGCAGGCCGACCTCGCGCGCAGGCAACGCGAGGCCGAGGAACTCCGCCGGAAAGAACTCCAGGAGCAGGCCGACCTCGCACTCAAGCAACGTGAGATCGAGGAGCGCCGCCGGAAAGAACTCCAGGAGCAGGCCGACCTCGCACTCAAGCAACGTGAGATCGAGGAGCGCCGCCGGAAAGAACTCCAGCAACAGGCCGACCTCGCGCGTAAAAAACGCGCCGCCGAGCTGCAACGCATTCAAGATCAGGAAAACTTGAAACGCATCAGGAACAGGATCCGCGCCAGGGTGATCGCCAATTTCAATCGTTCCGGACTCCCGGAAGGTCTGTCCGGCAAGCTGCTGGTCAAGCTGTCGCCCGACGGCAAGGTGCTGGAGGTGAAGGTGCACAGCAGCAGCGGCAGCGAACTCTTTGACGAACGCGGCCGCCTGGCAGTGCGGAAATCCTCACCTCTTCTGGAACCCGAAGACATACAGCTTTTCAAGCGCTTGGGGCATAATGAAGTCCTGTTCACCATCGCCCCCTGAACGCGACCCCCCGACTTGTCCCCCTGGAGCCTGAACCTTTGAACGCACCAGCCTGCCTGGGCCGAAACCCGGCCAAGCCCGGCGCCGTCCTGTTCCTGGCGGCAACCTGCATGGGATTTCTCAGCATGGGGTTTCTCAGGCCGGCGTCGGCCGCGCTGGAAATCACGATTGACGAGGGGGTCATTGAAAGCCTGCCGCTCACCATTATCCCGTTCACCTCGGAACGCGCGGATGACCCTACCGCTGTCATCCTCGAAGATCTGCGCGGCAGCGGCTACTTTCGTATCCCCGAATTCACGGAGCTGCCTTACCTACCCGCCTTTGACGCCTCTCCCGACTTCTCTGACTGGCGCCGCCTGGGCCAGGAAAACCTGTTGCTGGGTCAAATGCAGGAAAACCCGGACGGCACCCTGACCCTGGACTTCAGGCTCTACGACAGTTACCGCGAACTGCAGCTGGACGGCTACAGCCTGACCGGCGAGGCCGGGCACCTGCGCGAGCTGGCGCACCGCGTCAGCGACCTGGTCTTCCAGCGGCTCACCGGACGCCCGGGATTCTTCTCCACCCGTATCGCCTACGTGGTCCAGGAACAGACCGCCGCGGGAGAACGCCATCGTCTCTACGTGGCGGACTACGATGGTGCCAACGCGCTGGCCGTGGTGGATTCCGCCCAGGCACTGCTTTCTCCCGACTGGGCACCGGACGGAAAGCGCCTGGCCTACGTCGCCCTGGGAGACCAGGGCACGCGGGTGCACATCCTGACCCTGGACAGCGGTGAGGACCAGGTGCTTCCCCCCACGCCCGGACTCAACACCGCACCCAGTTGGGCTCCGGACGGAGAACGCCTGGCCCTGGTTCTCTCCAAGGACAGTAATGCGGAAATCTACGTGCTGCACCTGTCGAGTAACCTCCTGCAGCGCATCACCCGAAATCCCGCCATCGATACGGAACCGCTTTGGGACAGCACCGGGAACCACATTTTGTTCACCTCGGATCGCAGCGGCGGGCCCCAGATATACAAGGTGGCGTCCCGCGGCGGCGTCCCGCGGCGCCTCACTTTTAACGGCAGCTACAACGCCCAGGCGGACCTCTCTCCGGACGACAAGCACCTGGTCATGATCCATGGCGCAAGAACGGGCTTCCAGGTAGCGCTTCAAGATCAGTACGGAGACCTGCGGATGCTCACCACTTCCAACCTGAACAGCGCGGTGGCTTTCGCACCCGGGGGAGAACTCCTCATCTGCGCGGGCCGAGAGGCCGGTGCCGCTCACCTTTCCCTGATTTCCCTGGACGGCAAGCAGCAGCGTCGCATTCTCAGCAACCAGGGCAAAATCAGCGACCCCGATTGGGGTCCGCTCCCCAGGCGCTGAACGCTGCAGTTCCCGCGTGCCATGCATCTGCCAGTCACCATGCCAGTCACCATGGCTCCCCGGGTGCGCCGGGGACGGAGTCCCGCCCGCCTGGGACCCGAACAGTCTTTCCACTGATGCAGGTGGCGTTCTATATCGGCGTCGGCGGAGCCGCCGGCGCCCTGTTGCGTTACGGACTGAACTGCACCATGCAGTACATGCTGGGCCCTGCCACGCTGCTGGGCACCCTGCTTGCGAATGTGCTGGGTTCTTTCTGCATCGGCATGCTGTACGTCGGCACGGGTGCCGGCACGGGTGCCGACACGGATTCGGGGTGGATGTCCGCACCGCTGCGGGAGGGGCTGGCGATTGGGCTGCTCGGCTCTTTTACCACCTTCTCGGCTTTTTCCCTGCAAACGCAGTTGCTGCTGCGGGAGGGGGAGCGGCTGCACGCGCTGCTCTACGTACTGCTCAGCATCACGCTCTGCCTGGTTGCCTGCTGGATCGGAACGCAACTGCCGCGCACCCCTTTCCGCCTGGCCTGAACCTGACGCCTCTGAAGCACCATGCTGGATCCCCAACGATTGCGCCGTGACATCGAGGACACGGCCCGGCTCCTGGCGCGTCGGGGGGTGCGCCTGGATCTCAAGCTCTTCGGTGACCTGGAACGACGCCGTAAGCAATTCCAGGTGCGTGCCCAGGGCTTGCGCCGCCGGCGCAACGAGTTGTCCGATCGCATCGGGCGGATGAAACAACAGGGGGAGCAGCCCGGCCCCCTGCTGGAGCAGGTCAGCCGGCTGGGACGGGAGCTGCAGTCGGCCGAGGAAGACTTGCGGGAGGTGCGTGCAAAGCTTGAAGAACTGCTGGGCGAACTCCCCAACCTGCCGGACGCGGATGTGCCGGACGGCTCTGGGGAACAGCAAAATCAGCAGGTGCGCAACTGGGGACGCCCGGTGGAGCGGGACTTCCCGATGCGTGACCACGTGCGCCTGGGTGAGGACCTCGGGCTGCTGGACCTGGAAGCGGGGGCGCGCCTGTCCGGTTCACGTTTCTCCGTGCTGCGCGGGGAACTGGCCGCGCTGCATCGGGCGCTCATCCAGTTTATGCTGGATATGCATACCCGCGAGCATGACTACGAGGAACTCAGCGTGCCGCACATGGTGCATGCCGAATGCCTCTACGGGACCGGACAACTGCCCAAGTTTGAATCGGACCTGTTCCGTATTCAAGATTTTGATCTGTACCTCGTGCCCACCGCGGAGGTGCCGGTCACCAACCTGGTGCGCGAGCGTATCCTGGAGGCCGAGGAGCTGCCGTTGCGCTTCGCCTGCTGGACTCCCTGCTATCGCAGCGAGGCGGGTTCTTACGGCAAGGACACGCGTGGCCTGCTGCGTCAGCACCAGTTCGAAAAAGTGGAGCTGGTGCAAATCGTGGCGCCGGCAGATTCGGAGCGGGCCCTGGAGGAACTGACCGGACACGCGGAACAGGTGCTGCAACGCCTGGAACTGCCCTACCGGGTGGTGAACCTGTGTGCGGGCGACCTCGGCTTCGCGGCTGCCAAGACGTATGACCTGGAAGCCTGGCTGCCGGGCCAGCAGCGTTACCGGGAAGTGTCTTCCTGCAGCAATTGCCGGGATTTCCAGGCGCGCCGCATGCAGGCAAGGTGGCGCGATCCGCGCACCGGCAAGGTGCAGCCCCTGCATACCTTGAACGGTTCCGGGGTGGCGGCGGGACGCGCGCTCATCGCGCTCCTGGAGAACCATCAGCAGGCCGATGGGCGGATACGTATTCCCGAGCCTCTGCACCCCTACCTGGGGGGACTCGAATGGCTGGGTCGTCCGGAGCAGCGGCTCCGGAAAGGCACGAAACCCCGGTAGAATGTACCACACGGTACCTTGGGCACGGAGATTGGTTCATTGAGTGTATGTATTGCGGTCAGCGCGGAACGGGCGGGGGCGGAAGCCCGGGTTGCACTGACTCCGGAAGTCGCCGGCCGCCTGGTGCAGGACGGTCTGCGTGTCTTGGTGGAACAGGGCGCCGGCGCCGGCGCGGGGTTCAGCGACGCCGCTTACGCGGCCTCCGGGGCCGAACCGGTGGACTCCGGGCGCTTGTCGGAGACCGCCGAGATCCTGCTGCGGCTCGGTCCGCCGTCTCTCGAAGCATTGCGTGCCTGGCCACGGGAACGAACGCTGCTGGGCTTCCTGGAGCCGCTGCAACGCCCAGAACTGGTGCGGCTCCTCTGCGAGCGGGGGGACACGGCCTTCGCCCTGGAGTTGCTGCCGCGCAGCACCCGCGCCCAGGCCATGGACGCGCTCTCCTCGCAGCGCTCCATCGCCGGGTATCGCGCCGTATTGCTGGCGGCGGAACGCTACGGACGCTTCCTGCCGATGCTGACCACACCCACCGGCACCGTGCGCCCGGCCCGGGTGCTGGTGGTAGGCGCGGGCGTGGCCGGCCTGCAGGCCATCGCCACCGCGAAGCGTCTGGGCGCCCTGGTGGAAGCTTTCGACGTACGCAGCGCCACGCGCGAACAAGTGGTATCGCTGGGTGCGCGCTTTCTGGACAGCGGCATCAGCGCCGAGACCGAAGGCGGCTACGCGCGCGACCTGACCGAGGAAGAAAAACAGCGCCAACAGGAATTCCTGGCCGAGGCCGTGGCCAAAAGCAACATCCTGATCACCACCGCCGAAATCCCCGGCCGGCCGGCGCCGCGCATCATCAGCGCCGCCATGAGCAAACGCATGGCGTCAGGCGCGGTGGTCATCGATCTGGCCGCCGCTTCCGGCGGCAACTGCGAAGTCACCCAGCCCGGAACCTGGAGCACCACGCGGGAGGGAGTGCAGGTCTATGGTCCCTTGAACGCCGCCGCGGAGATGGCCCCCCAGGCCAGCGAACTGTATGCCCGGAACCTGGCCCAGATGCTGAAGCTGTTGGTGCGGGACGGCGCTCTCAACCCGGACTGGGAAGACGCTATCGTGCGCGAATCCTGCCTCTGCAAGCACGGTAAGCTTTGCTACGAAGCGGCGGCACCTGGAGAGCAAGCACAATGAGCGAGATCTTCGTCGCCTTATACATCTTTATGCTGGCCGCCTTCACCGGCTACGAAGTCATCGCCCGGGTGCCGGTGATTCTGCATACGCCGCTGATGTCCGGCTCGAACTTCATTCACGGCATCGTGGTGGTGGGTGCCATGGTGATCCTGGCGCACGCCGACCCGGGAGAACCGCTGCAGTTGATCATCGGCTTCGTAGGAGTGCTGCTGGGCGCCGGCAACGCCGTGGGCGGCTACGTGGTGACCGAGCGCATGCTGGAGATGTTCCGGCGCGGCCGACCGGGCCCAGTGGATCGGGATTCGTGAGCGCTTCCCCGATCTGGGCCGAGCTGATCTACTTCGCGACCGCCGTACTCTTCATTGTCGGCCTGAAGCAGATGAGCTCTCCGGTCACCGCGCGCCGCGGCGTGCTGTGGGCCGGAGCCGGCATGGTGGCGGCGGTGCTGGCCACGTTCATCGGCATGCCGCTGACCAACCTGGTACTCATGCTGACGGCCATGGCGTTGGGAGCAGCCGTGGCCTGGTACACGGGCCGTCACGTGGCCATGACCGCCATGCCGCAGATGGTGGCCCTGTACAACGGCATGGGAGGCGGCTCGGCGGCCTGCATCGCGGCGCTGGAGCTGCTCCGCCCGGAGGCCCATGGCCAGCTGATCACGACCCTGGCCGTGCTGGGCGGATTGATCGGCGCCGTTTCCTTCTCCGGCTCTCTCATTGCCTTCGCCAAGCTGCAGGGCTGGCTGCAGCGCAGCTTTTATTTCCCCGGCCAGCAATTCTGTAACTTCCTGGTGCTCGGCGCCGCCGTCCTGACGGGCCTGTTGCTGTGCCTTGGTGAATCCCCCCAGCCGGGGCTGGTGGCTGTCTTCTTTCTCTTGTCCCTCGGCTACGGAGTGCTCATGACCTTGCCCATCGGCGGTGCCGATATGCCGGTGGTGATCTCGCTTTACAACGCCTACACCGGCCTCGCGGTCGGCCTGGAAGGCTTTGTGCTGGGGAATGCCGCCATGCTGATCGCGGGCACCGTGGTCGGCGCCGCCGGCACCCTGCTCACCCGGCTGATGGCCAAGGCCATGAATCGTTCCATCACCAGGGTGCTCTTTTCGCGCTTCGGGGAAACGAGCAGCGTCTCGGTGGAAGGGGAAATGAAAGAGATCGGCGCCAACGACGCCAGTGCCGTCATGGCCTACGCCGAGAGCGTGATCATTGTGCCCGGCTACGGCATGGCCGTGGCCCAGGCACAGCACAAACTCTGGGAATTCAGCCGCCTGCTGCAACAGCACGGAGTGCAGGTACGCTTCGCCATTCACCCGGTCGCCGGGCGCATGCCCGGGCACATGAATGTACTGTTGACCGAGGCCGGAGTGCCTTACGACCTGATCGAGGACCTGGAGGACATCAACACCGACTTCCCGGTGACCGATGTCGCCCTGGTGATCGGAGCCAACGATGTCGTGAATCCGGAAGCACGCAGTAACCGCTCCAGTCCCATTTACGGTATGCCCATCCTGGATGTGGACCGGGCCCGCAACTGCATCATCATCAAGCGCGGGCGCGGGCGCGGCTTCTCCGGCGTGGACAACACCCTGTTCTACGCAGAACGCAGCCGCCTGCTCTTCGGCGACGGCCAACAGGCCCTGGCACGCCTGATCCAGGAGATGAAAAACCTCTAG
>JABAAT010000072.1 GCA_014238615.1 Gammaproteobacteria bacterium | reverse complement strand
GCCATGGGCGGAGTCCTCCGGTTGGGTGCGCCGTTGCTCAAGCGCGCACGCCTGGGGCTTGCCGTTATCAGCCATGGGCGGAGCCCTCCGGTTGGGTGCGCCGTTGCTCAAGCGCGCACGCCTGGGGCTTGCCGTTATCAGCCATGGGCGGAGCCCTCCGGTTGGGTGCGCCGTTGCTCAAGAGCGCTGTCCAGGATGCAGGCCTGGGCGTTGCGGTCATCAGCCATGGATGGAACTCTCCGGCTGGGTGCGCCCGTGCTCAGACGCGCTTTCCATGGTCCACGCTGTGCTGGTCAAAAGCGTTGATGTCCCAGACCAGGCTTTGGGTGTAAACCTTGTGTTCATAGGCGGCGATAAGCATACCCAGCAGCCGTGCCGTCAGACGCTGCACCCGAATCAGCGTCTGTGGCCTTCCGCCCGGATAGCGGCTCCATGCTTCCGGATGTTTCCGACCGCGGGCGAAGTACGCGCCTTGCGTCAGGGCCGCCTTGGTCGCCAGGCGGTGCCGCGCCGCGCCGCCGGGGCGCCGCGGCCGCCCGGTCAGGATCAGTTCCAGGGCCACCGGCAGGTTGCCCTGGTGTAGAAGCTGCAGGAAGGAATGGCGGGCGTTGAAGCCCAGGTCACCCCAGACCGCGCCGCCGGTGCGATAGTCCACCGCCGATCCCGCGCGGGTGACCGTTTTGCCCAGGCTCTCCATTTCCAGCTGGGTCAAGTGGGCCGGCAGATCACGCAGGTCGTGGTCGTAGGGCAGCACAATTCGGTTGTCGATATGCAGGAAATTCAGGTTCCAGATGTCCAATAACGCGAGCAGCACCGGCAGGTTACGCGCCAGCGGCGCGCGCCGGAAGTGCTGATCCAGGGTGTGCGCCCCGGCCAGCAGCTCCAGGAAAGCCTCCGCGCCCAGGGACGCCGCGATGGGGAAGCCCATGGCCGACCAGAGTGAATAGCGGCCGCCGACCCAATCCCAGATGTGCAGCACCCGGCGGGGCTTCACTCCCAGGCGGCGCACCGCCGCGCGCGGCCGGGCTGTGATCGCCACGCAATGACGGGCCGGTTCCCGGCTGAGTTGCGGGACGGTACGCAGCCAGGCCAGGGCGTCGGCGGCATTGCCCAGGGTATCCGGCGTCGTCATGGATTTAGAGGCCACGACCAGCAGGCTGCACTCGGGCCGTAGCGTGGGCAACAGGTCAGCTAAACGCGCGCCGTCCAAGCCTGACACGAAATGCACCCGGAGCGGTGCTTCCTGTCCCAGCGCCGGGCCCAGCGCATGGCATACCAGGCGCGCTCCCAATTCGGAACCGCCGCAGCCCAGCACCACCAGTTCCCGGATGCGCTCCCCGGTGGCGCCGCGCCAGGAGCCGTCCCGCAGGCGCGCCGCCCACTCCAGCAACCGCCGGCGTTCGCGCAGCACGGCCGGCAGCACATCCCGGCCGCGGTTCCGGAAACGCTTCCCGGGAGGCGCGCGCAAGGCCGGGTGCAAGGCGGCGCGGTTTTCGCTGAAATTGACCGGGGCGCCATCGAACAACTCCCGAATGCCGCGCCGCACGGCGCGTTGTCGGGCCAGGGACAGGAGCTCCCGCAGTGCCGGGGCATCCAGGCGCTGGCCCGAAAAATCCACCTCCAGGCCTTCCAGGCGCAGGCGTTGGCCCCGGCCTGGTCGCCCCGGCGCTCGCAACGGCCGGCCCCGCAGGCGCTCGGCGTGTGCTTCCAGGCGCCGCCAGACCGCCAGGGAACGCACTGTGCCGGAACTACTCAATCCGCGGGCCGCGACTGCAGGCGGAGGCGTGTTGCCACCGTGAAAGCGCGCATGTAGCCGGCCGGGTGTCCGCAGTCATGTACTTTGCCCCTGCAACGCAGACCTTGCACCGGCTGCTCTTCCAGTAGAGCCGCCAAGGCGTCCGTCAACTGTATCTCACCGCCGTGTTGCGGCGCCGCGCGCTCCAGCAAGGGAAAAATCTCCGGGGGCAGGAGATAGCGGCCGACCAGCGCCAGCCTGGAGGGCGCTGTGGCGGGCCCTGGTTTTTCCACGACGCCGCGCAACCATAAGCCGCCTCCGGGCCGCCTCCTGGTGGCGGCGATACCGTATTTTTGGACTTCCCCGGCCGGCACCCGGTCGAGCAATACGCTGCTCTCGGCGTCGCGTTGAAAACACGCGGCCAAGGCCGGCATGCCCGTTTCGGGGGGGTGTACCCATACATCCGGCAGCATCACACCGAAGTGCGTTTTGCCCACGGCCGCGCGCGCACACAGGATCGCATCTCCCAGGCCGCGTGGATGTTCCTGCGGCACCGCGCGCACCCGCACCCCGCGCGCATGCAACCATTCCAGATCGTCCGCGGCGCCCCCCCGACCGGCGGCGCGCAAATCGGCCAGCAGTCGGGCGTCGTGTTCGAAGTAGCGCTGCAGCGCGGTGGCGCCTTTCCTGACCACGAACAGCAATTCACGCGCCCCGGCCAGGCAGGCTTCCACGGCCAGGTAATGGATCAGCGGGCGGTCCGCCAGCGGCAGCAACTCCTTGGGCACGGCGCGGCTCACGGGCATCATGCGCAGACCCCGGCCGGCGGCGGGAATGACTATATGCTCTATCGCCATGACAACACCGGGAGCCTGGTAAAGCTCAAGGCCCTGGGAGTCCTTGAGTGAGACGGCCGCGCGAGAGAGGCCACCTGGAGGAATGGGTGCGCATCGGGGATCGAGGCCGCCATGGCCGGGGGGCGGACCCTCACGGGGTGCCGGGGGCGAATCCTCACGGAGCAGTTTTCGGACGCCGGGGGAAGACCAGCGGAAGGCGGGGAGAAAAAATTGAAGTGGTTGCGGGGGCAGGATTCGAACCTGCGACCTTCGGGTTATGAGCCCGACGAGCTACCAGACTGCTCTACCCCGCGTCGGATTGCGACCATTATAGGATGACGTGAACCCTTTGACAAGACTTTATCCTTCAGCTTCCAGGGATGAATTATGGTCTTGAGTTGTCTCCGGCGGGGGAGGGAGTGTCGCGGCCGGGGGTCGGCGGGCCTTGCTGTTCCCCTGTATTCCGTGGAGGCGCCGCCGTGTGCGCCGCGTATTCCCCGAGGCAGCGCCTGGTTTCCTCCCGCAGGCTTTGCAGTTCCTCTGGATCCTGTGCAGCCGCTTCCGTGTGCGCCGCCCATTTCTTGAGACGGTGCTGGTTCTCCTGTAGTGCCCGCAAACTTTGCTGTTCAAGGTCGGAGCGCGCCTCCGGCGCCTTACGCAGCAGTTCCCTGATAGCGTCCCCCGCTTTGCGCACGGATTGCCGGGCGAGTTTCCGCCATAGCGGTACGATGGCCTGCTGGAATTCCAGCCGCACCGCCGCCTTGTCCTCCAGGGGTTCCGTGCGGGCGGCGAGCTCCCGCAGCCTTTTCGCGTAAGGGCTGTCGCGCCAGTGGTGCAGAATGCCCGCGCAATTACTGTCCGGATGTTGTCGCAGGAACTCCAACAATTGCAACAGGAAGTCCAGGCCCGGCTCCCGCAGCTCCGCCAGGAGCCGTGCCCCGGTGGAATCGGGGGTGAAATCAGCGGCGAACTCCGGGTACAGAAGCAGCAGGCTGATGATCCTGGAAAGCGGCCCAGGAGGGTTTCCCCGTGCGCGCGGCGGCGTGGCGGACGTGGCATCAGCCATCCTGGGCGCACGGCTGCCCTGCCCGCCGCTGACCAAGGCTTCCAGTTCCTCCGGGGGGCTATGGGCGGCCCGCGCCAGTTCCCGGATGAAACCTTTGCGCAGAATGGGATCCGGAATTTGCCGGAGCGGTTCCCGGGCGCGGGCGAGCACGGCGCCGCGTCCCTCCGTGCTGTTCAGATCAGCCCCTTCCAGGAACAGCTTCAGAAAAAAAATGGACAACGGCTGGCACAGCTCTTTACTGGTAAAGGCCGTCGCACCGTGCTTGCGGACGAAGCTGTCAGGGTCTTCCCCCTCTGGCAAGAAACAGAAATGCAGCTCTCGGCCGCCTTCCAGCAGGGGCAGGCTGCGCTCCAATACCTGGCGCGCCGCCTGCCTGCCTGCCGTGTCGCCGTCCAGGCAAATGGTGAGCCTGGGGCGGGCGCGCAGCAGGCGCGCCAGGTGCGTTTGCGTGACAGCGGTGCCCAAGGCCGAGACGGCGCCGGAGACGCCATGCTGCTCCAGGGTGAGGACGTCCAGGTAGCCTTCCACAAGGTAGTAGCGTTCGGGCCGGGGTGTGCCCGGCGCCTGGTAGAAGCCGTAAAGTTCCCTGCGCTTGTGGAAGATGGGAGTCTCCGGGGAATTCAGGTACTTGGGACGGCGCTGAGCCTCGCCGGACTCGAGCACTCTGCCGCCCAGGCCCACGACCCGGCCGCGCGGATCGCGGATGGGAAAGATGATGCGGTTGTGGAAGCGGTCCCGATGGCCGTCTTCGCTGCTCAACCCGGAGCGGCGCAGTGCTTCCATGCCGACACCGTCCCGGCGCAGTTTAGGCACCAGGCTGGTGCCTGGCGGGGCGAAGCCCACTTGAAATTGTTTCAGGGTGTCTGGATTGAGTCCGCGCCGGGCCAGGTACTCCTGGGCGCGGGGTTGCCGTTGTAACTGGGCGGAGTAGTAGCTTGCGGCACGCTCCAGCAGCGTGTACAGCATTTGGTTCTCTTGCCGCGCGGCCGCGTCGGCGCCTGGGTCCCGGGCGGAGGCGGTGCGCGGGACCTGCAGTCCGGCCCGATGCGCCAGTTCCTCCACGGCGGTTGGGAAATCCAGGTTACGGTAACGCGTCAGGAAACCGATGGCGTCCCCCGAGGCGTGGCAGCCGAAACAGTAAAAGAACTGTTTGCGAGGGCTGACCTGGAAGGAAGGAGTTTTTTCTTCGTGGAAAGGGCAAAGCGCCTTGTATTCCGCGCCGGCGCGGCGTAATTGCAGGTGTGCGCCGATGACATCTACGACATCGGTGGCGGCGAGCAGTTCCTGAAGAAAAGCTTGGGGGATGTGGGTGGCCACGGGTTTCTCGAGCGTGCCCCCCGGCAGCCTAAGGGGGAGTCAGGAGCCGCTTGACATGTTCCCCAACCGCGCGCATATCGGCGCGGCCCGCGAGTCGCGGCTGCAGCTGCCGCATGACGCGGCCCATATCGCGCATGGATTGTGCGCCGCTCTCAGCCAGTACTTCCCGGATCAGCCCTGTCAACGCTTCCTCGCTCAAGGGCCTGGGCAGGTACTCTTGCAGACATTCCAGTTCCGCGCTTTCCTTGCGCACCAGGTCCTCGCGGCCAGCCTGTTGGTATGCCTCAAGTGTCTCCCGGTATTGCCTGGCCAGGCGCTCCAAGACGCCCAGCACCTCGGCGTCGCTCAACTCCCGCCGCTGGTCTTTTTCAACCCGGAGGATCGCCGCGCTGATAAAACGCAGGGTGCCAACCCGTTCCCGTTCCCTGGCGCGCATGGCATTCTGGGTGTCTGTCTGAATGCGCCGCAGGAGTTCGCTCACCGCACTCCCTTCCCGGTCAGGCTGAATAATAGCGGTTGCGGGTGAGCTTCTGCTTGTTTTGACTGGGAAGCTGACTGTTCTTGAGCAGCTTTTTCTGGAGGCGCTTAATGGCTGCGGCAGCCTTGCGCTTGCGCACCTGGGTGGGCTTTTCATAGGAGCCGCGACGGTGTGCCTCGGCCAGGATGCCGGCCCGTTCGCAAGCGCGTTTGAAATGCCGCAGGGCGACGTCAAAAGACTCGCCTTCCTTGATTCTAACGTTGGGCATAGGGGGGACGATTCCTGTTATACGACGAGGAGCACCTGTGAACGGTGCCGGGGAAAGACGGTGTAGCGGACGGACCGGAAGCTCTCCACTGGGAATGGATTTCCGCCACGCGACAGGTGCGCTATTCTAGCAAATCCGCATGGCGCCCGCCAGTGTCCGCGCGATTGAAACTATAATGGTCTCCGGAACAGTCCCGTGCCTTGAGGACCCGGGGGACTCGAAGAGGGATTCGGAGGTATGCATTGCAGCGGGTATTGGGGATTGAAAGTTCCTGCGACGAGACGGGTGTCGCGCTGTATGACTCGGAGCGCGGCCTGCTTGGGCACGAGGTGCACAGCCAGGCTGAAGTGCACCGGAAATACGGCGGGGTGGTTCCGGAACTGGCTTCGAGAGATCATCTCAGGAGATTGCTGCCCCTCCTGAAGCAGCTCTTGGAGCGGCAGGGCCTGGCGCGCGGGGATTTGGATGGAGTGGCTTACACTGCCGGGCCGGGCCTTTCCGGGGCGCTCCTGGCGGGAGCGGCCTTTGCCCGCGCCCTGGCTTATGGTTTAGAGATTCCCGCGGTGGGGGTGCATCACCTGGAAGGGCACCTGCTGGCGCCCTTGCTGGAAAGCCCGGCCCCGGAGTTTCCCTACTTGGCGTTGCTGGTCTCCGGCGGTCACACGCAGTTGGTGGAGGTGACGCGCCCCGGCGTCTACCGTCTGCTGGGAGAGTCGCTGGATGACGCCGTGGGCGAGGCCTTTGACAAAACCGCGCGGTTGCTGGGCTTGCCTTATCCAGGCGGCGCGGCCTTGGCGCGCCTGGCGGAAACAGGCCGACCGGGCCGGGTGCGGTTACCGCGTCCCATGACCACGCGGCCGGGCCTGGATTTCAGTTTCAGTGGGCTGAAAACGGCCGCTTTACACGCCTGGCGCGCGCGCGCCGGGACGGCGCTGGAGCGCGCGGACCTGGCACGCGAATTCGTGGAGGCCGCGGTAGAGACCCTGCTGATCAAATGCCGCCTGGCCCTGCGTGAGACCGGCCTGCGGCGTCTCGTGGCCGCGGGTGGAGTAAGCGCCAACCGGCAATTGCGCGCCGGCCTGGCAGAGTTGGCTGCGGAATTGGGGGTGCAGGTCTATTGTCCACGGCCGGAGTTTTGCACCGACAACGGCGCGATGATCGCCTTGGCCGGCTGCCTGCGTTTGCAGGCGGGATGCCGCCAGTCGCTTGATTTTACGGTGCGGGCGCGCTGGCCGCTCCCGGAACTGGAAAGCCTGGGCGCACCGCGCGCGGCCGCTGCCTCAGAAGCCGATGGGCTTTAGGCTGAAGCGGTTCTCCGTGCCCTGCTTCAGGCGCTTCAGGTTGTCGCGGTGGCGCCACAGAAGGAGCAGGAACAATCCCCCGTAGATAAAAGCCGCCGCCGTTTCCCGCAACACCAGCGGAGCCGCGATACTCACGCAGGCCGCGGCACCCAGGGAGGCGACGGAAACATACCGGCTAAGCCCCGCCAGCGCCAGCCAGCCGCCCATGAACAACAGCCCCAGCATCCAGTGCAGGGCGCACAGCGTGCCGAACAGGGTGGCAACGCCCTTGCCGCCGTGGCGCAGGCCGGAATAGGCCGGGTAGATATGCCCGAGCACGGTGGCCGCGGCGCAGAACAAGGGGAGAAGGTGAGGCACCACGCCCCGGCGCGCCAGCCAGGCGGCCAGCAGCACCGACAGGGAACCCTTCAACACGTCTCCGCCCAAGGTGGGCAGCGCCGCGCGCCAGCCGTACAGGCGCAGCACGTTGCTGGTGCCGGGGTTGCCTGAACCGCCGTAACGCGGGTTGGAAACAGCAAGGATACGACAGGCTATGATAGCGCAGCTGATGGAGCCAAGCAGGTAGCTCGCAAGGATTAGCGCGATGGATATCATAGACATGATGAAAGCGGTTCCCGCGTGCAGTGGGCGCTTTGCGAGGCTGAATGATGGATATTATCTTTCTGGAACAATTGCGGGCAGACACCGTGATCGGTATCTACGATTGGGAACGGGGTATTCGACAGCCCGTGCTGGTGGACCTGGAACTGGGAGTGAACCTGGATCGTTGCGCCCGCAGCGACAAGATTGCTGACACCCTTGATTATAAGAAAGTTTCCCGCCGCGTGGTGGAATTCGTGGAAGGCAGTCAATTTCATTTAGTGGAAGCCCTGGCCTGCGCACTTGCAAAATTACTGCAGGAAGAGTTCGGCGTGTCATGGTTGCGGCTGCGTATCAACAAACCGGGAGCCCTGCGCCGCAGCCACGGCGTGGGAGTCGTGCTGGAGCGCGGCCGCCGTGAATAGATGGCGCTTATTTTTGTAGCGCTTGGCAGCAACCTGGACCCGGAACGGCAACTGTCGGACGCGGTGGACGCCCTGGGCGCACTGTTTGGCGCGATGCGCCTGTCGCCGGTGTACCGTAATCCCGCGGTAGGCGGCGGGGCGGATTTTTATAACCTGGTGGCGGAACTGCATACGGAGTCGGCGCCGTGCGCGTTGCCGGAACGCTTGCGCATGATTGAGCGCCGGCAGGGGCGTCGGCGCGGCGCGGATCGTTGTATGCCGCGTTCTCTGGACCTGGATCTCCTGCTCTATGACGACTTGATCCTCGAGGAGGGGAGGCTCCGCCTTCCGCATCCGGATATCGAACGCTATGCCTTCGTGCTTTACCCGCTCGCGCAACTCGCGGGCGCACGGCGCCATCCGATACATGGGCGAAGTTACGCCCGCATGTGGCGTGATTTCAGTGGGGTGCGTCCGGCCATGCAGCGCGTGTCCCTGGCCTGGAAGGGCGCGGTGCAAGATGCTTAGGAGGCCGCGCGCGCCCTGTGTTATGCTGCGCGGCAGTATCGGAACGCGCCACCCTTGGTGCATACACAATGCATGTTGATGCATGCTCCGCGGGGCGGACATTCCCCCTGGCGGGTTTTCATTCATGCCTGCAACCCATGTTCCTGCTGTTGCCATGTTCCCACACCAAGAAATAAGCCGCGCCCGGCCGGGCCTGCCTGCCTGGGGGGCCTTGTTGGGGTTGCTGCTGCTCTGTGCCTGCCAGGAAAACCGCAAGGAGTTCGAGCGCATTAATCTGTTGAGGGATGCGACCCGACAGTTTGCGCTGGCGTTGCGCTGGGGGGATGCCCAGGAGGCCGCCAGGTTCGTGCGGTTGCGCCCGGGGAAGGATGGCGCGGCCGCGCGGGGTGGCGCGGCCGCCCCCAAAACCAACGCCTTGAGCGAGGTGGAGGTCAGCCGCTACGAGGTCCTGGATATCGTCGTCGATCCGGAGACCGGGAAGAGCGCCCTGGTGTCAACCCGCTTCCAATATTACTCAAAGAATTCGGCGGCGGTCAGGGACTTGGTGGATCGGCAATCATGGTGGTATGACGATGCTCTCCGGCGATGGTTTCGGGACGCGCATCTTCCCGGGCTCAAGTGAAACGCTTCGCTCCCGCCGTACGTACGGAACGCTCAACAATACAGTTCGCGGCCGCCGTCCACGGTCAGTACCTGTCCCGTGATGTAGTCGGCCTCCAGGGCCAGGAAACGCACCGCGCGGGCGATGTCCGCGGGTTCTCCGGCACGGCCCATGGGCACCCGGGTCAGTAATTCCGCGCGTTCCTGCTCGGAACGTTGTTCCGGCCAGAGTACGACGCCGGGGGCTACGGCGTTGACCCGTATTTCCGGACCCAGTTCACGGGCCAGGGCGCGGGTCAGTCCGGTCAGCCCCGCCTTGGTGGTGCAATAGATTGCGTATCCAGGCAACGGCCGTCGGGCGTAAATGTCGGTCAGGTTCAGGATGCAGCCGCGCGCGCGGCGTAACGCCGGGGCGGCGGAACTGCTCAGCCATAAGGGTGCTTCCAGGTTGACGCCCAGCATCTCCCGGTAATCGGCTTCCCGCAGCGTTTCCAGCACCACCGGGTAGAAGCGAGCGGCATTGTTCACCAAGATATCCAGCCGTTGCCAGCGGCGCAATACCGTCGGCACCAATTCGTCCCGGGCCGCGGCATCCAGCAGGTCGGCGCACACGAGCAGCGTACTGTCCGCCCGCAGGCTTTCCAGTTCCTCGGCCAGGGCCGCCGCTTCAACCCCCGAGCGATGATGGTGGATAGCCACGCACAACCCGGCCTGGTGCAGTTCCCGCGCGATGGCCTTGCCGACGCGACGCGCCGCGCCGGTGATCAGCGCGACCCGGGGTGTGGTTGCCGTCCGGCTCATGCCGGCGGCGCACCGTGAGGCGCGTTGCGCTTTGGGTGGCGTGTGTGCATGGAACTCATGGTAGGGAATCAGCCCGATAAAAGGAACCGGGGCGCGGGCAGCGGGGTTGCGAGCGACTGTCTTGCAGCCTGCCGGGAGCAGGTGTTGTACGACCCGCGGCTCAGCTATGACGTGGCGCACCGTGAGGCGCGTTGCGCTTTGGGTGGCGTGTGTGCATGGAACTGACAGCAGCGAATCAGCCCGATAAGAGAAACCGGGGAGCGGGTGAAGGCGCCGCCGCCCCGGCTCCGGGACGCGCCGGGCTGCGTCGCAGCGAAAGACTGTGCGCGGCCCTGAAGCAGCGCATCCGCGCGCACGGGCCGCTCAGCTTTGCAGACTACCAGGAGCAGGTATTGTATGACCCGCGGCTCGGCTATTACGGCGTCGGCGCGGTGCTTTTCGGTGCAGATGGGGATTTTGTCACCGCGAGTACCCGTTCCGGGCTGTTTGCCCGTTGCCTGGCGCGCTATTACGCGCGTTTGCCGGAACTCGACGAAATCTTGGAAGTAGGAGCCGGCGACGCCGCGCTCTGCCGCGGGCTGTTGCCGGAATTGGCGCGCTTGGGACGGCTGCCGCGGCGCTATCGTATCCTGGAACGCAGCCCGGTCCTGCGCCGCCGCCAGCGGGAGCTGCTGCGTGCGGCGCTGACGCCGAAGTGCTTCGCCCGGTTGTCCTGGCCGAAGGCGATGCCCGCGCGGCCTTTCAGCGGGCTGGTGCTGGGGCTGGAGCTCCTGGATGCCCTGCCGGTGCAGCGCTTGCACCGGCGCGGCGGGCGCTGGCGGGAACTGCGGGTGACCTGGGATGACGGGGCTCTCGCCTGGACCGAGACCGATCCGGACGCGTGTCTTGCGGCGATCGCCGGGGGCCTGCCGGAACCACCCGGCGGCTGGCCCGAGGGCTACAGCACGGAATGCTGTCCGCGTCTACCGGTATTTCTCGCCGAACTGGCGGCGCCCCTGCGGCGCGGCCAACTGCTGTTTTTGGATTACGGTTATCCGCGCCACGAGTATTACCATGCGCAACGCTTGGACGGCACCCTGATCTGTCATTACCGGCAGCGGGCGCATTTCGATCCTTTCTTCCTGCCGGGTCTGCAGGATATCAGCGCCGCGGTAGATTTTTCCGCGCTGGCCGAGGCTGGGAAATCCTGCGGCCTGACCTTGGAAGGTTATGCGGAACAGGCTCCCTGGCTGCTTGCCTGCGGCCTGCCCGAGATGCTGAAGGAACTGCAACCAGGCACCTCGCGGGAGCGGCTGGAATCCTTGCAGGAGGCGCATTGGCTGCTGTTGCCCGGGGCTGCCGGCGCACGTTTCAAATGGCTGTCCCTGTCTCGGAATTGCCCGGGACCCGCGGCGCCCTGGCGCGCCTGCGATCGCTCTTCCCGGTTATACCGCGCGCCGCCGGCCTGCGCCGGGGGTGCGTGAACGGTGCCGCACGCTGTATCCAGGTGGTGCTTTTGTTACACTGATCCGGTTCCGGGGCATAGCGCATCGACCCGGTCCCATGACGTGTATTCCTCTTCATCCGCCCGCAGGCGCATTTTTTGAGCACTCCCCCCGCTTCGCGTCTCCCCTCCCTCCACAGGCCGTTGCTGCTGATTATTCTGGATGGCTGGGGCTATACAGAGACCACCGAATACAACGCCATTCACAGTGCGCGTAAGCCGAACTGGGATCGGCTTTGGAGCACCGCTCCGCACATGTTGTTGAACGCCTCCGGCCTGGAGGTGGGACTGCCGCCGACGCAGATGGGCAACTCCGAGGTGGGGCATATGCACCTGGGCGCGGGACGCGTCGTCGACCAGGAGTTTACGCGCATCACGCGCGCCATCGAGGATGGCGGCTTCGCTGCCAACCCCGTGCTGCTCTCGGTCTGCCGCCGGGCCGTCGAGAATGACAGCGTGCTGCATCTCATCGGCCTGTTGTCCCCCGGGGGCGTGCATGGGCACGAGGACTTTCTCCTGGAATGCATGGCCCTGGCGGCGCGTGAGGGGGTGCGCAAAATCCGCCTGCATGCTTTCCTGGATGGACGGGACACGCCGCCGCGCAGCGCCGCTGAATCCCTGCATCGGGCGCTGGCCCGCATGCGTGCCCTGGGGGTGGGGGAATTCGGTTCCTTCGTCGGTCGTTATTACGCGATGGATCGCAACCAGCGTTGGGAACGCACACGCACTACCTATGAATTGATCTGTAACGGCCGCTGCGAACACCTTTACGGTGACCCGCTGATCGCCCTGGATCACGCTTACGAACGCGGTGCGCGAGACGAGTTTGTTTCACCCACCCTCATCCAGCCCGGGGACGCCCCGGTGGCGCGCATGGAGGACGGGGATGTGCTGGTCTTCGCTAACTACCGGGCCGATCGCATGCGGCAATTGGCGGCCGCCTTCAGCGAGGAGAATTTCCAGGGGTTTGCGCGCCCGCGGCACCCGCGCCTGGGGGCCGTCGCGACCATGACCCATTACGGGAGGCGCCTGAATCTGCCGGCGGCTTTCCCCCCGGAGCACCTGGAGAACACCTTCGGAGCTTACATCGCCGATCTCGGATTGCGGCAATTGCGCATCGCCGAGACCGAAAAATACGCGCATGTCACGTTTTTCTTCAATGGCGGCAAGGAGGCGGTGCTGCCCGGTGAAGATCGCATCCTGGTGCCTTCGCCGCGGGTCTCTACCTATGACCAGCGTCCGGAGATGAGCGCCGACGAGATTACCGGGCACCTGGAGCAGGCCCTGCGCGCCCGCAAGTACGATGCCATTATCTGCAATTATGCGAACGCCGATATGGTGGGCCACAGCGGCGATCTAAGCGCCACGGTGCAGGCTGTACAGGTCCTGGATCGGTGCCTGGGCCGCCTGCGGCGCGCCGCACACAAAGCCGGCGGCGAATTGTTGATCACCGCCGATCACGGCAACGCCGAACAACTGCGCGGTTACCTGACCGAAAAGCTGCGCGCCCAGGCACACACCGCCCATACCTGTAACCCCGTGCCGCTGATCTATGTCGGGCGCAAGGCGGTCTTCAACGGCGGCGTCGGCACCCTGGCCGATGTGGCGCCCACGATGTTGCATCTCATGGGCCTGCCTATCCCCAGGCAGATGACCGGTAAGCCTTTGCTGAAGTTGTCGTCTGCCGGCGGCCAGTTGTCGTCTGCCGGCGGCCATGCGCGTTGAGGCGCGGCGTGGTGGAACGGCCGTGCTCTGGCTGGCGGTGCTGTCCTGGTGTGCGGTGCCGGAAAGCGCGGGGGCGGTCGAACAGGAGCGTCACGGACGCGACCTGGAGACATTGCAGGAGCGGATTCGCGGCGCCCGCACCGAGCTTCAAACGGTGCAGGAGCAGCAAACCGCGCTGCTCGCGAAACTGGTGTCGCTTGAGGATCGTGCGCGCATCGCGTTGAGCGCGCTGGAACAGGTGCGCGGCGAACTGCGTGAGCAGCACGCGCGCCTCGAGGGATTGGAGCCGGGCCGGGCGGAGCTGTTACGCCAACTGGCCGTGGAACGCATCGAACTGGCGGCGCGACTCCGCTGGACGCACCGTGTCAGCCGTGGCCGCCTGCTGCGCTTTACACTGGGCCTGGAGGCGCCGCGGCGTGTGGGTCGCACCCTTGCTTATTACCATTATCTGAACCTGCGCCGCGTCCGCATTGTCCGGCAACTGCGCGAAAACCTGCGGCGTGCCGTCGAGGTGCGCTTCCAGCTTCAGCAGGAGACGGAAGCGCAGGCCGCCCACCTGGCTAAGTACGAAGCGCGACTCGCCGCCCTGCAAGAGTTGCGGACGCGCCGCAATGCGCACCGCACCGCTTTACAGGAGACCTTATCCGAACGCCACCGGGAGCTCGCGGCTCTGCTGCGTGAAGAACAGGTCTTATTGCGCCTCCTGGAGGGAATCGGCACGCCGCTCCCGCCCCCCATCGGGGAAGCCCTGGATTTCCAGCCCTTTGACAGCCTGCGCGGCCGCCTGCAATGGCCTGCCGTCGGCCCCCTCACGCGCGCTTTCGGCGCCCGCGACGCGCGTTCCGGGTTGCGTTCCAGCGGTGTGCTCATCACCACCGAAGCGGGCGCCGGGGTGCGGGCGGTAAGCGCCGGGGAAGTGGTGTTCGCTGATCACTTTCAGAATCTCGGCCTGCTGTTGATCCTGGATCACGGTGACGGCTACATGAGCTTGTATGCGCAGAACCGGGAGCTGCTGGGAAAGCTCCGCCAGAAGGTGCGCACCGGTGAGATCATTGCTTACAACGGCACGAGGGGAGGAGCGGGCGGCGGGGCATTGTATTTCGAGATTCGCCACCAGGGCGTGGCCCTCGATCCGGCCCGTTGGTGCAGCCGATGAACGCGGCGCGCCCGGATGATTTGCGGCCCGGATCCGGATCCGTTAGGCTGAAAGAAATGCGCGCGCCGGGCACTCGGCGGCGCGGCAAGGTTTCCGGAGCGAACGATGGAGCGAAGGCATGAGCGAAGCATTGACTAAACGCGCGTGGAGCGCCCTGTGGGGGATGTGCCTGCTGGCGGCGGCCTTTCAGGCGGCGGCCCAGGAGCAAGGCGAGCCGCCCCCCGCAACGGAACAACCCGCGCCGGAGCAGGTCCTGGGTCCGGGTGAGCCGCTGCCCCTGCCCCTGGAGCAGATTCGCACGTTTGCGGAGATTTTCACGCGCATCAAGAAGTCCTATGTACGCGATGTGGACGACATCACGCTGTTGGAATCCGCGATTGAGGGGATGCTGGCTGGTTTGGACCCGCATTCGGTGTTCCTGAACCGCGATTCCTTCCGCGATCTGCAGGAGAGCACGCAGGGACGTTTTGGAGGCCTGGGGATCGAGGTGAGCATGGAGAACGGCCTGATCAAGGTGATCGCCCCCATTGACGATACCCCGGCGCAGCAGGCTGGCATTCAGGCGGGGGATTTGATCACGCACATCAACGATGTCGGGGTGCGCGGGTTGTCCCTGGGCGATGCGGTGAGTAAGATGCGCGGCCGCCCCGGCACCGCGATCACGCTCAAAGTGCTGCGCCAGGGTCTGGATCAGGCGTTGGAGATCAGCATCGTACGTGCCGTGATCCGCGTGCGCAGTGTCAAGACCAGCTTTCTGGAGCCGGGTATCGCCTTACTGCGCCTGAGCAATTTTCAGTCCGACACCGGGGAAGAGTTGTGGCGCGCCGTGAAGAAGTTGCAGGACGAGGGTGACGCCGGACTGCGCGGCGCGATCCTGGATCTGCGCAACAACCCCGGCGGGGTGTTAAGCGCTGCAGTGGACGTCTCCAACCTGTTCCTGGAGGACGGCCTCATTGTGTCCACGAAAGGGCGCCTGGAAGACGCCAACCTGGAATACCGGGCGGACGCACCGGACGCCCTGGAAGGCGCACCGCTGGTGGTCCTGGTGAACGGCGGTTCCGCGTCGGCGGCGGAGATCGTCGCCGGTGCCTTGCAGGATCATCGGCGCGCCCTGGTGGTGGGTGAACCGACTTTCGGTAAGGGTTCCGTGCAGACGCTGATGACCTTGCACGACCAGGCCGCACTGAAGCTCACCACCGCCTTGTATTACACGCCTTCCGGGCGCTCCATACAGGCTAAGGGAATCACCCCGGATGTGCTCCTGGAGCCCCTGGATATGAGTTCCCTTGAAGCCGCGCCCGAGGGCTCCAGGGAAGCGGACCTGCCGGGCCATCTGCGCCACGCGGCGGAGCCTTCCGAGGAGCAGCCGCAGGACGATCCAGGCGGTTCCGACGGGCAACTGGTGCGGGAGGATTACCTGTTGTATGAGTCTCTGAATCTGCTGCGCGGACTGATCAGGATGAACCCCGTTGCTCCCGTGGCCGAGGCGCCGGCGCCGGAAGCGATGCCATGACGCCTGCCCCCCGATGCCTGGTGTGAGTCGGAATGAATAAAAAAGTGCTGGTGCCGCTGGCGGAAGGCTGCGAGGAGCTGGAGGCGGTCACCATCATTGACCTGCTGCGCCGCGCCGGTGTTGAGGTGCGCACTGCCTCCCTGGGAGCGGAGCAGGTCGTGACCGCGAGCCATGGCGTGCGCCTGGTGGCGGACAGCGACTTGGACAGCGCTCTCGAAGAGGAGTATGACATGGTGGTGCTGCCGGGCGGCATGCCAGGCGCCAGGCTCCTGGAAGAAGATCAACGCCTGCGCGAACTACTCACAGGCATGCATGCGCGGGGTCGGCGGATCGCCGCCATCTGTGCAGCGCCCAGGGTGCTCGCCGCCGCCGGCCTGCTGGCCGGCCGGGCGGCCACCTCCTATCCCGGCTTCCTGGATGCCAAGGCATTGCCTGACACCGAACTGCGCACCGATCCGGTGGTCACGGACGGCACGCTCACGACCTCGCGCGGTCCCGGTACCGCCATGGACTTCGCCCTGAGCCTGGTGGAGCTGCTCACAAGCCGGGAGCAGCGCGCCACCCTTGAAGAGAGCTTGCAACGCCCCTGAAAATCCCCGCGGG
>JABAAT010000048.1 GCA_014238615.1 Gammaproteobacteria bacterium | reverse complement strand
TGCGCATCAAGGATCCCGAGCGCTCGCTGGATTTTTACACGCGCGTGCTGGGCATGTCCCTGCTGCGCCGCCTTGATTTCCCGGAAATGAAGTTTACCTTGTATTTTCTCACCTCTCTGGACGGGGAGGAAGCGGAGCACGCGGGTATCCCGGCCGATCGTGCGGCACGCGCCACTTGGGTGTTCTCCGGCAAGGGCATGCTGGAGCTGACCCACAATTGGGGCACGGAAGACGACCCGGAGTGCGCATACCACGACGGCAACAGCGAGCCCAAGGGTTTCGGGCACATCGCCTTTACCGTGCAGGATGTGTACGCGGCCTGTGAACGCCTGAAGCGTCTCGGGGTTTCCTTTGTGAAAGAGGTGGATGCCGGCCGCATGCAGGGACTGGCTTTCGTACGCGATCCGGACGGCTACTGGATCGAGATCCTGCAGGCTGACATGGTGGAGCGGCGCGGCGCCGACTGGGGTGTATCGGACTGAGCCGCCTGCCCGCCGTGGGAAAGAGCGTGTCCCGACCGGCGAAACCCGTGACCGTCCCTGTCATCAAAGCCGTCCCTGCAACGCATGTATCAGGACCGAATCAAGGCGGCCTGTCACTTCCTCGGCACCACTCCACCGGGACGGCGCTATGGTATTTTTCTGAAGTTCCGTTATATTGACGGCGCGCGAAACACGGTGGCCGCGAGATGGATGAAAGTAAGAGGCCGTGAGTGGGGGCGGACAAAAGGATAGACAACACTAAGAGGCAAGGAGATGTTTTTATGAGCAAGGCACTGGTGGTAGTTGAATCGCCGGCCAAAGCCAGAACCCTGGGTAAGTACCTGGGTCGGGACTACCAGGTGCTGGCCTCCTACGGCCATGTCCGGGATCTGGAAGCCAAGTCCGGTTCGGTGGAGCCGAAGGCCGGGTTTCGCATGAATTACCAGCCGATTAAGCGCAACGTCCAGCACGTGGAATTGATCCGCAAGGCGTTGCGCGGGGCCAAGGCCCTCTACTTGGCCACTGACCCGGATCGCGAAGGCGAGGCCATCGCCTGGCACCTCTGCCAGCTATTGCGTGACAAGGGTGCATTGCGTGGCAAGGAGGTGCGCCGAGTGGTCTTCCACGAGGTTACACGCGCGGCGGTGCAGGAGGCGCTGAAGAACCCGCGCGACCTGGAGTCGAAACTGGTGGACGCCCAGCAGGCGCGCCGCGCGCTGGATTACCTGGTGGGTTTCAATCTCTCACCCCTGCTCTGGAAAAAAATCCGTGGTGGCCTCTCCGCGGGACGGGTGCAGAGTCCGGCGCTGCGTATGATCACAGAGCGCGAGGAGGAGATTGAACGATTCAAGAAGCGCGAATACTGGACCCTGGAAGCCCAGGCCGCGAAACGGGAGAAGCCGCAAGCCCGCTTTCACTGCCAGCTGGTCGAATACGAAGGGAAGAAATTGGGGCGTTTCGATGTGGGCGGGGAGCAGCAGGCTACCAGCGTCCGCGAGAAACTACGTCAAGCCGCGCGGGGCGTACTGCACGTGCGGAAAGTGGAAAAGAAGCAGCGCCGCCGCCATCCGGCGGCGCCCTTTACGACATCCACCCTGCAGCAGGAAGCCGCGCGCAAGCTCGGCTTCAACGCCCAGAGAACCATGCAGGTGGCGCAGCAGCTGTATGAGGGCGTGGAATTGCCGGGAGGGTCGAGCGGACTGATTACTTACATGCGCACGGACTCGAATCACCTGGCGGCGGAAGCCCTGGCCGAACTGCGCGCCGTGATCGCCGAGCGTTATGGGAAACAGGAACTGCCCGCGCGCGCCAACGTTTACAAGACGAAAGCCAAAAACGCCCAGGAGGCGCACGAAGCCGTCCGCCCTACCGAGCCCCGGTTACTGCCGGAGCAGGTCCGTGCTTCCCTGACCAGCGAGCAATACCGCCTGTACGACCTGGTCTGGAAGCGCAGCGTGGCCTGCCAGATGAGGTCGGCGCTCTTCGACCAGGTGACGGCGCAACTGGACTGCGGTGGGCAGGGCGTCTTCCGGGCGCATGGTTCCACGCTGGCGGAACCCGGTTTCATACAGGTTTACCAGGAGGGCATGGACGTCGCGGAGCAGCAGGATCCGACCCTGCCGCCGCTGCGCGCTGGTGAAGAGGTGGACCTGCTGGAATTGAAGGCTGAACAGCATTTCACTGAACCGCCGCCGCGTTACACCGAGGCCAGCCTGGTGCGCACCTTGGAAGAACACGGCATCGGCCGGCCTTCCACCTATGCCGCCATCCTCTCCACGCTGCGCAGGCGCGAGTACGTGGAGATGAACAGAAAGCAATTCGTGCCCACCGATATAGGGCGCATCGTGAGCAGGTTCCTCACCACGCATTTTCCCCGCTACGTGGACTATAAATTCACCGCGCGCCTGGAGGACGAACTGGACGCCATCTCACGCGGCGAGCGAGACTGGGTGCCGGTGCTGGAGAACTTCTGGGAGGATTTCGACAAGCGCGTGCGGGAAAAGGATCGCGGCGTGACACGCAGCGAGGCGGTGGAGGAGCGCTGCCTGGGCAGCGATCCGAAGAGTGGCTTAAAGGTGTACGCACGCGTAGGGCGTTACGGACCCTTCGTGCGCCTGGAAGCAGCCTCGAAGGAGGAGAAGCCGAAATTCTCCAGTCTCCTGTCCGGCCAGCGCGTGGAGACCGTGACTCTACAGGAAGCCCTGAAACTGCTCAGCCTGCCGCGTCCGCTGGGTGAGTCGCCGGAAGGGGAGGCGGTGGAAGCCGGGCTGGGGCGCTATGGACCCTATGTGAAGAGCGGCAAGGTATATGCCAGCCTGGAAGAGGGAGACGATCCGCACACGGTGGAACTTGGGCGCGCCCTGGAGCTGCTGAAAGCCCGCCGGATCGGGCGCCGACCCATCCAGGAGTTTGAGAAGGAGGGAATCCGTGTCATGGAGGGACGCTACGGGCCTTATGTCACCGACGGCGAGGTCAACGCCAGCGTGCCCAAGAGCGAGGATCCGGCCACGCTGGACGTGGCGCGGGCACGGGAACTGTTGGAAGCACGTCGCAAGGTTAAGAAGGGCAAGGGCCGAGCTAAAAAGCAGGCTGTCGGAAAGAAGGTCATCAGGAAGCAGACCGCCCGCAAGAAGGTCACCAGGAAGAAAGCCGCCCGCAAGAAGGTCACCAGGAAGAAAGCCGCGGTGCGCACCACCCGGGGCGCCGTGCGGCGTGCGGTGTAGGCCCATGCCGAACACCACCTCAAAGTCTTTTGTAGCCCTGTTCATGGGTTCGGATTCGGACTTGCCGGTGATGCAGGCTGCCTTGGACGTATTGAAAGATCTGGGGATACCGGCGGAGGCGCACATCGCTTCGGCGCATCGCAGCCCGGAGTACACCGTGAACTGCGTGCGGGCCGCCGAGCAACGCGGGTGCGCGGTGTTTATCGCCGGCGCCGGCATGGCCGCTCACCTGGCCGGAACCGTGGCCGCGCACACTACCCGCCCCGTCATCGGGGTGCCGCTGGATGCGGGGCTGATGGGCGGTCTGGACGCCCTGCTCGCCACCGTGCAGATGCCCCCCGGTATTCCGGTGGCCTGTGTCGCCGTGGGCAAAGCAGGCGCCCGCAACGCCGCTTTCCTGGCTGCCCAGGTCATGGCCCTGGCTGACCCCGAGTTGTCCCGGCGGGTGCAGGCTCGGCGCAAGCAGGCCACGGCCCTGGTGATAGACAAGGACAAGGCGCTGCAAAAACGCTTGCAAAGCTGAGCCGCGCATGCGCGGCGCCTCTTCCCAAGCGCGTCCGGGCGCGGCTAATCCGCTGCACCTGAAACGGGCCGCCGCCGTGGTGTGCGCCGGAGGGGTGATCGCCTATCCCACCGAGGCTGTGTACGGACTGGGTTGTGATCCGCTGAATCCGGAGGCCGTCCAGCGCCTGTTGCAAATAAAGCGGCGCCCGGAGTACAAAGGTTTGATCCTGATCGCTGCCTCGCCCGCGCAACTGGAGACCCTGATCGCCTACCCCGACGAGGCGGCCAGGCGCAGGGTTCTCGGTACCTGGCCCGGTCCGGTGACCTGGGTCGTGCCGTACCGGGGCTTACGGGTACCTCCCTGGCTGCGTGGTCGGCACCGCGGCCTGGCGGTGCGGGTCACCGCGCATCCGATCGCCGCCGACTTATGTCGGCTCTGCGGTCCGCTGGTCTCGACCAGCGCCAATCTCTCGGGTCGCGGCGCGGCGCGCACCGCTGCCACGGTGCGCCGCTGTTTCCGGCACCGCCTGGACTACATCCTAAACGGCGCGACCGGCGGCCTGGCCGGTCCCACTGAACTTCGGGAATTGCGCGGCGGTCGGGTGCTGCGCCCTGCCGCCGGGTGCGCACCGGGGCGGTCAAGGCGATAGCCATCATCGCCGTTTGCCGTTAAGATCAAGGATTAGATGAGACCTCCGCGTCCAGACTCCGTAGTACCGGTCGCGGGGCATAGCGCAGCTTGGTAGCGCACCTGCTTTGGGAGCAGGAGGTCGGGGGTTCAAATCCCCCTGCCCCGACCAATGAAAGGGCTCCCCCCGGGCGCCCGTAGCTCAACTGGATCAGAGCATCGGCCTTCTAAGCCGAGGGTTGCAGGTTCGAGTCCTGCCGGGCGTGCCATTGCCCCGGGTGATCGCTATGGTGGGTCCACTTGGACCCCCACCCGGTCCTTCAGGATGAAGCCGCGCGGAGGAGGGTGCCTGGAAACGCGGTGCCTCCGTCGGCGGAGGCCTCCCGCCCAAGGGGGTGTCCATCCCATGGTGAGTGTAGCTCAGCTGGTTAGAGCTCCGGACTGTGGCTCCGGAGGTCGTGGGTTCGAGTCCCATCACTCACCCCAAAGCACCGGCCCCCGGAGCGACGTGGCTGGAGCGCGGGCCGTTAGCTCAATTCGGTAGAGCAGGGGACTCTTAATCCCAAGGTTACAGGTTCGATTCCTGTACGGCCCACCAGACCCCTCTCCCCCCATGGGTGCGCCAGTACGGTCGAGGTGGTTCCGGCCTTATCCCGGACAGCACCCCGCGCTCGCGCGTACATTCTGGAGACTGAAAATCATGCGCTGGGAAGACCTCATGCGTTGGAAAACCCACTTCTTCATCGGGCTGACCTTGATTTGCGCCGGGTTGCTTGGCTTCGGCTTTTTCCTGGAGCACCGACTGGGCCTGGAACCCTGCCCGCTGTGCATGCTGCAGCGCATGGCCATGGCGGTGTTGCTGTGTATCGGCCTGGCCGGCGCCTTGCATCGCCCGGAGCGCCTGGGGGTCTGCATCTACAGCGCCCTGGTCTTTCTGGCCGCCCTGGCTGGCGGCGCCGTGGCTGCCTGGCAGGTGCGCATGCAGCTTCTGCCCGAGGAAGAAAAAACGGCCTGCGGCCCGGGTTGGGTGTATATGTGGGATACCTACCACTTCGACGCCGTACGTCGCGCCTTCACCGCCTCGGGAGAATGCGGTGAGGTGCAATGGAGCTTTCTTGGTCTCAGCATCCCGGCCTGGGCCCTGCTCTGGTTTGCCATGTTTTGCGTCGCGGCCCTGCTGCTTTTTGTCGCTGCGCTGCGCGCCTCCGCCCGCCGCTGATCCCGCCGCTGTTCCCGCTGCTCCGGCCTGCCTGTCGCGACACGGGTCGCTCCAGCCTGGAGCAGGTACGGCGAGCGGGTCAATCCACTTGTCAGCCGGGTAAGGCCATATAACGAGCAGCGGCCATATGCCGCCCCGTGTCTATGCATGTGTCTATGCAGCCGGAAACCTGGAACTTCAGTTTTAAACTGTCTTCTTGACGGGGAGGCTTGCCCAGATAGAGGGGTCTTTCGCGTGGGATGGGCAGTCCCCAGGCATTTTGTTGTAGAAAAGCAACAACCGGATTGCGGGAAGGCAGGGGGCCCAAAAAATATACTTGACTATTTTAATAAGTTATGCTACATTGCCTTGCTACTGATGGATTCAAGCTCTACGGGGCCGTCAGCCGTCGGGTCTGGCGCCGCTCGTTGGGGGGAGTGCCTGTTGACCGTTTGTACTGAGTGAACTGAGTGTTATGCGCTTGACAACCAAGGGCCGTTATGCGGTCGGATCGATGCTTGACCTGAGCCTGCATCAGGAGGAGGGGCCGGTGCGCCTGCGGGACATCAGCACCCGGCTCGATATTTCCTGTAACTACCTGGAGCAGCTCTTCGGCCGGTTGCGCCGGGCCGGCCTGGTGGAGTCCAGCCGGGGTCCCGGTGGGGGATACCTGCTGGCGCGCGCGCCGCGTGAGATCTCGGTAGCTGATGTGATCGATGCGGTGCATGAGGGGACGGACGCCACCCGCTGCGGGGGGCGCCGCAACTGCATGGGCTCTTCGCCCTGCCTGACCCACAACCTGTGGGAAGGGCTGAGCAAGGTGATTAATGCCTTCCTCGGCAGCGTTAGCCTCGCGCAGTTATGCGCCGGGCATTGGGGGCGGCCGGCGGCCGGGGGGTCGGTGCCGGTCGCGCTGTATCGCCGGGGGAAGGGATCGAATGCTTTGGCAGGTAAATCTTTGGCAGGTAAGTCTTCGGACGGGCCGCCTTACTCCCTGGAGACATCATGACAGCCGCTTCCCTTTCCGTCACCCCCGCGGCCGCCCTTTCCGTCACCCCCGCGGCCGCGCGTCACGTGCTGGAGCGTTTGCGTCGTGAGAAGGGCCGCGGTTTGCGCGTCGGTGTGCGCGGCAGCGGCTGCTCCGGGTACCGTTATCATCTGGAGGCCGCACAGGCGCCGCGCGAGGGGGACGAGGTTTTCCAGAGTAACGGTGTGACCCTGATCGTGGATCGTGAGAGCCTGCTGATGCTGGTTGGCACCGAGATTGACTACGTGCGGGAAGGGCTGAATGCCAGCCTGAAGTTCAATAATCCGAACGTCACCGCGACCTGTGGTTGCGGGCAGAGTTTCGCCGTGGAGCAGGCCCCGGCGGCGGATGTTGCAGAGGAGCAGGGTGATGGCGCAGCAGGCTGAAGAACTGGAAAATGTGCTGCGCAAGGATTACGCGGCCGGTTTTTACACCGACATTGAAGCGGATACCGCGCCGCCCGGTCTCAGCGAAGAGATCATCCGCCGCATCTCGGCGCGCAAGGAGGAGCCGGAGTGGTTGTTGGAATGGCGCCTGCGCGCCTATCACGGTTGGCTGAAAATGCGCGAGCCGCGCTGGGCCGCGTTGCGTTATCAACCCATCGACTACCAGGCCATCTCCTATTATTCGGCGCCGCGCACCCGGGAGGGTCCGAGCAGCCTGGATGAGGTGGATCCCAAGCTGCTTGAGACCTACGAGAAGCTGGGCATTCCCCTGCACGAACAAAAGCTCCTGAGCGGCGTGGCGGTGGATGCGGTGTTTGACAGCGTTTCGGTCGCCACTACCTTTAAGAAGACATTGGCCGAGGCAGGGGTGATCTTCGGTTCCTTTTCGGACGCGGTGCGTGAACACCCGGAGTTGGTGCGGCGTTACCTGGGGACCGTGGTGCCGCCCGGGGATAATTTTTTCGCTGCGCTGAATTCCGCGGTGTTCACCGACGGTTCCTTCTGTTTCGTGCCGGCGGGTGTGCGTTGTCCCATGGAATTGTCCACCTATTTCCGCATCAACGCTTCGAATACCGGACAGTTTGAACGCACCCTGATCGTCGTGGAAGACGGCGGCTGGGTGAGTTACCTGGAGGGCTGCACCGCTCCCATGCGGGATGAGAATCAGCTGCACGCCGCGGTGGTGGAACTGGTTGCCCTGGATGACGCTGAGATCAAGTACTCCACGGTGCAGAACTGGTATCCGGGGGATGCCAACGGCGTCGGCGGCATCTATAACTTCGTCACCAAGCGCGGGGAGTGCCGGGGACGTCGTTCGCGTATCTCCTGGACGCAGGTGGAAACCGGCTCCGCCATCACCTGGAAGTACCCCAGCTGTGTGCTGCGCGGCGCCGGTAGCAGTGGTAAGTTTTATTCCATCGCGGTGACGCGGAATTATCAGCAGGCTGACACCGGCACCAAGATGGTGCATATCGGCCCGGACACCACCAGCACCATCATTTCCAAGGGCGTCAGCGCCGGGCACGGCAGCAACGCCTATCGGGGCCTGGTGCGCATGGGGCCGCGCGCCCGCAACGCCCGCAATTACAGCTGCTGCGATTCGCTGCTCATGAACAAGGGCTGCAGTGCGCATACCATGCCCTACGTGGAAGTGCAGCATCCCAGCGGGTGCGTGGAGCATGAGGCGAGCACATCTCGGATTGCCGAGGATCAACTGTATTACTGCCGTCAGCGCGGGCTTTCCGAAGAGGAGGCGGTGAACCTCATCGTCAGCGGGTTCTGCAAGCAGGTGATCAAGGAGCTGCCGATGGAGTTTGCGGTGGAGGCGCGCAAGTTGCTGGCCGTCACCCTGGAAGGTGCGTTGGGTTAGTCCGGGTTTTACCGGGGTGGTTTACTGGACATGATCGAAATACGGCAGCTGCAGGTCGCGGTGGGTGAGCAACTCATCCTGCGCGGCGTTGACCTGGAGGTCGGCGCCGGTGAGGTGCATGCGGTGATGGGGCCGAACGGCTCGGGCAAAAGCACCTTGGCGCACGTCCTGGCCGGCATGCCGGGGTACACGGTGCGCTCCGGGCAAGCGCAGCTTCGCGGTGTTGACCTGTTATCCATGGAACCGGAGGAGCGGGCCGCCGCCGGGCTGTTCCTGGGATTCCAGTATCCCGTGGAGATCCCGGGCATCAGCAACCTGCAGTTGCTCAAGGAAGCGCTCAACGCCTTGCGTTTGCGGCGTTCCGAGAAGCCCTTGGACGCGGTGGAGTTTCTTGCCCTGGTGCGGAAGCGGGGGCGGTTCGTGCGGATGCCGGAGGAGCTACTGCGGCGCGGGGTGAACGAGGGTTTTTCGGGGGGTGAAAAGAAGCGCAACGAGATCCTGCAGATGGCCGTACTGGAACCGCGGCTGGCGATCCTGGACGAGACCGATTCCGGTTTGGACGTGGATGCCTTGCGCATTGTCGCAGAGGGCATCAACGCCCTGCGCACGCCCGGGCGATCTTTCCTGCTGATCACGCATTATCAGCGCCTGCTGCAACATGTTGAGCCGGACCGGGTCCATATCCTGAGCAACGGGCGCATCCTGTGTTCCGGGGGGCCTGAATTGGCCCGTGCCGTGGAGGAACAGGGTTACGAGCAACTCGAGGAGGAGGCGTCCGTGGACGTCGGCAGCGTCGCTTGAGCGCTCCCGCCCTGCAGGCGTTCGATCGGGCGTTCCAGGCATTGCATCGCCGGTTGCCGGGTGCCTGGTTTCGCGAGCGCCGCGCCACTGCCTTCCGGTATTTCCAGGAGGCCGGTTTCCCGGGTCCGGAACTGGAAGGCTGGCGTTACACCGATCCGCGTGCCTGGTTGCGCCTGGAACTGGAGCCTGCCGCCGTGCCCGTCGCGGCTCCGCCGGTTTTGCCGGACGCGCCGCTGGAAGGACGGGAGCATGATGTATTGGTCTTTGTGGGCGGGCACTATTGTGCCGCGCGCTCACGCGTCGGCGCATTGCCGCCGGGGGTGCGGTTGGCACCTCTTTGCCAAGTGCTGGACGCTGGTCGTGATGAGATCCTGGCCCAGGCGCTGGATGATCTGCCGTTTGTCGAAGGTGGCGCCGACGCGGGCTTCAGCGCCCTGAACACGGCCCTGTTTAACAGCGGACTGTTTCTGCGGGTGCCGGACGGCGTGCGCTTAGAGCGCCCCGTGCACGTGTGGCACCTGGAGCCGGAGGCGGCGGCCGGGGGACCGCCGCGTTGTGCGCATGTGCGTAATCTTTGCCTGCTTGGGCGCGGCGCGGCCGCGTGCGTCTATGAAAGTTACAGTTCGGCGGCCGCGCCCGGGAGCGGAGCTCCGAAATCCCTGGTGAACAGCGTGACCCAGCTGCGTCTCGAGGATGCGGCCGAGCTACGGCACTGCAAGTTGCTGCGCTGTGACGCCGCCGCACATCTCAGCTATTCCTGCGCGCAACTGGGGACGCGGGCGCACTTGCACTCTTGCTACTTCGGGCGCACCGAGGCGCTGGCGCGCAACGAGTTGCAGGTGAGGCTGCTGGGGCGCGCGGCGCGCGCCGAACTAAACGGCCTTTACAGCGCCGCCGGGAACGGGCGCCATGCCTGTCTTGCGATGGTGCGGCATCTGCAGCGGGAGACCCGGGGCGATGCCTTTTACCGGGGCATCCTGTATGGTGCGGCGCACGGAATTTTCCATGGCGCGGTACACATCGAGGAGCATGCTGCGCACAGCGAGGCGACACAGAGCAACGCCAACCTGTTAATTGGGGAGCGCAGCCGCGCTTATACCCGTCCGGAGTTGCACATTCACGCCGACGAAGTGCAGTGCCGGCATGGTGCCACGGTCGGCCGCCTGGACGATGCCTCCGCCGCCTACCTGCAGAGCCGCGGCCTGGACGCCGTGCGCGCGCGCGCGCTTCTGGTGCGCGCGTTCGCCGCCGAGGCGATGGAGCGCTTCCGTTTTCCCGACTTGCAGGATTGGCTGGAGCGCCACGTCCCCGGAGGCGGTCTGTCGTCCGGGGCGTTGGGTATCGCCTGAGCAATGACATGAGCAGCGTGGCGCGGCAACCGGTTGCTGAGGGCTTCGATGTGGAGCGGCTGCGTGGTGACTTTCCCCTGCTGACGCGGCGCGTGCACGATCACCCCCTGGTTTACCTGGATAACGCCGCGACCACTCAGAAACCTGAAACCGTGCTGCGCACGCTGGATGATTATTATCGCAACACGAACTCCAACGTGCATCGCGGCGTGCACTACCTGAGCGAGCTCGCCAGCGCGGCTTACGAGCAGGCCCGGGAGCAGCTCTGCGCCTTGGTGAACGCCGCCTCCGAACGCGAGATCCTTTTCCTGCGCGGCACCACGGAGGCCATCAACCTGGTGGCCGGAAGCTACGGTGGCGCCTGTCTGCGTCCCGGAGACGAAGTGCTTATCACGGAAATGGAGCATCACGCCAACATCGTGCCCTGGCAGTTGCTGCGCGACCGTTGCGGCATTCGCCTGCGCTGGGTGCCGATTAACGAACACGGTGACTTGATCTGGGAGGAGTATGAACGTTTCCTGGAAGGGCCGGTGCGGCTGGTCGCGTTGACCCACCTTTCGAACTCCCTGGGCACCATCAATCCCCTACGGCGCGTCATCCAGACAGCGCACGCGCACGGCGCGGTGGTGCTGGTGGACGGCGCGCAGGCCGTGCCGCACCTGCCGGTGGACGTGCGCGCCCTGGACTGCGATTTTTACGCCTTTTCCGGTCATAAAATGTTCGGCCCGACCGGCATCGGCGTGCTCTATGGGCGCGAGAGCCTGCTGGAGAAGATGCCGCCTTGGCAGGGTGGCGGTGACATGATCAAGGCCGTCAGCATGGAACAGACCACCTTCAACGATTTGCCGGCCAAGTTTGAAGCCGGCACGCCGCATATCGCGGGCGCCATCGGCCTTGGACGCAGCGCCGAATTCCTGGCTGGCCTGGACCGGGCGGCGGTGCTGCTCCACGAACAGCAATTGCTGGAAAGCGCCCTGGCGGCCTGTAAGGAAATTCCCGGGCTGCGCGTTATCGGGGAGCCGCACGCGCGCGGCGGCCTGTTTTCCTTTGTCCTGGAGGGAGTGCATGCCCATGATCTCGGCACCTTTCTGGATCATCGGGGCATCGCCGTGCGCACCGGTCACCATTGCTGCATGCCGGTGATGCGGCATTTTAAGATTCCCGCCACGACCCGCGTTTCCTTTGCCCTGTATAACACGCTCGAGGAAGTCCAGATCCTGGCGCGCGCGCTCCTCGAGGCGCAGCGCTTCTTTCATTGAGGTTTCGAGTGGCGTTCCATGGATCTTGAATCCCTTTACCAGGAGGTGGTGATCGACCACAACCGCCACCCGCGCAATTTCGGGCGCCTGGAACCCGCGGACCGCAGTGCCGAGGGGCACAATCCCCTGTGCGGCGATGATCTTCTCCTCACCCTGCGCCTGGAGCGGGAACGTATCAGTGAGATGCGCTTTGAAGGCCAGGGCTGCGCCATCTCCACCGCCTCCGCTTCCCTCATGAGTGAGGCGGTCCAGGGCCTGGAATTGCGTGCGGCCTGCACCTTGCTGGAGCGTTTCCTGAAACGCGTGACTGACCCCGCTGCCGAGGCCAGCCCGGAACTGGGCAAGCTGGAGGCGCTGGCCGGAGTGCGCAAATTTCCAGGGCGGGTGAAATGCGCCACCCTCTGTTGGCACACCCTGAAGGCGGCGCTGAACGGCGGTGAGCGGAATGTCAGTACCGAGTAACGCGGGATCACCGGGAACGCACGGATACAGGCGACCTTTCACCACGAGAAATTGAACACGGGTTTACCTCATGACTGACGACCCCATCGATCCGAATACCCCCATCACCCTGGAGCGCGAATGCCAGGCGCACTTGATCCCGATCGGCACACCGCTGCTGTTGCCGGCCGGCGCGGTGGTCTTTGTGACCCAGGCATTGGGCGGCAGCTTCACCGTGAACGTGAGCGGCAACCTGGCCCGCATTGACGGCGCGGACGCGGATGCGTTGGGCCTTGAGGTGCCCGAGGCGGCGGCGCGCCTGAAATCCGCATCGCAGGGGACCGAGGCGGGCGGGGAGGCGGGCTCCGGGAAAAGCGCCGAGCCGGGCGGCGGCGCTGTGGATGAAGCGCTGATCTGGGAGCAGATGCGTACCTGCTATGACCCGGAAATCCCCATTAACATTGTGGATCTCGGCCTGATCTACGAGTGCCGGGTATCGCCCCTGGAGAAGGGCGGCAACCAGGTGCGGATCGTCATGACCCTGACCGCACCCGGTTGCGGCATGGGTGAATTTCTGGCGGCGGATGTGCGCTCGCGGGTGGCGGAGGTGCCGAATGTCACACGGGTGGACGTGGAACTGACTTTTGAGCCGCCCTGGGATCGCAGCCGCATGTCCGAGGCGGCGCTCCTGGAGACCGGTTTTTTATGAGCGCCGAGACGTCGCAATGGCTGGATGTCGCGGCGGCGGCGGAATTCGGCAGCGGTCAGGCGCGGCTGGTGGAGACTCCGACCGTGGCCGTGGCCGTGTTCAATCTGGACGGTGACTATTACGCCGTGGAGGATGTCTGTACGCATGAAGAATCCCCCCTGCTTGGCTATGGCCTGGCCCTGGAGGAGGTGCTGGACGGCGGGGAGCTGATCTGCCCGAGACACGGTGCGCGCTTTTGCATACGCACCGGTGAAGCCCTCACCCCCCCGGCCTATGATCCCCTGGTGCGCCACCCTGTGCGGGTTCTGGACGGCAGGGTGCAGGTGGGGAGCAGTCCCCTGCCGGATTGAGCCGAGGTGCACGCCACTCTCCCGGAGACGCGTTCCGGAAACCATCCCCGGTGAGGTCCTCGTCGGTTGGAAAATTCCGCGGCCGGCGACTCCGTGTGCGTTACGGTGGTGATTGGATATAATCTTGTGCGGTTAAGCTCTCGCTCGGCTCCGTCCCACCTGCCTTAAAAAGTCCCCCAGAAAACCCTCCCCCGCGTCGCCGCGCCCCGATTGTTCGACATGGCCATGGAACAGACACTCTGCATTATCAAGCCGGATGCGGTTAGCCGTAACTATATTGGGCGCATCAACACCCGCATCGAAGAGCGGGGAATGCGCATCATTGCCTTGAAAATGCTGTGGCTGAGCAAGTCACGAGCCGAGGAGTTCTATGCCGTACACCGTGGCAGGAGCTTCTACGAGCCGCTGGTGTCCTTCATGAGTTCCGGGCCGGTGGTGGTGCAGGTGCTGAGCGGGGAAGACGCCATCAACGACTATCGCAAACTGATTGGCAAAACGAATCCCCTGAAGGCCGCCCCCGGTACCCTGCGCGCGGATTTTTCCGGCGCCCGCCACAGCGGTGCCCTGTATGAAAACGCCTTGCATGGTTCGGATCAGCTCGAGACCGCGCGTGCCGAGATACCTTTTTTCTTCAAGCAACATGAACTCCATCCACGCTGACAAGCCCGCTGAGACGGTGCCGCGCTCTGCCGCGCCCGCGCGGCCGCCCAACCTGCTGGATTACGATCTGCCGGCTCTCAGCGCTTATTTCATGGAGTTGGGGGCGGCCGGCTTCCGCGCGCAGCAGGTGCTGCACTGGGTGCACCGCCGCGGCGTCCTGGAGTTTGACGAGATGACCAACCTCGGCAAGGAATTGCGGAGCCGCCTGCGGGAGACGGTCTGCCTGGAGCCGCCGGTTCCGGCCGAGGTGCGCGAGGCGGAGGACGGGGTGCGTAAATGGCGGGTGTCGTTGTCTGACGGCGCCGTCGTGGAGACGGTGCTGATTCCCGGGCCCGCGCGCACCACGCTGTGCCTGTCCACGCAGGCCGGCTGCCCCCTGCGCTGCGACTTTTGCGCCACCGGGCGGCAAGGGTTCACCCGCAACCTGAGTGTCGGTGAGATCATCGGCCAGTTTTGGCTGGTGCTGCGCGAGCTGGATGCTTTCGGGCGTGTCCCGGGACCCATCAGCAATGTGGTGATGATGGGCATGGGGGAGCCGCTGCTGAACCTGGACGCGGTGTTATCGGTTATCAGCCTGCTGCGTGACGATTGCTTTTATGGACTGGCGCGGCGTCGTGTTACGCTCAGCACCGCCGGCGTGGTGCCCGGCATCCGGCGCCTCGCCGCGGACCGCAATCCGCTGCGAAGTTGCGCCTTGGCCGTTTCTCTGCACGCCGCCCGTAATGAGCTGCGCGATCGCTTGGTGCCGTTGAACCGCAGTTATCCGCTGGAGCGCCTCATCCCGGCCTGCCGTGACTACGCGCAGGCCCGCGCTGGTGATTCCGTGACCTTTGAATACACCATGTTGGATGGAGTCAACGACAGCCCGCGGGACGCCCGTGAGGTCGCCGAACTGTTGCACGGCCTGCCAGCTAAGATCAACCTGATTCCTTTCAATTCCTTTCCGGGCGCCGCTTATCGCCGCAGCCCGCCCGCCGTTCTGGAAAGCTTCCAGCGCGTCCTGCAGCGGCGCGGTTACCAGACCACCCTGCGCAGAACCCGGGGGGATTCCATCGCGGCGGCCTGTGGTCAACTCACCGTCGCTTCGATGCGGCGGGAACAGGAGACAATACATGCCTAGAAAATTTCCGCGCGGCGCCTGTTTGCCACTCATGTTGCTGTTGCTGCCGGGCGTTCAGGGTTGTCCCGCGCGCCAATCCGGATTGGATCTGCCGGCCAATGTAGATCCGGTACGGGTGGCCAGCGCCAATACCCGCCTGGGAATCGCCTACCTGCGGCAGAACAACCTGGAAGAAGCCGAGCGGGTCTTGCGTAAGGCCGTGGCCGCGGCTGCCGATTACCCGCCTCCCTACCAGGTCCTGGGATTGCTCTACAGCCGGGCCGGAGACTTGGGAAAAGCGGATGTGAATTTTCGGCGCGCCTTGGAACTGGAGCCTGACAACCCGGTCTATCTGAACGCCTACGGCCAATTTCTGTGTCGCACCCGGGGGCGTCGGAAGGAAGGTTTAAAGCTCCTGCTGCAGGCAGCCGGTGATCCGATCTATAACACCCCGGAGATTCCCTACCTGAACGCCGGTTTGTGTTCCCTCGGCGCCGGGCAACGCAAGGACGCTGAACAATTCCTGTTGCGCGCCCTGCAGCGCAATCCGAAACTCCCCGAGGCGCTGCTGGAAATGTCCGTCCTGCGCTACCAGGATGGCGGGCGTCTCTCCGCGCGCGCCTACCTGCAGCGCTATGAGCAGGCCGTGTCCGGCCCGCGCACCCCGCGCAGCCTGCTGCTCGGCGTGTGCATTGAACGCCTGCTGGGTGATAAAGACCAATTGGCCAGCTACGAGCTCCAACTGCGCAACCAGCACCCCGATTCCGATGAGGCGGCGCGCCTGAAGCGAGGCGATTGCCTGTGAGCGAAGCGGGCATGCCGCGTGCGGTGCGGGGCATGCGGGACCTGCCGCCCTCCGAGGTCGCCTGTTGGCGGAAACTCGAGCAAATCCTGCACGAGGAACTGGGTGGCTACGGCTACGAAGAACTGCGCTTGCCGCTGTTGGAGCATGCGGAGCTGTTTGAACGCTCCATCGGCGCCGTCACTGATATCGTCAGCAAGGAAACTTACACTTTCCTGGATCGTGGTGGTGCGCGGCTGACCCTGCGCCCGGAGGGTACGGCGGGTTGTCTGCGCGCCGTGCTGGCCCGGCAGCTGTTGCGCGGCGGCCCGCGGCGCTTTTGGTACCTGGGCCCGATGTTTCGCCACGAACGGCCGCAGAAAGGTCGGTATCGCCAGTTCCACCAGTTGGGCGTGGAGGCCTACGGCTGGGATGGACCGGACCTGGACGCGGAGTTGTTGCTGCTCTGCGCGCGCCTGTGGCGCGTCCTGAATATTGAGAACGTGGAGCTGCAGATCAACAGCCTGGGTGGAGAGTCCGCCCGGCGCGGCTATCGTGCCGCGCTCCATGGGTATTTTGAGGCCCACCTGGAGCGCCTGAACGAGGAGCAGCGCCGCTGCCTGCGGGAGAATCCCCTGCGCCTGTTGGATAGCAAGGCAGCGGTGCTCAGGGATTTGCTGCGCGAGGCGCCATCGATCCTGGATTACCTGGAGCCGGAGGCGACCGCCCATTTCCAGGGACTCCAGGAGTTGCTGGCGGCGACCGGCCTGTCTTGGCGGGTCAACCCCCGCTTGGTGCGCGGCCTGGATTATTACGGGGGGACGGTGTTTGAATGGGTTGCCTCTGGGCTGAAGGCCTCGCAGGACGCTTTTTGCGCCGGGGGCCGTTACGACGGACTGAGCGGCGCGCTGGGCGGTCCTCCGCTCCCGGCGGCGGGCTTCGCTGTCGGCCTGGAGCGTCTCATGGCCTTACTGCCGGAGGCATCGGGCACCGCGTGGGCCGCGTCCCGGCCACATGTTTACCTGGCACACACCGAGCGCCGCGCCGCGCTGTGCCTGGCGGAGTGGCTGCGCGACCAGGTTCCCAGTCTGCGCCTGTGCACACACTGCGGCACCGATAGGTTGCGCCGCCAATTACGCTTGGCCGACCGCTCCGGCGCCGCGTTGGCGCTGATCCTGGGCGAACAGGAACTGGCCGAGGAGCAGGTGATCTGGAAATCCTTGATCGAAGACACGCCCCAGGAAAAATGCCCGCGCACGTTACTTCCGGAGCGTCTGCGGCGCCTGGTGGCCCAGGCCGACGTCCCGGGGGCATGTCAACGGTCTTCCGGACAGGAAGCGCACTGATGGATAGCATTCCCTGGCTTTCCCCGCTATCATGCCGCAGACTCTGGGTTTAGCTGGATGTGACAGCGGGGAGTTCCGCGCGTTCGCGCCTGTGCCGCGTGTCGCCCCCGCAGTGCCCTGGTGACGAACGCCCTCATGAAGGTGAAATGTCTTGGACAGTTTTGAATACAGCGAGCAGCAGCGCGAAGAAGCAGTCCGGCGCTGGTTGCGCGAGAACGGTGTGGCGGTTTCCCTGGGGGTGCTTTGCGGCACTGGCCTGATCTGCGGTTGGGTGCTGCATAAAAGCCACCAGAACCGCCAGGCCGAGGCGGCCTCGCCGATTTTCAGCGAGTTGCTGAAGCAGGGGCAGGCGTCAGAGATTGACCAGGAGCAGGTGCGCGGCTTGTCCGGGAAATTGCGGGAAGAGTATGGCTCCACCACCTATGCTGTCCTGGCTGCCTTGGTTGAGGCAAAGGCGGCCGTGGTCGCGGAGGATCTGGAAAAGGCCGGGGCGCACCTGCAGTGGGTGATCGATAACGGAGAGTCGCCCGCCTTACAGAACCTGGCGCGTCTGCGCTTAACCCGCCTGCATCTTTACGATGGGCGGGAAGCGGAGGCGCGGCGCTTGCTGAAAGCCGTGCCGGAGAAGATGCGCGGCAGCCTCTACCACGAATTACTGGGCGATCTGCTGCGCCGGGAAGATAAGCCGGCGGCGGCGCGTGAGGCCTACCAGGCTGCGCTTGAGCAAGGCATCGAGGGGAGAGAATCGTGGCTCCAACCCAAGCTGGACGCGGTGGGTGTTTCCTTGGAGGACAAGGCGGAAAAGCAGTATAAAGATCCGCCCGGGGACACTGCCGGAGATACATCGGGCGGCACGACCGGTGCTTCGGGTCATATGGGCGAGGCGGACCCCGGGGATGCGGGCGGAGATGCGGACGCGACTACGGCGGCGACCGACGCGTGAAACAGACCTTACATCTCCTGCTGGTACTGCTGGTGCTGTTCTCCCAGCAGGGTTGCATCACCGCCCTGCGGGATAAATTTGACTGGGAGAATGCCCCCGAACTGGGGCCTCTGCCCGAAGTCTCCGGAAACCTGGATATCCAGCAATTGTGGAAACATGGCGGGGCTGGGGATGCCGGGCCCCTGCCGCGGCGTATGAGCCTGGTCCTGGTGCCGGAAACCGGCCGCCTCTACGCGAACAGCGCTGCGGGTGATCTGCTGGCCCTGGAGGCCGCCACCGGTAAGCGCCTCTGGCACCGCGATCTGGGTGTAGAGACGCACGCCGGCCCCGGAGCCACGGATTCCCTGGTTGTGTTGGGCACCACGGCTGGTGAATTACTGGCGCAATCGGCGGAGGGCGGTGAGGAGCTGTGGCGCGCGCAACTCTCCAGCGAGATACTGGCACCGCCGAAAATCGACACCGGGATCGTCCTGACCCGCACCCTGGACGGTAAGCTGTTTGCCCACGAGGCCGGCGGCGGCGGCGTCATCTGGAGCTACGAGAGCAAGGTTCCGGCGTTGACGCTGCGCGGCACCAGCAGTCCCGAGGTGGGAGGGAAGCAAGTCTACAGCGGCCTGGACAACGGCAAGCTGCTGGCCCTGCAGCTCGGAAGCGGCGCGTTGCTTTGGGAGAGCACCATCGCGGTGCCGGAGGGCCGTACCGAGTTGGAGCGCCTGGTGGATATTGATGCCACACCGCAGGCGCGTGGCGGACACATTTACGTCATCACATTTCAGGGCAAAATCGCCAAGGTGGATAGTTTCCGCGGCGGCAAGGTCTGGGAACGGCAATTATCTTCCTACAGCGATTTCATCTTGGGAGAAAAGCATGTCTATTTGGCCGACGAGAAAGGCGTTATCTGGGCCCTGGACCAGGTGCACGGGTTGGTCGTCTGGCAACAGGAGGGGTTGCGCGACCGTCGTCCCAGCGGTCCGGCACTGGCCGGAAACCACATCGTTGTCGGGGATGCCGAGGGCTACCTGTACTGGATAAGTCTCGCGGACGGCGCCTTGGCCGGCCGCGTGCGACTCGCTGATTCTCCTGTCTCCGCGGTGCCTGTCTCCGCAAGCTCTGGAAGTTCTGGAAGCATCGTCTACGCGCGCGCCGAAAACGGGACTATCGGAGCCTACAGCACGCCCTGAGCGGAACATGTCGAGGTGCCCGACCCTGGTCATCGTCGGCCGCCCGAACGTCGGTAAATCCACGCTGTTCAATCGGCTGACCCGCAGCCGCCGGGCGCTGGTGGCGGACCGCCCCGGCGTGACCCGTGATTACCAGAGCGACACGGCCAGCGCCGCCGGTCGGCGTTTCACCCTCGTGGATACCGGCGGCATAGGCGTCAGCGGAGAAGGCATGGAAGCGGCGGTTCAAGAGCGTGCCCTGCATGCCGCGCGGCAGGGCGACGTGCTGATATGGCTGGTGGACGGTCGCGTCGGTCACACCGGCGTCGACCAGGAACTGGCGCAGCGCATCAGGCGGTTGCGGAAACCCTGCCTTCTGGTCGTGAACAAGACCGAGAACACCTCTCCGGAACTGGCCGCGGCTGAATTTCATGCACTGGGGATGCAGGCAACGGTCAGCATTTCCGCTCGCCACGGGGACGGCGTCAGCCACATGTTGGAGCAGGCCCTGGCGCTGCACAGGCAGGCGCCGGCCCGGGAAATGCCGCCGACCGCGCCGCCGGCCGCTCTCGAAACGAACCCGGATACGTACTCGGAAAGCATGCGGATCGTTGTCATGGGCCGCCCGAACGCGGGTAAGTCCACCTTGGTCAACCGCCTGCTGGGAAGCGAGCGCATGCTGACCAGCGAAATTCCGGGTACCACCCGGGACAGCGTTGCCAGTGACCTCAAGCGTCAGGATCTGCACTACCGCCTGGTGGACACCCCCGGAGTGAGACGCCGCGCCCGCGTCAGCGACCCGCTGGAGAAATTCAGCGTCGCCAAGGCGCTGGAGATACTGGAAGCGTCCGACACGATGCTGCTGCTGGTGGATGCCCGGCTGGGTGCCGCCGCGCAGGATGTACGGCTTTACCGTGAGGCCCGCCGCCGCGGTAAATCCATCCTCGTGGCGCTCAACAAGTGGGACGGCCTGGCAGCCTCGGAGCGCCGTCGGGCCAGTGACAGCCTGGATCTGATGCTGCGGTTTGACCAGGGGCGCCGTGTCCACCCTATCTCCGCGCTACAGGGCAGCGGTCTGGGCGGGCTGTTCAAAGACCTGGAGTATATCCGCGCGGCCATGCAACTCAAGCCCGGCACGGCGCGCCTGACCCGCATCCTGAATGAGCTGTTAATCAAGCACCCCCCCCCGGGCGTCGGCCGGGGACAGCGCGCCCGCCTGCTGCACGCCCACCTGGGCGGCCGCCGGCCGCTGCGGGTCATTCTCCACGGCCGCCGCCTGCAGCTCATACCCAAGTTCTACCAGCGCTACCTCGAGCGCGGCTTCAGCCAGGCCCTGGAACCCAGGGGACTGGTTCCGATACAGGTGGATCTGTACCAGGCCGACTCCGGGGGCGGCAAGTGACCCGCGCGCGTCCGATGGATTTGACAAAAACGGGAGAGTCGGCCGGTTAGTCGCTGTTTTGGGCCCGGGGGGTCTTGCCTTGGGTCTTCAGGTAGCGCTGCTGCTGTCTGCGCCAGTCCTGTTCCTTAATGTGGGCGCGTTTATCCTGCTGCCTTCTTCCCTTGGCGAGAGCCAGCTCCAGCTTGGCGTTTCCTCGTTTCCAGTGCATGTTCAGGGGAACGGCGGTGTACCCCTTGCGTTCCATGGCGCTGCGGATGCGGTTCAGTTCCTTGCGGTGCAGGAGTAGTCTGCGTTGGCGGCGTGGATCCGGTTTCAGGTGGGAGGCCACGGTGGGTAAGGGGGGGATGTGCGCGTTCAGGAGATAGGCCTGTCCCTTGTTCAGGTGAATGTAACCTTCGGTGATCTGGGCGCTGCCGGCGCGCAGGCTTTTCGCCTCCCAGCCCCGGAGCTCCAGGCCAGCCTCAAAGCGTTCGCCCAAGGTGTAGTCGTGGAGCGCGCGGCGGTTCCTGCAGATATACGCTGTGCTTTTACCGGCTGGCATGGCAATGTCATCAGATTCTGGACACGTGAGTCGTAGATCATATAAGATTCCGGCTCAGCCCGATTTACCCCTGCCTGGGTTCTTATGATGTCTGCTTCCTCTTCCACTGCTGCTTCCTCTCCGCCGCATGGACAGTGGTCCTCGGAGTGGGCCTTCGTGCTGGCGGCATCGGGGTCGGCCGTGGGGCTGGGGAATATCTGGCGCTTTCCTTACGTCGCCGGAGAGAACGGGGGCGGGGCTTTTGTCTGCGTATACCTGCTCAGCGTGCTGCTACTCGGGCTTCCGATCGTGGTGTCGGAGATCCTGCTGGGGCGATGCGGGCAGCGTAACCCGGTGGATACCATGCGGGTGCTGGCGGAGCGGAGCGGGCACGTCCGGGCCTGGAGCCTGGTGGGCTGGATGGGATTGGCGGCGGGGTTATTGATCCTGTCATTCTACAGCGTGGTGGCTGGCTGGCTGTTGCATTACCTGTTTCTGGACCTGATCGTTGGCATGCAGGATATGACGAAGGCCGGCGCCCTGGCGGCCTGGGAGCATCTACTCTCTTCTCCCGGGCGGTTGTTGTTGTGGCACAGCGTGTTCTTGGTACTGAGCGGGGGGGTGGTCGCGCTGGGAGTGCAAAACGGGCTGGAGCGCATGGTCAAGGTGCTGATGCCCCTGCTCCTGGGGATGCTGTTGCTGATGGTGGGCTATGCCTTGCGCACTTCCGGCTTCTCCTCCGCCATGGCCTACCTGTTTAAGCCGGATTTCAGCGCGCTTGGGGCGTCTGGGATGCTGGCGGCCATGGGGCAGGCTTTTTTCAGCCTGAGCATCGGGCTGGGGGTGATCATGGCCTACGGGGCTTACCTGCCGCGCGAGGTGCCCCTGCCCAGGGCGGCCGGCTGGATCGTTGGTGTGGACACCCTGGTCGCGTTGCTTGCGGGGATTGCCATCTTCCCCCTGGTTTTCAGCCACGGCCTGGAACCTGGAGGAGGGCCTGGGTTGATCTTTCAGACGTTGCCGTTGGCTTTTGCGCAGATGCCGCTGGGGAGCGCTTTCGCGTTGCTCTTTTTTGGCCTGTTGTTGATCGCGGCCTGGACTTCCTCGGTGTCCCTGCTCGAACCGTCCGTAGCGTTCCTGGTAGAGAACACGCGCTTGAAGCGCTTGCCGGCTACCGTGGTGCTGTGTTTACTGCCTTTCCTGCTGGGCATCGGCTGCCTGTTGTCCCTGAACGTCTGGGAGGCGACATTCTTTGAATTGTCTTTCTTTGACTTCCTGGATTACCTGACCGCCAATGTCATGCTGCCCCTGGGCGGCCTGTTCATCGCGGTCTTCGCGGGCTGGTTCCTGAAGCGCGAAATGCTCGCGCGGGAGCTGGAGGGGACTTCTTTGTGGGTACGCCGGACCTGGTTGTTCCTGGCGCGCTGGATGGCTCCGCTCGGCGTGCTGGTGCTTTTCCTTTATCAACTGGGGGTGTTCGGCGCTTGATGCGGCCTGTCGTATTCGGATGTTGATCGAGCGCAGCGCCCGCGTGCCGTACACGGCCGAGCGTATGTACGCGCTGGTGAACGATGTGCCCTCCTACCAGGAATTCCTGCCTTGGTGCGAGTCTTCCGGGATCCTGGAGTCGCGGGAAGGTTGCTATAGAGCCTACCTGCGCCTGGGCTCCAAGCTGCTGCGCCTGTGTTTCGTCACCGAAAACTATTTAGACCCGGGGCGGAGCGTTCAGTTGCGGTTGGTCAGGGGGCCTTTTCGTCGCCTGGAGGGCGTGTGGTCGTTTGAGCCCTTGGGCGAGGCCGAGTGCCGGGTTGGCTGCCGCCTTGATTTTGAATTTCGCGGGCGGTGGGCGCATCGGGTGTTGGCCCCGGTGTTTGGGCGCTTGGCGGATTCCATGCTGGATTCCTTCGTGGAGCGCGCTGGTGCTTTGTATGGCTGAACCGGAGCAATTGGAGGTGGAGGTGGTGTACGCGGCGCCGGAGCGCCTGTACCGGGTGACTTTGCGGCTGGAACCCGGGGCCACTCTGGGTCGCGCCGTGAGCGCTTCGGGGCTGCTGGAACGCTGTGCGGAGTTGGATCCGGAGCGCTGGGGAATGGGGGTCTTCGGGCGCCCGCAGGGGGCGGATTGGCTTTTGCAACCGGGGGACCGGGTGGAGTTGTATCGGCCCTTGGTGATAGATCCCAAGGAGGCGCGGCGGCGGCGCGTGGGACGACTTTCAAGCGGAACGCAACGACGGTCAGGGTAATCGGGAAGTTAGTAGCCGGGAAGTTAATGGGGGGAATTAATGATGAGCGTCTTCCACGCTTGGTTCGCTGGTGACCGCCTCCGCGGCGCTGCCTTTTTCCTCTTCCTCCCCCCCTGGCACCGGGGGCCCGCTATCCCCGGAAAACAGGCGCCGCAGGAGCCCCTCGGGCGCCGCGTCCGGGATGACCAGGGAACGGCGCGGCGCGGCTTCCAGCTGGGCCGCCAGGGACTCTGAATCCATGCTGCCGAGGCGCACGTCGCCTTCCACCTTGAGCAGCCGGTTGTCGCGGAAACGCAGCACGATGTTGCGTTGTTCGCCGATCTTCCAACCGTCCCGGTGGGTGTAAACGTAATACCAGTCGTCTCGATGGAAGGGATCCCGCAGCACGGGGTGTCCCATGATCTGGAGAATTTTTTCCTTGCTCATGCCGTATTCCAGCCTGGAGAGCATGTCCTGGGAGATGAGGTTGCCTTGCTGGACGTTCACCCGGTAGATGACTCGGTTGGCCAGTCCACGCGGCGAGCAGGCGGAGAGGCCCCAGGCGACGGTCAGGCAGAGCAGGCAGGGCAGGAGCTTTTTCAAGTTTCCACGGGCTGTTTTTGGGTTGGGGCGGGTATAATGGGACGCATGCGTTCCGCGCCCCGGGAACGCCATGGGGACGGAGCCTGCGGCGCGCGCCCGGAGCGCACATGGCACAGGGATGGCTTCGGGGCGGTGCCCCCGGACAGGAAGCGGGCGCGTTGCGGATTGTTGCATGGTTAGGAATGATACCTATGTCGGATGCTGATTTACCGGGTTCCGGGAACGCTTCCCGGGTGGGTTCGCTGAAGCGGGTCGGCCTGAAGGCGACCATGCCGCGTACGCATATTCTAAGGATTCTAGAGCAAAAAGGTCGGCACAAACATTTAAGCGCCGTTGGCGTGCACCAGGAACTGCTGAAGAAGGGAGAGAAGGTCGGAATCGCAACTATCTACCGAGTTCTGACCCAGTTTGAGGCGGCGGGGCTGGTGATTCGCCAGCGTTTCGGTGCGCGCCAGGCGCTCTTCGAGTTGGACGATGGCGCGCACCACGACCACATGATTTGCATGGATACCGGCACGGTGGTGGAGTTTCAGAACGAGCTCATTGAGAAGCTGTTGCTCGAGACCGCGGCCAGGCACGGCTACGACCTGGTGGATCACAGCCTGGTGCTCCACGTGCGACCGCGCAAGCAGCGTCCCCGGGACTGAGCCGGTTCCGTCCGGGCGTTTTTGCCCGCTTTTTGCCTTGAGCTTTGCCTAGGGGGTTGCGCCGCCGAGCGTGGTCAGCAGTTCCTCGGCGTGGGCGCGCGTCTTGGATGTGATCTTCAGTCCGCCCAGCATGCGGGCCAGTTCTTCGATCCGTTGCGCCGGACTCAGCGGTTCGGCGTGGATGCGGGTGCGGCCGTTGGCTTGCTGTTCCTTGCAGACCCTGTAGTGGTTCCGGGCGCATGCGGCCAGTTGCGGCAGATGGGTGACGCACAACACCTGCCGGTTCCCGGCCAGGTCGGAGAGCAGGTGGCCGATCCGTTCTCCGGCGGCGCCTCCGACCCCGGCGTCCACCTCGTCAAACACGAGCAGCGGCAGGTCTCGGCCGTGGCCGCCGCAGACGGTGAGCAGGGCCAGGCAGATGCGGGACAGTTCACCGCCGGAGGCCAAGTGCTCCAGTGGCGCGGGGTCGTGGTCCGGGTTGGCGCTGAACAGGAAGGCAACGCGCTGCAGGCCGTTCCGCTGGGGGCTTTCCGGAGATAGTTCCTGGATTTCCATGAGGAAGCGGGGCCGCGGTATGCCCAGCCTGGCCAGGTATTTCCGGGCCTCGCGCGCCAGGCGCACGCCGTCTTTGCGGCGCCGCGCGCTCAGCGCGGCGGCCGCCTCCAGGTAGCTCGCGTGGAGTGCCCGCAGGTGCTTTTGCAGCGCGGCACGCCGCCGGCCGGCCGCGCCTAGTTCCCGCAGACGCTGTTCCAGGGCGTTGCGTCGTTCCGGCAGCCGCTCCGGGCTGGTGTTTTGCTTGCGCGCGACGCGGTGCAGTTCTTCCAGGCGCGTTTCTACCTGCTGCAGTTGTTGCGGATCGTTCTCCAGGTCATTCGTGAAGCGGCGCAGATCCGAGGCCGCTTCACGCAGCAGAATGTGCGCTTCCTCCATTAACCGGACGCTGTTCCCCAAGGTGTCATCCGCTGGCAGTTCGCGTAGGGCCTCGCGCATGCGATGCAGGCGTTCCAGCAGGGCGTCTTCCGCCTCCAGGGTCTCCAGCGCCGCGCCGCAGGTCTCCAGAACGCTCTCGGCACCGGCCAGCAACGCCTGCTGTCTGAAAAGCTTTTCCAACTCGTCCGGTTTCGGTGCCAGCGCGGTGAGTTCTTCCAGCTGCTCGCGCAGCCCTGTCTCCATACCGGCGGAGTCGTCTGGGTTTTTCAGTTCCCGCAGATCGCGTCGCGCCTTTTTCCATTTCAGGTAGGCGGCGCGTACCCGGGGCAGCTCCTTTTGGCCGTCGCCGCCGGCGTCCAGCAGGGCCAGGCGGATCTCGGGGCGGCGCAAGGAATGCTGAACGTGCTGGCCCTGTAGATCGGCCAGGTGGGCGCCCACTTCGCGCAGAACCTGCAGGGGGATCGGGACGGCGTTGACATAGGCTCGTCCGCGCCCCCTGGGGTTCAGGATCCGGCGCAGCAGCAAGGCATCTCCGGGCGCGGGCTGTAAGTCCCGGGCGCCGAGTAATTGATGCAGGGGGGTATCGGCGCCGGGGGGAGCGAATTCCGCGCTGACCTCGGTGTGGTCGGGGGCGGCGCCGAGGGTGTCGCGCCCGGGCTGTTCGCCCAGCAGCAGGCCCAGTGCGCCGACCAGGATGGATTTGCCGACGCCGGTTTCCCCGGTCAGCACCGTGAAACCTTCCTCCGGCTCCAGTTCCAGGTGCTCAATGAGGGCGTAGTTCCGGATGAGCAGGCGCCTCAGCAAGGCTGGGCGCCCCAATTCAGCTTGTCGCGCAGGCTGCGGTAGTAGTCGTAGCCGTCGGGATGCAGCAGGCGCAAGGCTTCGGGGATGGCCTTGACATGGACCTCGTCCCCCGGGCGCAGCGATTCGGTGACCACGTAGCCGTCGCAGGTCAGAGCGGCAAGGACTTGATCGTGTCCGGCAATGCGGAAAGAAAGCTGGCTGTCACCGGGCAGCACCAGCGGCCTGTGACTCAGGGTAAGCGGGCAGATTGGCACCAGTTCCAAGGCATGCAGGCGCGGGTGCAGGATCGGTCCGCCGCCTGCCATGGCGTAGGCGGTGGAGCCGGTGGGCGTGGAGACGATGACCCCGTCGGCGCGTTCCCGCAGCACCAGGCGCCCGTCGATCCAGGTTTCCAGGTCGATCAGGCTGGCCTTGCGCTTGAAGACGCCCACGTCGTTCACGGCGATCTGTTTACAGATCGGGGTCTTTCCGTGCAGTGCCCGGCAGTCGAGAATGGAGCGCTGCTCAATGCTGTAAGCGCCGGCCAGGACCTTTTCCAGCGTCGTGCCGAGATGCTCCTTGGGAATGTCTGTCAGAAAGCCGAGACGGCCGGTGTTGATGCCGAGCAGGGGGGGATTCAGGGGTGGTTGTTGCGCGTTGACATCCGTGTCATTCCCGGATCCCGGCGCGGAAGCGTATTGGTTCAGGACGCGCGCCGCGTGCAGCAGGGTACCGTCCCCCCCCACGGCGATGACCAGATCGCAGCGCTGCAGCTCTTCCGGAGCCTGGTTATTTTGACGCTGACCCGCCCGCTGGTCTTCGGCGATATGGATATTTGCCCCGTGGTGTTCCAAGATTTCAGCCACGGTGCGCCAAGTGCAAGACGCGTGCCGTGGTTCCTCCGGCCGCAAAAAAAGTACTACGCGTTTGAACATTTGCCCAAAGACTTACAATAATAGGGGGGAACGGGGAAAGCGTCCCCAAGGTGGGCTTGCCCGCGCCCCAATCCATGAGATGATCAGTGGGTCGGCCGTGGAGTGGTTACCGTGGAGATTGAGCAGCATGTTTTTTAGAGATGGAATGAAGCATCCCAATTCGTGGTCTCGGGCATGGCCCGGGGTGGCGCGGCTGAGGCGGGTAGTCTCCTCCCCGGAACGCGGGGTTCCGTTCGGGGTTGTCCCGAAGGATATGAAGTTAACACGCGCGGCGTTCGGCTCCAAGCGCACGGTTACAGGTTTCCTTTCTGGTTTACGGTGGCGCCATGCCTAGAAAACGCAAAGACGAGGAGGAAGATACCTTCGGGCTCGGCGAACGCGGCTGGCATTTGTTCCGCAGCCTGGTCGAGCACTACATCAACGACGGTCAGCCGGTGAGTTCGCGTTGCCTGGCACGGGGTAGCGGTATGATGCTCAGTCCGGCGACGATCCGCAACGTCATGGCGGATATGGAAGATCTGGGCCTGATTCGTTCCCCGCACACCTCGGCCGGGCGCATTCCCACGGTGAAGGGCTACCGCCTGTTCGTGGATAACATGCTGCAGATGGAGGAAACCCTGGACGCGGCCGGCATGCAGCGCCTGGGCGAGGAGTTGGGCGGGAAACTGGAAACCGGCCTGGAGGAGCTGCCCGAGGCCATGCTGCAGCGGGTTTCCGGCATCCTCTCGCACTTCACGCAGTTTGCCGGGGTCGTCAGTCTGCCGCACGACGAGCGCCGGGTAGGGGTGGTGGAGCATATTGAATTCGTCCCCCTGTCCGGGAAGCGTCTCTTGGTGGTGTTGATTGCCAGTGACGGAAAGGTGGAGAACCGGGTGTTCAGCACCGAGCGCCGTCACTCCACAGCGGAATTGCAACGGGCTTCGAATTACCTGAACTCGCTTCTGGGTGGCGAGGAACTGGGGAGCATTCGCGACTGCCTACTGGAAGAGCTGCGGCGCACCCGGGAACGGGTGAATACGCTTCTGCAGCAGGTCATGGAGTTGACCGAGCAGGCGCGGCGCAACCGGCAGGGCGGGGATCGTTATTTCATCACCGGGCAGACCAATCTCATGGATGTGCAGGAGTTAGGCGATCTGGAGAAGCTCAAGCGGATTTTCGAGGTGTTCAGCGACAAGCGGGAAATGCTTTACTTGCTGGATCGGGCGATTCACGCGAAGGGCGTGCATATCTTCATCGGCGCCGAATCCGGCTACCCGGTGCTGGACGACTGCAGCATGGTGACCTCAACCTACCAGCGTAACGGCAAGGTGGTGGGTGTGCTGGGCGTGATCGGCCCCACCCGCATGCATTACGAGCGGGTGATCCCCGTGGTCAAGGTGACGGCCCGGATGTTAAGCGCCACCTTGAATTTGGCCCCCTTAGGATCTATCTGAAAGCATACGGCGGCGTGGGCGGGGCGGCACCGCGGGTCTCTATTTCCTGCGCATAGGAGTTTCCTCAAGATGGTGAAAGAGCCGAACAACAAGCAGAAACCGCGGGAGCATTTCGTGACGAACGACCCGGGTGACGCGCGGAACGGCGCTGACAGCGACGCCAATGGCGACGGGGAGACACGGCCGGAGAGCGGAGGCGCGGCGCGGGTGCCTGGGCAGGCGCCTGTACTTGGGTCTGCACCTGGGTCTGGGGCGGGAGAGCAGGCGGGGGAGCAGGAAGAAGCGTTGCGGGGGCAGGATGCATCGGCCCTGGAAGTGCGGGAACTGGAGGAAGTTCTGCAGCGCAATCAGGAGGAGCTGCTGCGCGCCCGGGCGGAGCTGGAGAATATCCGGAAGCGCGCCCAGCGCGAAGTGGAGAAAGCTTATCGCTACGGCCTGGAACCGCTGGTGCGGGAATTGCTGCCGGTGTTGGACAGCATGGAGCTGGGGGTGCGCGCAGTCTCCGGTGAATCGGACTTAGAGGCGGTGCGGGAAGGGATGCACATGACGCTGCGCCGGTTGCGCGAGGTGTTGGGTCGCTTCCAGGTGGAGTGGATTGAACCGCGTCCCGGTGCGGCGTTCGATCCGCAGGCGCATGAAGTCGTTTCCATGCGGGTCGTTACAAACGGCGGGTCCGGGTCCGGACAGAAAGTGCTGGAGATGCTGCAGTACGGTTGTCGCCTGGACGGCAGGCTGCTGCGTGCCGCCAAGGTCATCGTCAGCAAGTGCGAGGAGATGTCTGAATGAGCCGGGGCGCCGCCCCGCTGTCTACTCCCTCGCTGTCTATTCATTGAGTTTATCGGGAGTTTTGAAGTATGGGAAAAATTATCGGCATTGATCTGGGCACCACGAATTCCTGTGTCGCGGTGTTGGAGGGTTCCTCTCCCCGCGTGCTGGAGAACAACGAGGGCTCGCGCACCACACCGTCCGTGGTCGCCTACAGCGATGACGAGGTATTGGTCGGGCAGGCGGCTAAGCGCCAGGCGGTCAGCAATCCCAAGAACACCCTGTTCGCGGTGAAGCGCCTGGTCGGCCGGCGTTTCGATGACGAGGTGGTGCAGCGCGACATCAAGATGGTGCCGTACAGCATCGTCAAGGCGGAGAGCGGCGCCGCCTGGATTGAAGCACGCGGCAAAAGCATGGCTCCGCCGGAGGTCTCCGCGCGCATACTGATGAAGATGAAGCAGACCGCCGAGGATTACCTGGGGGAGACGGTCACGGAGGCCGTGATCACGGTGCCAGCTTACTTTAATGACTCGCAGCGCCAGGCGACCAAGGACGCCGGGCGTATCGCCGGTCTGGAAGTGAAGCGCATTATCAACGAGCCGACCGCGGCCGCCTTGGCTTTCGGCCTGGATAAGAAGCAGGCGGGCAGCAGCAAGATCGCGGTGTATGACCTGGGCGGCGGGACTTTCGATGTTTCCATCATTGAAATCGCGGATGTGAGCGGCGAGCAACAGTTCGAGGTGCTGGCCACGAACGGTGACACGTTCCTCGGCGGCGAAGACTTTGATCTACGCATCATCGACTGCCTGTGCGAGGAGTTCCAGAAAGAGCAGGGCATCGATCTGAAGAATGATCCGCTGGCCCTGCAGCGCCTCAAGGATGAGGCGGAGAAGGCCAAGATCGAGTTGTCTTCCAGCCAGCAGCTGGATATCAATTTGCCTTATATCACGGCCGACGCTTCGGGGCCGAAGCACCTGAACATGCGCTTCACGCGCGCGCGCCTGGAGTCCCTGGTCGAGGACTTGGTGGAGCGCTCCCTGGAACCCTGCCGCATCGCGCTGCGGGACGCGAAGCTGGAAGTGTCGGACATCTCCCACGTGCTCCTGGTGGGCGGCCAGACCCGGATGCCCAAGGTGCAGGAGAAGGTGCAGGAATTTTTCGGCCGGGAACCGCGGCGCGATGTGAATCCGGACGAGGCGGTGGCGGTCGGCGCAGCCCTGCAGGGCGGTGTGCTGGGCGGCGAGGTGAAGGATATCCTGCTGTTGGACGTGACGCCTTTGTCCCTGGGCGTGGAAACCCAGGGCGGCATCATGACCAAGCTGATCAGCAAGAACACCACCATCCCGACCCGCGCCGAACAGACTTTTACGACCGCGGAGGACAATCAGTCCCGGGTCACCGTGCACATCCTACAGGGGGAGCGCGAGTTGTCTAAGGATAATCGCTCCCTCGGGCAGTTTGACCTGACCGGGATCCGCCAGGCGCCACGCGGCATGCCGCAGGTGCAGGTCAGCTTTGATATTGACGCGAACGGCATCCTCAAGGTCTCCGCCAGGGATAAGGACACCGGGCAGGAACAACGTCTTGAGATCCGTGCTTCCAGCGGTCTGGCTGAAGAGGAGATTCAGCGCATGGTGGGGGATGCCGAAAAATATGCCGAGGAGGATCGCCAGGCGCTTGAACTGGTGCAACTCTGTAACAGCGCGGATACCATCCTCTACGGAGCACGCAAGCAGCTGCGGGAGGCCGGTGACAAGGTCGCGGTCGCAGACAAGGAAGAGATGGAGAAGGCCGCGGGCGGCCTGGAGGAAGCCTTGCGTTCCAAGGACAGGCAAAAGATCGAAGACTCAAGTCGGGAACTCGGCGAACTTTGCATGAAGTTGGCCCAGAAGCTGCAGCCCCCGCAGCAGGCCGCCGCGGCGGCTGGGAATGGTTCGGAGTCGTCCGTTTCTCCAGACTCCGGAGAGCAGCAGGCCGCCGACACCGAGGGCGAGGCGGTCCAGGAAGTGGTGGATGCGGAGTACCGCGAAGTAAAGAAAGATTCGGATAAATCCCCGGATGAATCCTGAGCGCGCGCCGGGCGGAAGCGCTAAATAGGACAACCATGGAGAAGCGGGATTATTACGAAGTGTTGGGCGTCTCCCGCCAGGCTGACACGGAGGAGATCCGCCAGGCTTACCGGCGGCAGGCGATGCGGCATCATCCGGATCGCAACCCCGGAGATCGGCAGGCCGAGGAGCGCTTCAAGGAAGTGCGGGAAGCTTTTGGTGTGCTTTCCGAACAGGCCAAGCGCCGTGCCTACGATCAGTTCGGTCATGCCGGTGCGGCGGTTGGGTCGCAAGCCGGCCACGCCGCCGGCCGGCAGGATATAGGCGGTCTGTTCAACCATCTGTTTAACGACGTTTTTACGCAGGGGGGAGGGGCTGCCGCTGGCGCCCAGGCCGACGGGTGGGCTGGCTCTGACCTGATCTATGACGTGGAACTGGATCTGCGGGAGGCGGCCTTCGGTCGCAAGGTGGACTTGCGTTTCCAGAAACTCTGCGCCTGTGAAAGTTGCCGCGGCAGCGGGAGCTTGGGCAAGACCCCGCTGCGGCCTTGCTCGAGCTGTAGCGGTACCGGCCAGGTACGAACGCAGCAGGGCTTTTTTTCGATCCAGCAGACCTGCCCTGGATGCCGTGGTTCCGGTCAGACCATCTCCGATCCCTGTCCGCAGTGCCGGGGCGAGGGCCGCCGCCGCCGGGCCAGCCAGTTTGAAGTGCAGATCCCGGCGGGCGTTGACGACGGCGACCAGGTGCGTCTAACGGGAAAGGGAGAGGCCGGAGAACGGGGCGCGCCGGCCGGTGATCTGTATGTGCGGGTGCATGTGCGCCGGCATCCGTTTTTCGTACGCGATGGCGCCAACCTGCTGTGCCGGGTGCCCGTGAGCATTGTCCGTGCCTGCCTGGGCGGTGAGGTGGAGGTGCCGACCCTGAAGGGGAAGGTGATGCTGAAGGTGCCGCCCGGCACACAGTCCGGGCAGGAGTTACGCCTGCGTGGCCAGGGCGTGCCGAGCCGACGTTCCCAGGGCCGGCGCGGTGACCTGTTGTGCCATATCCAGGTGGAGACTCCCGTGCGGCTGACGAAGCGGCAACGCGAGTTACTGGAGGAACTGAATCGGGAGATGAGTGAGGGCGTCGGACACCGCCACATGCCCATCATGGATTCATGGGTTCAGGGGATGAAGAAATTCCTAAAGGATCTGCGTGGTCACTGAGGCGGAGGCGCGCCTGTTGCGGGTCGCCGTGAGTGGTGCCGCCGGGCGCATGGGCAGGAAGGTTCTGGAAGTCTGCCATGCCACGCCGGGAGTGCGCCTGAGCGCGGCCTGCGAACACGCCGGGGCGCCTGCTCTCGGTGCCGATGTCGGAGTGGCTGCCGGTCTGGGGGAGTTGGGAGTCGTCCTCAAGGCAAGCGAAGACCTGGACCTGTCCCAAAGCGATGTCTTGATTGACTTCAGTCTGCCGTCGGCGTTTACCGGGTTGGCGCGCGCCTGCGCCCAGGCCCGGGTTTCCATGGTCAGCGGCACGACCGGCCTGGATGATGCGGGGCGCGACTGCCTGCGGAGCATAGCGCGGGAGATCGCGGTGCTTTGGAGTCCCAACATGAGCATCGGCATGAATCTCTGCTTCGTGTTGGGCGAGATCGCCGCGGGGGCGCTGGGCGCTGAATACGACATGGAGATCACGGAAATGCACCATGCAGCCAAGCGGGATGCGCCTTCCGGAACCGCTTTGCACCTGGGGGAACTGGTCTGCCGGGCGCGCGGCCTGGAACACGAGGAATGCGCCGTGCGGAACCGCTTCGGCGCATCGCTGCGGCGCCCCGGGGAATTGGGTTACTCGGTGATCCGAGCTGCCGACATCGTCGGCGAGCATACCTTGTTGCTGGGGGGCCCGGGCGAGCGGGTGGAGATCACCCACCGCGCCGCCAGCCGTGCTACTTTCGCCGCCGGTGCCCTGCGCGCCGCGCTCTGGTTACGGGAGCGCCCGCCCGGTTGCTATGAAATGCGCGATGTGCTCGGCCTGGGCCGGGCACCCGCGGCGCCGGCGGATTGACTGGAAACCCCCTGCAGCTCCTGCCGAAAGCCGCCCCTGTCAAAAGCGCCCCTGTCAAAAGGCCGCCCAGGAAGTAAACAACCGCAGTAAACAACCGCGGCGGACGGCTTCGTCACCGTTATTTTCCGGGGTTCGAAGCGCGGCAAACGATTCCGGGCAAACGATTCCGGGCGGTCAGCTCTCCGTGGAGCCCGCGGCACCCAGGTGTTCGGTGAGCCTGGCCGCCAGTTGTTGGTCCCTGCCAGGTTCGGACTGAACGGGAAGCCATGCCTGTGCTCCGTTCGGATCTTCCTGAAGCCGCTCCCTGGCGTGGCTGATGTGCAGCATGAGCCGGCTGCCACCTTCCCTGGCTTCGACGATCAGGGTGATCTTGTCGCGGGTCTGCCGGGCTCCCTCTTGATGCGGGGTGGACCAGGATGTTTCCATGACTCCCAGTTCCATGTCGTCTATGCTGAGTTCCCGTCCTACCTTAGTCCAGTACGCGCGCAGCCGCGGCCAGGTTTCCTCAAGGCCGGCGGTGATTTGTAGCAGCACGCCGCCGCTCTCTCGGGAGGCGAGTACCGCATTGGTCGCGGCGGAAGGGGCGGGAAGCGGTGTGCCTGGCGTCGCGGCAGGCTGTGTCTTGGCTTGTTCCCGGGGCAGGCCGTCCCCGGGAGGAGGATCGTTGACGACCAACGGTGGCTCGGACGGCAATTCCCGGGTCAGGTCGGGGGGGATCTCCAGGTCTTCCATCTCGCGGTGCTTCGTGTATTCCTCGCGTTCGTCGTTCTTCACCTTGTCCAGGGTGGGCAAGTATTTGCAGCCGCCCAGGAGGCTGAGCAGCAGGCAGACGCACACGGCCCGGGCGGCGGGTGGTGCGGGGCGATGGTGTTTAGAGGTGTCAGTGTCTTGCATGTGGGTTCTCAATGGCAGGGAATGCGCCCTGAAGAGAGTGCTTAGTCGCAGGTTTGCTGTAGCGAACCGGCCTGGTGCAGGGCTTCTTCCACGGCGCCGTGGTGCTCCGGGGTAAGCCAGGTCAGGGGTAAACGCATACCTTTCTCCAAGAGTCCCATGCGCTGTAAGGCCCATTTCACGGGAATGGGATTAGACTCTAGAAACAGTCTTTGGTGCAACATTGTGAGCCGCTTATTCACCTCCAGCGCGCCGTTCTTGTCGCCCGCCAGCGCCAGCTCGCAGAGCTTGTGCATGGCTCCCGGTGCCACGTTGGCGGTCACCGAGATCACACCGTTGCCGCCCGCCAGGATGAAATCCCGCGCACAGGAGTCCTCGCCGCTGAATAACAAGAAATCGTCCGGGCACCCGGCGCGCAGCTCGGCGACCCTGGACAATTCCCCGGAAGCCTCCTTCAAGCCGATGACGTTTTCCAGGCGGGCCAACTCTGCCACGGTTCCTGGCAGCATGTCACAGGCGGTACGACCCGGGATATTATATAGGATCAGCGGTGCCGGTACGGCTTGCGCCACTTCCGTGAAGTGCCGCACCAGCCCCTGCTGGGTCGGCTTGTTGTAATAAGGTGTGATCAGCAGGCAGGCATCCACACCGAGTGCATGGGCGCTGCGGCTCAGAGCGATCGCCTCCCAGGTGGAGTTGGCGCCGGTACCCGCGATGATCGGCAGGCGCCCGGCTGCCAGCTGCACGGCGCGGCGCAGCAGTTCGCAGTGTTCCTCGTGCGTCAGGGTGGCGGCCTCGCCCGTGGTTCCGGCCACCACCAGGCCGTCGCTGCCCTGCCGCACGTGGAAATCGATGAGGCGTTCCAGGGCGACGTAATCAACCGGCACGGACGCGCCGACGCCGCCCTGCATGGGGGTTGCGATAGCGACCAGGCTGCCTTGCAGGGTGCCTTGTGAAGATTTGAAGGTGGGCATGGAAGCATCCTAACGGAGCCTCTCCCAAGCATCAAGAGGAGCATCAAGAAGCGCATCAAGAGGGCGCTCGGGGCGCATTTCGGTGAGGATCAGTTAAGATGCATTTCAGACGGGTCCGGAGGCGGCCCGGATGGTACATGGAGGATGGTCGACTTGCGTTTCCGGGCGGGTACCGCCCCGTTCCAATGTGCCGGCGTTCCCGGATGGGCGAGGTGCGTTCGGTCGTTTAGGAGATCCGCGGGTTAGCGTTTCATTGTTCTGGCCTTTAACCCTTCTGGAAGTTGTTGATGAATCACTTATTGACTCTCACCATGCTTGGTGAATATTCCATGCAGACCTTGGAACGGATTTCCCAGGCGCTACGTGACAGCGGCTGCAATATCGAGGTCTATCGCATGCTGCGCCTGGGTGAGAATTTCGCCCTGCTGGCGGAGCTTAGCGGCACTTGGGACGCGATCGCTAAGGTCGAGAACCTGACGACGCAGTCGGCCGAGGAATTTGACCTGGCGATTACCAGTCGACGCACCCAGGGGGAAGTGGCTCCCAGCGAGGTGATGCCCTATGCCATCGACCTGGTGGCCGCGAGCCAGCCCGGCATTGTCCATGAGATTCTGCGTTTTCTGCGGCAGAACGAAATTGAGCTGCAGGAGCAGCACACGAACAGCTACCAGGCGGCGCATTCCAACGCGCGCATGCTGTCCTTGCATATGAACGTGGATATCCCCGTACAGACCTCGCTGGCGGCGCTGCGTGGCAACTTCATGGACCTGTGCGAACGCCTGAATCTGGATGGCATCATCGAGCCGGTCAAGTGACACGGAGGTTTGCTTCATGAGCGGAGTGCGTCTCGGCCGGCAGGCCCCGGATTTCACCCTGCCCGCTGTTTCCGGGAAGGATGTGAGTCTGGGTGAGCTGCGTGGTTCCTGGGTCGTGCTGTATTTTTATCCGCGCGACAGTACCCCCGGCTGTACGCGGGAAAGCCTTGATTTCCAGGCGCGGCGCGGCGCGCTGCGCCGGCGCGGTGCGGTGCTGCTCGGCGTTTCCCGCGATTCCCTGCGCAGCCATGAGAAGTTCCGGGATCGATATGGCCTGGAATTTGAGCTGTTGTCGGACAAGGAGGAGCGTCTCTGTGGGTTGTTTGACGTGCTCCGCCAAAAACGCATGTATGGGCGCGAGGTGCGCGGGATTGAGCGCAGCACTTTCCTCATCGATCCGAAAGGGGTGGTGCGCCGGGAGTGGCGCAAGCTCAAGGTGGCGGGCCACGCGGAGGAGGTGCTGGCGGCGTTGGACGAGGAATTGCGGGCGGAGCGTTGATGAAGCGCCGGGGGTGTGCCGCGCGCACCCGGCGGAGCGGGGCAGGGCGGCTGTCCATCAGCCCGGATCGGGCCCCGGCCTGGGAACTTAACTCAGGTGCCGCCGCTTTCGGCCTCCCTGGAAGGCCAGGCATTGATGGCGGCTTTCACCAGGGTGGCCAGGGGGATGGCGAAGAAGACTCCCCAGAAGCCCCACAGATTGCCAAACAACAGGATGGCCATGATGATGGCCAGGGGGTGCAGCTTGAGGGTTTCGGAAAACAACCAGGGCACCAGCAGGTTGCCGTCCAGCACCTGGATGACCAAGTAGCCGGTTACCAGTATCGTGAATCTTGAGCCTTCCAGCCCCCACTGGAAATAACCCACCAGGAGCACCGGCACGGTGACCACGAAGGCGCCCACGTAGGGGATCACCACCGACAGGCCCACCAGGACCGCGAGCAGGGATGCGTATTCCAGGCCCAGAAGGGCAAACAGGAGATAACTGATGCTTCCCACGATCAGGATTTCGTAGCACTTGCCGCGCATGTAATTGCCCAACTGGGAATCCAGTTCCATCCACATCTGGCTCAGGGCGCTGCGCTCGCGCGGCAGGAGGCCCTCCAGCAGGCCCAGCAGCAGCCGCTTGTCCTTGAGCATGTAGAATATCATCAGCGGCACCAGCACCAGGTAGATGATCAGGGAGATCAGAGAGCCGGTCACGCCGACCGCTTTCAGCAGCAGGTTCTGGACGATGGAGGTCAGTTGGTCGCCCAGTTTGCCCAGTAGTTCGTTCAGTTGTTCCGTGGTTATGAACTCCGGGTAGCGGGCCTGCAATTTGTGCAGGGTTTCCAGGCCGCCCTTGACCATGTCCGGAAGCTGCTGAACGAAGTTGCCTATCTGCACGAGTAACAGGGGCGCCAATACCAGGCATGCGAAGAGCAGCAACACCAGGAAGAAGCTGAAGACGACGGCAAGCGCCCGGCCGCGCCCGGAATCGGGAGGCGCGCGCTCCAGCTTTTTCATCAGGCTTTCAAGCAGGTAGGCGAAAATCAGGGCCGCGAGAAAGGGAGCCAGGATATGCGCCGCGAAGATCACCAGCAGCAACAGGCCGAGAAGGATGAGCAATAACAGGACCGCCTGCGGATGCGTCAGGTAGCGTTGATAGTAGTCTTTCAGCACTCCAAACATACGGGCTCGGTTCCTCGGTTTTTGCCGCGTGGCACCCCCGGTGGGGGAACGTGTGTTCCGTTCCTCCGAAACAGGGTCATAGTGTACAGGAAGCTTTGCGCATGATAGACCGGGGTGCTTCCGGCGCGGCCCCGACTCCTGCCTCGGAGCGAGGCGCGCATCTCGACTTGCGGGAGCTGGCGCGGCGCATTCCGGCGTGGGGGCGGGAGCTGGGTTTCGTCAGGGTCGGCATCTGCGATATCGATCTGCGGGCCGAGGAAGCCCACCTGCTGGATTGGCTGCTGCGCGGTTTCGAGGGAGGAATGCATTCTATGCGCCGGCACGGGGCGCGCCGCGCCTGCCCGGCGGAACTGCGGCCCGGCACGGTGCGTGTCATCAGCGTGGCCATGGGCTACCTGCCGAGGCGCGCCGCCGCACCGTTGCGCGTGCTCGGTGATTATCAATTGGCCTATATCTCCCGCTACGCCCTGGGCCGTGACTACCACAAACCCCTGCGCCGGCGTCTTCAACATCTGGCCGATCGCATCGGACAGGTCGCCGGACCTTTCGGCTACCGGGTTTTTGCGACAGTGCGCCAGTGCTGGAGAAGACCCTGGCGCGCAAAGCCGGTCTTGGTTGGTTCGGCAAGCACACGATCCTGTTGCACCCGCGCGCTGGTTCCTGATTTTTCCTGGGGGAAATCTATACCGATCTACCGTTACCGGTCAGCGTGCCTTTCGGAACCGATCACTGCGGCAACTGCACGGCCTGCTTGAAGGTCTGTCCGACCGGGGCCATCGTGGCGCCCTATCGCCTGGATGCCCGCCGCTGCATCGCCTACCTGACCATAGAGCACAAGGGCCCCATCCCGAAGGCCTTGCGCCCGTTGCTGGGCAACCGGGTCTTCGGCTGCGACGATTGCCAGATGGTCTGTCCCTGGAACCGTTACGCGGGGCGCGCCGCGCTCCCTGACTTTGAGGCGCGGCGGGGGCTGGACGCGGCTTCCCTGGTGCGTCTGTTTAGCTGGGATGAAGCGCAATACCTGCGCAATACGGAGGGCTCCGCGCTCCGGCGGGTGGGCTACGAAGGCTGGCTGCGCAACCTGGCCGTGGCCCTGGGCAATGCGCCGCCTGATGCGGAGGATGGGGCGGAGTGCGGGCGCGCCTTGGAACGGCGCCTGGGATATCCCTCGGAACTGGTGCGTGAGCACGTGCGCTGGGCGCTGGCGCACCGGAGAGACAGCGCGCGCCCGGCCGTCGCTCAACCGCGCCATATCGACGCGGCTTCCGCCGGGGCGTGCACCGAGGGCGGCGGTGAATCCTCCGTGGCCCCGGGCGCGTAGTGCTGTTGCTCCAGCGGCAGGGATTTCAGCCAGTTGCGCACCACGCGGAGCAGCACCGGTGTATAGGGGTTGAAATCATGGTCCGCGTACTCCAGTTGCAGTTGCCGGTACATGGGGTTGCCGGACAGCTGTCCGGCCCGCTTGCGGGCCGGGGCCTGGCGGGTGACGCGCTGGTAGCTCTTGCCGCTGTACAGATCCAGGATCGGCACCTTGATCTTCTTTAGATGCTCCATTAAAGGCACCTCGCCGCTCGGAGGATGGTAGGGAATGAGGTTCAGGGCGATGATGCCCTCCGGCAGGTTTTCCTTATCCACGCTGGCCCAGGAGACCGCCATGAGGGCCCCGAAACCATGCCCCAGGAGCACGATGCGCTCGTAGCCCCGTTGCAGCAGGTGCAGGAAGGCCAGCCGAATGCGGCGCCGGCAGGCGATGATGAGCCTGCCATAGCCGTCTTCGGTGAAAGGCTGGGAGCTTCCGGGAAGTTCCAGGGAAAAGGTGGACCAGCCCTGGGTGGGTATATGGAGGCGCAGGGCCCGCGCTACCGCCGCTTCATCCGGGCCGCGATCCAGGTCAGGCAGAATCAGCATGGCGCCCTGGCGTGCTGTTGTCTGCTCCTCCAGGAACAGTCCCTTGAAGGGTTGCTCCCGGTCCTGCAGCAACACTTCCTCGGTGGCGGCTGCGTCCACCATCGGCGCCTCCGGAAATTGCAGTTGTGCCGGAGGAGGAGGAGGGGGAATGGGTGTTTCGGGAGCAGCGGCCCGGACCGCCGTCGGTAAGCCCCACCCAGGCCCCGCGGCGAACAACAGCAACACGCACAGGCGGATGCGACCGGTGACTCTGCACCGGCGATCGGTTAAAGTGAACCCCCACGCCACGCTTGGGAGAAGCCCCCTCCAGGCCCGCGCCCAGCCGGAATTTTCTTCTCGGCCCATAAAATTTTTCGGAAAGCACTCCTCTGAAAGGCAGCGCGGTCATGAAAGATTTCGTTATTGCCCCCTCTATCCTGGCGGCCAATATAGCATGCCTTGGCAGCGAGGCCGAACGTGTCCTGGCGGCGGGCGCCGACTGGCTGCACATCGATGTGATGGATAATCACTATGTGCCGAATCTCAGTTTCGGCCCCATGTTGGTGCGCGCCTTGCGTGCGCATGGCGTCCGTGCGCCGATTGACGTGCATCTCATGGCCCGGCCGGTGGATCGGCTCATCCGGGAGTCCGCCGCGGCCGGTGCGGAATTGATCAGTTTCCACCCGGAGGCCAGCGAGCATGTGCATCGAAGCGTGCAACTGATCCTGGATCAGGGCTGCCGTGCCGGCCTGGTGCTGAATCCGGCCACACCTCCGGAGGTTCTGGAGTATGTGCTGGACAAGCTGGACCTGGTTTTGGTGATGTCCGTGAATCCGGGCTTCGGCGGCCAGTCTTTCCTGATGCGCATGCTGGACAAGCTGCGCACGGTGCGGCGCATGCTGGACCAGGCTGGGAGCAAGGCGCGTCTGCAGGTGGATGGTGGTGTCAAGGAAGACAACATCGGGCAGGCTGCCGCCGCCGGCGCCGATGTGTTCGTGGTGGGTACGGCCCTGTTCGGGGCTCCCGGCTCAGACTACCGCGCCGCCATCGCTGGCTTGCGGCGCGTTCTGGCCTCCGCCCCGGTGATTTGAACGGGGCCACGGCACGGCGCGCCGCGCGGGCTCCGGCGCAGGCGCCGCGCGCGGTATTCTTCGACCTGGATGGCACCTTGGTGGATTCCGCCCCGGATCTGGCCGGCGCCCTGGATTCCGCCTTGCACGCGGCCGGTTTGCCTGTCGTGGAGGTCCGGGATGTGCGCCCTTGGGTGGGTGGCGGCGCGGCGCTCCTGGTGCGTCGCGGACTACGCCATGCGCTCGGCGGGGAGGAGCCCAGGGCCGACCTGCAGGAGTCCGTGCTGGAAGCCTTTCTGAATGCCTATGAACGCGATATCTGCCGCCTTAGCTGCTGTTACCCGGGAGCCGCGGCCAGCCTGGAAGTATTGGCGCGCGCCGGGCTGCGCCTCGCCTGCGTCACCAACAAGCGCGCCCGCTTCACCGGGAAATTGTTGCGCGCCCTTGGGCTCTTTGAGCGTTTCGATATCGTCGTGAGCGGCGATACCACCGAGTGCTTCAAGCCGGACCCGGAGCCCCTGCTGTATGCCGCGCGCGCCCTGGGCCTGGCGCCCGCGGACTGCCTGATGGTGGGCGACTCGGAAAACGACATCCGCGCGGCGCGCGCCGCGGGCATACCGTTGCTTTGGTTTCCCCACGGCTACCACCATGGCCCGGAGCCCTCGGCGGCGGAGATTGACGGCATCCTCCCCTGCTTTAAGGAACTGCCGGGCCTCCTGGGGATCACGGAATGATGACGCCGCATCGCTTCCGCGAACTGGGCGGCGCCGGCTACAACCGCGTGCCGCTGGCGCGCGAGGTGGAAGCCGATCTGGAAACACCGCTGAGCGCCTACATGAAACTGGCTGACGGTCCTTACTCCTGCCTGCTTGAATCCGTGCAGGGGGGCGAGCGCTGGGGTCGTTACTCGCTCATCGGCCTCCCGGCGGGGGAGGTGCTGGAGGCGCGCGGCGATCAGGTCACCGTGCGGCGCGCGGGCCGGGTTATAGAGCAGCTGCAAAACCCCGACCCGCTGCGCTTCGTGGAGGAATTCCGCGGCCGCTACCGGGTCCCGAACCTCCCCGGGCTGCCGCGCTTCCACGGCGGCCTGGCCGGTTATTTCGGCTTTGAATGCCTGCGCTACATGGAGCCCCGCCTGGCCGGCCCGTATTCCCCGGATCCCCTGGGTTGTCCCGACCTGTTGCTGATGCTGCTGGAAGAGATGGTGGTGTTTGACAACCTGCGCGGCAACCTGTGGCTGGTGGTGCATGCCGACCCGGCCGTGAAGGGCGCCTACGAAAATGCCATGGAACGTCTCGCGGTGCTTGAAGAGCGTCTCTCCGAGACGCTCCCGGAGGAGCGGCGCGCTCGGCCGGGTGCGCCCCCGGCGGATGCTGCCGCCGTGGCGCCGCCGCCGCGCTCCTGCTCGTTCCCGCGCCCACGCTATGAAGCCGCGGTGACGCGCGTGAAGCGCTACATCGTGGACGGTGACGTGATGCAGGTGGTGCTCTCGCAGCGCATGGCGCAACCCTTCGACCAGGACCCCCTGGACCTGTACCGGGCCCTGCGCCACCTCAATCCCTCCCCCTACATGTACTATCTCAACCTGGATGATTTCAGCGTTGTGGGTTCTTCTCCCGAGGTCTTGGTGCGCCTGGAAGGGGACACGGTGACCCTGCGCCCCATTGCCGGCACCCGGCCGCGCGGCGGCGGCGACGCCGAAGATACCCTCTTGGAAGAGGAAATGCTGAACGATCCGAAGGAACGGGCCGAGCACCTGATGCTCATTGACCTGGGGCGTAATGACGTGGGTCGGGTGGCGGTCACCGGCAGCGTGCAGGTCACGGAGTGCATGACCGTGGAGCGCTATTCGCACGTCATGCATATTGTCTCGAATGTCACGGGCCGTCTGGCCGACGGAGCGGGGCCGTTGGATGTCCTGCGTGCCTGCTTCCCGGCCGGCACTGTCTCCGGCGCGCCCAAGATCCGCGCCCTGGAAATCATCCGGGAACTGGAACCGGAGCGGCGCGGCATCTACGCCGGCGCGGTAGGCTATATTTCCTGGCATGGCGATCTGGACACCGCTATCGCGATCCGCACCGCCCTGCTGCGTGACGGTACACTGTACGTGCAGGCGGGCGGCGGGTTAGTGGCCGACTCGGTGGCGGAGCGTGAGTGGCAGGAGACGCTGAACAAGGGCAACGTCCTGTTCCATGCCGCCGCCCTGGCGGAGGCACGTGCCGCCCGGCGCGCGCCGCCGACGCCGCGCGCCGCCGATGCCTGAGCCGAAGTCATCCCGCAAAGCCATGCTGTTGCTCATCGACAACTACGATTCCTTCACCTACAACCTGGTGCAGTACTTCGGCGAACTGGGCGAAACGGTGCGTGTGTTTCGCAACGATCAGATTACTCCCGGGGAGATCATGGCGCGGCGCCCGGATTACCTGGTGATCTCCCCCGGCCCCTGCACACCCGATGACGCCGGCGTCTCGGTGGCGGCGATCCAGCACTGCCAGGGACAATTGCCTATCCTGGGCGTTTGCCTGGGGCATCAGAGCATCAGCCAGGCCTACGGCGGCCGCATCGTGCGTGCGGCGACGGTCATGCACGGCAAAACCTCGGCGATCCAGCACGACGGCGACGGCCTGTTTCGGAACCTGGGGAATCCCTTTACGGCGACCCGTTACCACTCCCTGGTGGCCGATGCGGAGAGCCTGCCGGACTGCCTGGAAGTGACCGCCTGGACGGTGGGGACGGACGGCTCTCGAGAAGCCATCATGGGCCTGCGTCACCGCGCACTGCCCATCCACGGGGTGCAGTTCCATCCGGAATCTATCCTCACCGAGCACGGTCACGACCTGCTGCGCAATTTCCTGAAGTTGGAGCGATGATGAATTTCAGCAGACTTTTACAGCAGTTACTGCGCCGCGAAGACCTGGAGGAGGCGCAGATGCGGGAGGCGATGCAGACCCTCATGCGCGGCGAGATGAACCCCGCGCAGTTGGGCGCTTTCCTTGCGGCCCTGGCCATGAAGGGCGAGAGCGTCACGGAACTGCGCGCCGCGGCGCAGGTCATGCGGGAGTTGGTGGAGACCCTGCCGATCGAGGCAAGCGGATTGGTGGACACCTGCGGCACCGGCGGTGACGGTGCCCACACCTTCAATATTTCCACCGCGGCCGCGGTGACGGCGGCCGCCGCCGGCGTGCGCGTTGCAAAGCACGGCAACCGGGCCGTTTCCAGCCATTGCGGCAGCGCTGATATCCTGCGCGCCTGCGGCGTTGACCTGGAGCTTGCGCCCGCCGCCGTGGCCACCTGCATCGAGCGCGTCGGCCTGGGATTCTTGTTCGCGCCCCGTTTCCACCCGGCCATGCGCCATGCCGCCGAAGCGCGCCGCGCCCTGGGCGTGCGCACCCTGTTCAACAAGCTTGGGCCGCTCACTAATCCGAGCGGCGCGCGGCGCCAGGTCATGGGCGTTTACCAGCGCGGGTTGCTGCGTCCCCTGGCAGAGGTGCTGGCCGGCCTGCAGTCCGAGCACGCACTCCTGGTGCACGGCCGTGACGGCCTGGACGAGATCAGCCTGGCGGGGGAGACGGATGTCTGCGAATGGCGCGCCGGGGAACTGCGCGAGTTCCAGGTCACCCCGGAAGAGCTGGGGGTGGAGCGTGCTCCCCTGGAGATGATCCAATGTGATGATCCAGAGCAAAGCCTCGGCAAATTTTACGCGGCCCTGGACGGCAGCGATCCCCAGGCGCGTGACATCGTGCTGCTGAACGCCGGTGCGGCCATCTACGTGGCCGGCCAGGCGCCGGGGATGCGCGCCGGAGTCGCCGTCGCCCGCCGGGTCATAGAGCAGGGCAAGGCCCGGGCCAAGCTGGAGGAACTCGTGGCAGGCAGCCGCGCCTTGGGCGGGCGGGAACCCGCGTGAGCACTCACGCAACCCGGGGGTCGGCTTCCGCCTCCACCGGCGCGGCAACAGGGGTGCGCCCTGAGAGCGATCTGCTGCGGCGTATCCTGGAGCAGAAACAAAGCGAGGTGGAAGCGCTGGCGGCAGCCACCACGCGTGCTGAACTTGAGCACCGCTGCCGGGAGGCGGCCGAGCCCAGGGGATTTGGCGAGGCCTTGCGCCAGGCCCAAAAAGATCGCCGCCCGGGCGTCATCGCCGAAATGAAGCGCTCATCCCCCAGCCAGGGCCTGCTGCGCCGCGACTATGATCCAGCCGTGCTGGCCATGCGCTACCTGCGGGCCGGAGCCGACTGCCTGTCGGTACTCACCGATCGCAGCTACTTCATGGGCCGCCCGGAACACCTGCAGGCTGCCGCCGTCTCCCGCCTGCCGCTGCTGCGCAAGGATTTCCTTATCGATGCCCTGCAGATACTGGAATCCCGCGCGCTGGGCGCCGACTGCATCCTGCTCATCGCCGCCGCCTTGGCGCCCCGGAAACTCCGGGAACTTGCGGAACTGGCTTGCGCCCTCGGCATGGACGTCCTGCTGGAAGTGCATGATGAGCGCGAACTCGAGCAGGCCCTGCAACTTCCCAGAGAAATCCTGATCGGCATCAACAACCGTAACCTGAACACCTTTCATACCGACCTGGAGGTCAGCCGCCGCCTGCTGCTGCGCGTTGATGATGAGCGCCTTACGGTCAGCGAAAGCGGCATCCACGACCCGGAGCAGGTCACGGAGCTAAGCGCCGCCGGTGCCAAGGCGTTTCTGGTTGGAGAAGCCTTCATGCGCGCGGCCGACCCGGGCGCCAGGCTGCGCGAGTTGTTTTACCCCGAGCGGCGGGAAACCCGGCCGCCCCCGCCTGGCGCCTAGCCGGAATGGACCGGCGTTTCCCACTCATCCCGGCGGCCCTGGTCCTCGTTGCCACGGGCCTGTATATCACGTATATCTACCGCTCGGCGGAGACGGTGCCCCGGGATGCCATGGTTCGGGAGGAGGCCTCCTCCGAGACCACCTGGGTATTGCAGGAGCCGCGCAAACTGGGCTTCCTGGGGCTGCGTAATCAGCACGACCAGGATTTCAGCGTGGAGCAATTGCGCGGCCGCTGGTCCCTGCTGTTTTTCGGCTACACCCACTGCCCCGACATCTGTACCCCCACCCTGGGCCGCATGAGCGAGGCCCGAAGGCTGCTGCGGCATCCCCACGAGCTATCCCTGGTCTTCGTTTCCGTGGATCCCGAAAGGGACGACGGCCGTCGCCTTCGGCAATTCCTCGAACTGTTCCAGGACACCGAACTACTCGGACTGCACGGCGATAAGGATCAGATCAAGGCCCTGGCCCTACAGCTGGGAGCCGAGTTCCGCAGGGAAGAGGAGGGCTCCCCGGAGGCGGGTTACCTGGTACAGCACTCCTCACGCCTCTTCCTGGTGAACCCGGAAGCACGTCTAAGCGCCGTCCTGGACGGCGGCCGACAAGGCCAGGAGTTGGCGGCCGAGCTAAACCGCCTGTTGCTCCCCCCATCATCCGGCTGAAAACATGAGCAAAGGAGCGCCATTTCCAGGAACCGCTCCACTGCAGCGCCTCCTGGGCGCCCTGGCCGGCGCCCTGGCCGGCTGCGCCTGGCGCCCATGGAAAAATGCGCTGATCCAATGGTACCTGCGCCGCTACCGTATCAGCCCGGAGGACCTGAAGGAATGCGCCGAGCCGGACCCACTGGCTTACAAGTCATTTGACGCCTTCTTTACCCGGGCCTTGAAGTCCGGAGTGCGCATCCCTCCTGGTGACCCCCGTAGCATCACGAGCCCGGTGGACGGCGTTCTGGACTGCTTCGGCACGGCCCAGGGAGAGCAATTGCTCCAGGCCAAGGGAATAAGCTACACGATAAGCGAATTGCTGGGCGATCCAAGGCAGGCCGCAGCCTTCCGGAATGGACTCTACATGACCCTGTACCTGGCTCCAGGCGACTATCACCGCGTGCATCTTCCGATCAGGAGCCGGCCCCAGACACTGCGTTACCTGCCTGGCAGGCTGTTTTCGGTGCAGCCCTCAAGTGTCGCCAGGCGGCCCCGGTTGTATTCCTGCAATGAGCGTCTCGCGGCGCTGTTTGACACCGCTGCCGGCCGCATGGCCCTGGTCATGGTAGGCGCCCTCTGTGTCGGGCGCATCAGCGTGAATTACCCGGGCTTTGAACAGGGGATGCCCAGGCGCGCCGCGAGCTATGACATCAGCAGCCCGGCCGCCACCTGGGAGCGCTGCCACGAATTCGGCGTTTTCCACATGGGCTCCTGCGTCATCCTGCTTTTTGAGCCCGGGAGCATCTACTGGCAAGAACAGCTCAAACAAGGCGAGAGGGTGCGCATGGCCTCTCCACTGGGGAAACTGCGCCCCGAGAAAGACCCTTTTCCAAGCACATCCAAAACCCTTCCCCATTGACTTAAAGCCGGCAACCTCACCTGTCCCAGGGTGCGGCGCGGCCACTGGTCCCGCAGCGAACGCCCCAAACAAGTCTCCCGCCTCGGAACCCAGTGCCGGACGCGGCGCATCCAGTGCCGGACGCGGCGCACCCAGTGCCGGACGCGGCGCATCCAGTGCCGGACGCGGCGCACCCGCCTGCCGGAGCATCCGTCCTCGAAGTCTTCTGGTCGCAGGCCCGGCCGATGCGTCCAGTCGTGTTCCAGGCGGGTGCTCCATCGATGGTTTGCGGGCGGCGCCTGGAGGGGGTAGGCTGAAGCCAGGGAAAGCATATGAAGGCTGTTATCTGTCCAGAATCATTGCCGGTCGCAGACCCCCGGGCGCTGTTGGATTCCGATTTACCCAATCCCATTGCCAGGGGGAGGGATCTCCTGGTGCGCGTCGTGGCGGTTTCGGTCAACCCGGTGGATACCAAGGTTCGAAGGGGTGTTTTCGGCGCGGTGGGCGAAAGCAGGATCCTGGGCTGGGACGCCGCGGGTGTTGTTGAGGCCGTCGGAGAGCAGGTCAGCCTGTTTCACCCGGGGGACGAGGTCTGGTACGCGGGCGCCATCAACCGCCCGGGAACGAACGCCGAGTTTCACCTGGTGGACGAGCGGGTCGTCGCGCATAAGCCGAAATCCCTGGATTTCCCCGAGGCGGCGGCCCTGCCGCTTACCACCATCACCGCCTGGGAATTGCTGTTTGATCGCCTCGGGTTGTCGGCGGAGAGCACGGGCACGCTGCTGATCACAGGCGCCGCGGGCGGTGTGGGCTCCATGCTGATTCAGCTGGCCAAGACAAGGACGCGGCTCAGGGTGATAGCGACCGCGTCCCGACCCGAGACCAGGGAATGGGTGACATCCCTTGGCGCGGATCAGGTCATCGATCACCACCAGCCCATGCCGGCCCAGCTGAAGGAGGCGGGGATCACGGCGGTCGAACACGTGGCGAGCCTGACGCACACCACGGAGCATCTTGCGGACATCGTGGAGTTGATCGCTCCGCAGGGAAGCATGGGCGTGATCGATGCCCCTGAAATACTGGACATCAATCCCTTCAAAATGAAGAGTGTCGCCGTGCATTGGGAGTCCATGTTCACCCGCTCCCTGTTTGAAACGGAGGACATGATCGAGCAGCACAGGCTCTTGACCGAGGTCGCCGGGATGATCGACAGGCAGAAGCTCAAGAGCACCCTGGCCCGGCACTTTGGGAAAATCACCGCCGGCAACCTGCTGCGTGCACACGGCCTGCTGGAATCAGGGAAATCCCGGGGCAAGATCGTCCTTTCCGGATTCTAACTCCCCGGCTTAGCCTGCCCTGCGCCGCCGTCCTCGGCGGAAACATCCGCCGCGTCCGCCCCAGGTACCTCCGCGGAGTCCCCTGGGGACGCCGGCGCCGCCGCACGTCTCGCCATGAAAGGCAGGTAAACCTGCCTGTAGATGAAGCCCGGCACGGCGAACACCCCGAACAGCAGCAGCAAAATGACGTAGAACTCCCCCGACTTGGGATGCAGGGCGCCGCTGGAACGCCACTCCAGGAAGAATCCGAAGGCTCCCGTCAGCAGGGCCAGCAGCAGCCATTCCAGAAGACACATCCAGATCCCCTTGTCACCAGTCGGTGTGTCCCATATTCCCAGCAACCGCGTACTAAGCCAGGGCAGATTCGCCGCCCCCACACAGCAGAGCAGGTAAAGCCACACCCAGAGGTCCAGGCTCATGGCGAATCTGGGTGCGGGGTACGGTGCTTCCCCAGGGAAAACAGGCCCTTGCCGCCGGCGCCGCTCATCGTGGCAATTCAGGCCCTGTCTTCTGGATGGTTGCCTCCAGCCAGGGTACGAGTCGGCGGATGTCCCCTGGGGGCAGGCACCTGGCGGCGCTATGCAGGGTGTCGCGTTCGCGCTCCTCGGGCTTCAGGATTTCCGCTTCGTCAATGTAGCCCTCCTGCTTTAGCCATTCGGCAAGGTCTTCGGCTTTTTGTTTGCGGAAATTGGGAATCCGGCCCTTCCGGAGAAGCTTAATCAAGACGGCGCCGTTTCCCTCCAGGGTATCGGCCAGGGCGGCCGCGGGCCCAATGAATATATCGCTCACGATCCTGGAACGATCCAGGGCGATGCGATCTACGGGTTTGCCGCGGCCGCGCAGCCAGATTTTTCTCCAGATGCGGGCCGTTTCGCAACGCCCCTGAAGGCGTCGGCGATATTCGGAGTCGGGGAGGGCGATGGCGGCCGCGCTGCTGTCGAGCAGGCTTTTCAGCTGGCCCAGGGTGGTGAGGCGCCAATCCTCCATGAGCCGGTGGAGTAGCTCGAGGTCGTCACGTAGCAGGTGGAAGAGGTGAATCATGCCCTCCGGCTGATAGGGGTTGAGGGGGGGTACGCCCAGGCTGGCGGCGTAGCTCTCGGGGCTGCACCCGTCCGGCGGTGGGATGCTTTTGCTTTCGGTCGGCGGCAGGGCGAAGTCCCCGGGCGCCGTGGAGCTAAGGCCGAAGCGTACGGCAGCCAGGTCGATGTGATGCGGGGGCCGCCCGGTGGCCTGTCCCCAGAGCGCGACCTCCTGGCGGCGGGCGCTGAGGTAGAAGATCTGCCGTTCCTCCTCCCGGGCGAGCTGCTCCAGGCTTTTCGCGACCTCCCGAAAACGCTGCTCATCGCTCGTGGTGAGGGCCTCGTCCAGGAACAGCGGCAGCGTCTCGCGGCCCCGCTCCAGGCTGCGCATCCGGGCCAGCCGCATGGCGAGCAGCAGCTGCATGCGGGTGGCGGAGGAGAGCCTGGAGAGGCTGCGCCGGGTCTGCTGCTGTAGATCACGGGCGACGAAGCAGCCTTTGCTTTCATCTATCTCCAGGGCGAAGGCCTGGTGGGTGAAGCGCAGGAAGCGATCGCGGGCGTCGCGCAGCACTTCCGGCTCGTGCTCGCTGTGATATTCGCGCTGTACGCTGTCCAGCAGCAGGTTCGCGGCGTCGGCGAACAGGGCCTCGTGGTATTTGCCTTCCAGCGCGGCGTGGGCGCTGTCCGCCTGCGCCGCGGCCTCTTCCAGCTTGAAGTCCTTGCCGGCCTCCCGCAGGCGGGTGCGGAGGGCGGTGAGCGCTTCCTGCTGGGTCTCCAACTCCGTGGACTGCCGCCGGTCCTGTTCCAGGTCCCGCTCCAGGCGCGCACGCTCGTCGGCTTCCACAAGCCGGAGCAGATCCTCCCGATCCTGTAGGCCCTGGCGCTGCCTGGCCTCAAGTACCTCCGCTTCATGCAGCTTGTTTCGCTGTTCCCGCCACGCGTCGAAGCGCTCGAGGCGCCGTTCCAGTTCCTGCCGTGCCCCGGGTTCCAGGCCCAGCTCTTTGAAGAAGTCCGCTTCCTCCCGGTCAAGCGCGGCGGCGGCCTCTCGGCTTTGGCCTTGTTCCCGTTCCGCGGCGCGGAGTGCGTTTTGGGCGTCTCCGGCGGCCTCACAGCGCCGGCGCAGCTCTTCCAGGTGGATGTCCAGCGCCTCCAATCCTCCCCCTGGGCCTTTGTCTGAGTTCTCCCCGGTGGGGATAGCCGCCCAGCGCCCGAGGAAGCCGCGCAGCCGTCCGGCGCAGGTCTCGATCTCCTCGTCCAGGCGCTCGATTGCCGCCTGGGCCGTTGCCCGTTTTTCCTGGTTCCGCTGGTAGTTCCCGACCAGGCGCACGAAGCGATCCAGGCTGACGGCGGTCAGCTCCGGGTCAAAGCCCAGTCGCCCGGCCATGGCGGTTTTTTCCTTCAGCAGGCCGTCCAGCTCCTGCTCGACCTGGCTGAGTTTCCAGCGCACTTCCTCCGCCTGTTGGAAGCGCAGCTGTCCATGCAGCAGCTCCTGGCGCTCCCTTTCAAGTTCCTGGAGGCGCTGCCTGACCTGTTCCGGATGCCATTCCCGAGGTTCCTTGACGGCGCAGTGCCTGAAACGCCGGCGCGCGGACGCGCAGTCAAAAACACGCGCTTCAAAACAGGCCCAGAGCACACCCAGCAGGGTAATGCCGGCACCCCACAGGAGGACCCTCACCTCGACCAGAAGCGCTACGATCACGGACAGCAGGGTGCCTATACCGGCCAGGAGCAGCCCGGCCCGCAGGCGACCGGGGTTTCCGTTCGCGAAGGTGAGCCAGGAGCGCAGGGCTTCCATCGCCCGGTAGATCTCGTCGATGCGCTCTTGGTCGCAGGGCGCCTGCCCGGCCTGCTCCACCTGGTCGCGCAGCTCCTGGCTTTTGCGAATGTGGCTTTGCAGCCTCCCGGCCAGGCGTTCGGCCTGCGAGACGCTGTCCGGGTCCAGGCGCGGCGCGGCGCACTCGCCGCCCAGGCTGCCGAGCGCCTGTTTCTCGGCCGTGGCGGCTTCCTCAAGCTCCCCTTGTTTCTGGTTGCGCTGGTCGCCCAGGCGCCGTGCCTGCTCCAGGTCCCGGGAGTGGGCCTGCAGCTCCGTGGACTCCGGCCGCCCTTCGTCCAGGCCGGTCTCCCGGAGTCGGCCCCTGGACTCCGCCAAGGCCTGGTCCTGGGCCTCCATGCGGTCGCGCAGCTGCCCGCGCTTGCCGTCCAGGGTCTCCATGCGTTTGAGTTCATCGCCGCGCAGCCGCTCCATCCCCTTCGGGAATTCCTGCAGCCCCGCTTCCAGCTCCCGGCGCCTGCGGTGCAGTTCCAGCAGCTCCAGGGCCTGTTCCAGGCGCTCGGCGCGCCCGGCCGCGTCGCGCGCTTCCCGGATGTGCTCTTCCAGGCGCGGCATTCCGATCATTTCGTGCCGCAGCGCCTTGTAGTCGGCCTCCATTTCCCGCCGCGCCCGCTCGGCGTCGGCCAGGGCGCGCGTCTCACTGCGACCGTGTCGGGGGCGGAGACGAAAGACCGCCTCCCCGCGCAGGGTGTCCATGTCATAGCCGCCGCTCAATTCGCGCCGCAGCTCAAGCAGCAGCACATCGTCCTGCTGATCGGCACGCAGCAGGTTTTCCATGGACAGCCAGTAGCAGTGGTGGAGTTGGTTGCGGTCGGGCAGGGGAGGCGCCTCTCTCCCACCATCTTCGGATTCCCAGTTGAGTTCGCTTCCGAGCCGCCGCACGGTCCAGCGTCCGCTCTTTCCTTGAAACACCGCCCTCAGCGACAGGCCCTTGGGATCGTCGTTGCTCACCCCGCCGACCAGGTAGCCGAGGGCGCGGATCAGGCTGCTTTTGCCCACCGCGTTGGGGCCGGTGACCAGGTTGCCGCCGGGGGCGATCTTCTCCAGGGTGAAGCCCGGCTCAATACCGGGCAGAGTGCGGATTTCCAGGAGAGAAAGTTTCACGCAGACTCCCCCTGCTGCGCCAGCAGCTTCTCCAGTAAACGCATGCCCGAGCGCCGCAGCCACAGGGCCACGGCTGCTTCATCCGGGGGATTCAGCCGCAGCCCCTGCCACGTGGCCTTGCGCGACTGTTCCGACAGCTTGTCTTGCGCCTCGGCCAGCAGTTTCCGGCGCCCGACATGCTCAGCGGGCTCATCCAGCAGCAGCAGGCGCCGCGCCAGCAGGCCCGGTGGATCCGCAGTCTTCGCCAGCTCGGCGAGCTCGACCTCCGGCTGGGTAAGGGCCTCCAGCCGCTCGATGAAGTAATGCGTGCCTTCCTGGCCGCCGTGGATGTGAGCGCGCTCCTCTTCGGAGAACAGCTCTGCCGCCTTCTCCCCGAAGCGGGTGCGCCCGGTGAGCTTCACCCGCAGCCCCACGGCGTCCGGCAGCCGGTACGCCTTGTTTACCTCCGCGTCCAGTTCCCGCACCCGGGACAGCAACCGCTTGCGGACCTCCCCGGAATCCTGCCCGGGATCCGGGATCCCGGCAATGTCCACCTCCAGGCGTTCCCAGCGCAGCGGTGCCAGCACCCACTGCGTTATCTCCTCGATCCGCCCCCCCTCCATGGTGAGCAGCCACGGCCCGCGCGCCCCGGGCTCACCCGGGTTCATCCCCGTCACGCAGCCGAGATACCCGGAAGGATGAGGCGCGGACAAGGCATCCGGCTGATGCACATGCCCCAGGAGCCAGCCGTCCAGACCCGCCCCCTCCAGCTCTCGCCTGGGCACCGGCGCGTAGGGGCTACCGGGCTGATCCCGGTTGCAGTGCAGCAGGCCCAGGTTCACACCGGGGGGACGATCGAAGTCCACCCCGG
>JABAAT010000006.1 GCA_014238615.1 Gammaproteobacteria bacterium | reverse complement strand
GTAGGGGAAGGGGCGGCGTTCATGCAGCGCACAGAGTCCGCCGTGCAGGCCCTTGGGCAGGCTCTGCGTGGCGCGTGCGGCGTAACATATCCGGCGCGCCAGGTCCAGTTCACGCACCACGCCGCGGGCGTGCGGGCTGACTTCGGTAGTCAGCACGTGGCGGATACCGAGCTCCGAGGCGATGCCGACCAACAGGACATTCATGCCGGTCGTGTCGGCCTCGGTCAACTCGGTCAGGTTGCCAACGCCCATCATGATCTCCACTTCGGGGAAGCGCCGCCGCAGACGATGGTAGCGGATGATGGAGTCGGTGAAACCAAAATGCACTGGGTCCAGCACCGGATCGACGAGGCAGGGGCGTGCGTGCTTCGCCATGTGTTCCACGGCCCGGTACAGGGAGCGCAGGTCGCCGGCGCGGCGCGGCAGCAGCACCGGTACCGCTGATGTTTCCTCGCTGACCCACAGGGTGTTCTCGTTCAGACTGAACAGGTAGTCGCACCCGGCCCGGGCACCGCGCAACAGGTCGTCCGGTTTCGCGGTGTCGATGCTGACCTGGAAATCCTCGGCACGGAGCGCGGCGATGCTCTCCTCCAAGTGCGCGAAAGGTTGTCCGGGCAGAAATCCCAGGTCGATGACATCGGCGCCGTCGGCGCGATAGCGCCGCGCCTGCTTGAGGATCGCTTCCACCGTCATCCGCGGCGCGTCCACGATCTCGGCGAATATCTGTAACTCGTGGCGGTCCAGCGCCGGCACCTGGGCACCCCGCCCAAAGAACTCGGGAAGCTCCTTGAGGTCCTTGGGGCCGCGCACTACCGGCACGCCCAGGTCCCGTTCCAGGGCTTCCAGGTCCCCACCGCAGAGACCGGGGACGATGATGCGATCCACCCCCCGCAGTTTTCTCAAGCGCCGGCGTAGCAGGTCCGCTGTCACCAGGGCGGCGACGCTGATACCCGGCACCCGGATCTCGAAACTGAACCCGCGCTCCGGCAGTTCCTCCAGGACCCGCTGCAGGCGGTCCCGCGCCAGCTTACCGGTCACAAACAGCAGGTGTTCGGAGTGTTTCACGTGTCTGCTCCCGCCGTGCCGGGGCTGAATGGAAGCGGTGCCGCCGTCAGCAGGGCGGCGACGCTGACCCCCGGCACCCGGATTTCGAAGCTGAAACGCCGCTCCGGCAGCTCTTCCAGAACCCGCCGCAGCCGATCCCGCGCCAGCTTACCGGCCACAAACAGCAGGAGTTCGGAGTGTTTCACGTGTCTGCTCCCGCCGTGCCGGGGCTGACCCCCGGCACCCGGACTTCGAAGCTGAAGCGCTGCTCCGGCAGCTCTTCCAGAACCCGCCGCAGCCGATCCCGCGCCGGCGTACCGGTCACAAACAGCAGGTGCTCGGAGTGTTTCACGTGTCTGCTCCCGCCGTGCCGGGGCTGAATGGAAGCGGGTCCGCCGTCACCAGGGCGGCGACGCTGACCCCCGGCACCCGGACTTCGAAGCTGAAGCGCCGCTCCGGCAGCTCTTCCAGAACCCGCCGCGGGCGATCCCGCGCCGGCGTACCGGTCACAAACAGCAGGTGTTCCCGGTCAGTTGCTTCGATAAGTTGGAGAGGCCGGCAGGGCATGGATTATGCTTCTAACTATGCTTAAAGCAGCGTTTATGATAAAGGATGCTTTAAGATGTCATTTTTCATGTCATGCTTTTTGCAGATTCGAGGCGGTGCGCGGCCACTCGGCCCTCCGCCCGGAGCTTCGCTTTCAAGCCTGCAGGATAGCCTACCCGGAGCATAACAGCGGATGTCTGTTAGACAGTCCACGGCGGCCCCCGCCGCAGCGCCCGCCGCCACGCGGCGCTCTTCCTGGTCCAGGCAGGAATTCGAGGCGCGCCTGCGCGCCCACGAGCGGTTCTATCATATCCACCACCCCTTCCACATCCTCATGAACGACGGCAAGCTGGAGCGTCCCGCCGTGCAGGGCTGGGTGGCGAACCGCTTTTACTACCAGACCTGCATCCCGGTCAAGGACGCCGCGATCCTGTCAAACTGCCGCGAGCAGGAGGTGCGGCGCCAGTGGGTTCAGCGTATCATCGACCACGACGGGAGGAGGGAAGGCGGGGCGGAGAGCGCGGGCGGCATCGAAGCCTGGCTGCAGCTGGGCGAGGCGGTGGGGCTGAAACGCGAGGAGCTCCTGACGGAACAGCACGTGTTGCCCGGCGTGCGCTTTGCGGTGGACGCCTACCTCAACTTCGCCCGTCGTGCCACCTGGCAGGAGGCGGCCTGCTCTTCCCTGACCGAACTCTTTGCCCCGCGCATTCACAAGCGGCGCCTGGAGAACTGGCCGCTCCACTATCCCTGGATCAAGCCCGAGGGCTACAACTACTTCCGCAAGCGCCTGGCCGAGGCGCGCCGCGACGTGGAACACGGCTTGCAGATCACGCTGGAGTACTTTGCTGACCGGGAGCAGCAGGAGCATGCCCTGGGGTTGCTGCGCTTCAAGCTGGACGTGCTCTGGAGCATGCTGGACGCCATGTGGATGGCCTATATCGAGGAGCGTCCTCCTTACCACTGTTGCAAGCCGCTGGAACAGCCGTGACCCTGGAAGCCCGCAGCGTGCCCCGCTTCACCCCCACCTTCCGCCTGCAGTGGGAGCAGGCCCAGGACTGCTTTGTGATCCTGTACCCCGAGGGCATGGTCAAGCTCAGCGGCAGTGCCGGTGAGATACTCAAACGCTGCGACGGTGAACGCACCGTGAGCGGCATCATCGGTGAATTACGCCGCTCCTTTCCCACGGTGGAAAGCCTGGGTTCGGATGTCACACTCTTCCTGGAGGAAGCCCATGGAAAAGGCTGGATCCAATTCGTCTGAGAACGGCACGCCGCCGCGGGCGTCCTGTCCCCACTGGTTGTTGGCGGAGCTCACTTACAAGTGCCCGCTGCAATGCCCTTACTGCTCCAACCCGGTGGAAATCGCCAGGTACCAGAAGGAGCTTACCACCGAGGATTGGGTGCGCGTGCTGCGCGAGGCTCGTGAAATGGGCGCCGTGCAACTCGGCTTCTCGGGCGGAGAACCGCTGGTGCGGCGCGACCTGGAGGAAATGATCGCCGAGGGGCGCCGCCTCGGTTACTACAGCAACCTGATTACCTCCGGCGTCGGCATGGACGAAGCGCGCGTGCAGCGCTTCAAGGAAGCCGGCCTGGACCACATCCAGATCAGCTTCCAGGCCAGCAACGAGGAGCTGAATAACTTTCTGGGCGGTACCAAGAGCTTCCAGCACAAGATGGAGATGGCGCGTCTTGTCAAGAAATACGAATACCCCATGGTGCTGAACATCGTTCTGCACCGTATGAACATCGACCAGATCCGCGATATCCTGGACATGACGGTGGCCCTGCAGGCCGACTACGTGGAGTTGGCCAGCACCCAGTACTACGGTTGGTCGAGGGTCAACGTTGACCAGCTGCTGCCGACCCGCGAGCAGCTGGAAAACGCCGAGCAGGTCGCGCGTGAGTACCAGCTCCGCATGGAAGGGCGCATGAAGGTGATCTACGTGATCCCGGACTATTTCGCGAACCGCCCGAAACGCTGCATGGACGGATGGGGCCAGGTTTTCCTGACCGTCACGCCGGACGGCACCGCCCTGCCTTGCCACGCCGCCGGCCAGCTGCCCCTGGAATTTCCCAACGTGCGTGAGCACAGCATCCCCTGGATCTGGAACGAATCGCCCGGCTTCCAGCACTTCCGCGGCCTGGACTGGATGCAGGAGCCCTGCCGTTCCTGTCCGGAGCGCTTTAAGGATCTGGGAGGTTGCCGCTGCCAGGCCTTCATGTTGACGGGCGACGCGGCTGCCACCGACCCGGTCTGCGATAAATCCCCGAACCACCAGCGGCTGCTGGAGGACGTGGAGCGTATCGGCCGTATCGCCCGCTCCGGCGACACCCAGGCCAAGCCGCTGCTGTTCCGCAACATGCGCAACTCCAAGGAACTGATGCAGGAGAGCAAGGCCTTACTGCCCCCGTCGAAGCACCGGCCGGGCCCGGGCGCCACCCCCGCGTAGTGTCGCCCGGGAGGATTCCCGGCGCGGCCGTGTGGTGGCGCACGCCGCCCTGGTGCGCACTTTTCCCAACGGTGTCGCCAATACATCCTCAATAACGCTACACTGCCCCTGGGACAGGCGCGCAAGGCGGTGCTCCTCCCTTTGTCGCCCAGGTCGCCCAGGCCCCCAAGCCCCCTCACGAAGCATGCAGGACGAAAACAAGTGGTTCATCAACGGTTGCCTGCTCATGGGGCTGCTCAGCCTGTGTGTCGCCTGGCTTTGGCTCGGGGAGCGCGGCCGCCTGGCGCGACAGCACCTGGAACTGGGCAAGGTTTTTCAGCGGGCCGGGAGCCGGGAGCAGGCATTGCAATCCTTTGAGAGCGCTGTCCGCTTCCACCCCAGGCTGGCCGAGGCCCACTACGGCCGCGCTCGGCTGTTGCTCCGGGATGAGCCGGTGGCCGCTGAGGCCGCGGTCACACGCGCCCTGGAACTGGGCCTGGAGCGCGGTGCGGTCTATCGCCTGCGCGGTGACGCCCGGGTGCGCCTGGAACGCCTGGAAGAGGCCCTGTCCGACTACGGCCGCGCCCTGGAACTGGATCCCAAGGACGCCTTGGGCTACGAGAAGCGCGGCGGGGCGTTGTTCCTTCTGGATCGCCCCGGGGCGGCCCTGGCGGATTACAACCAAGCCCTGCGCTACAGCCCCCATAACGCCGATCTCTATCACAACCGCAGCCTGGTACACCGCCGTATGGGTAACCGTCAAGCCGCCATCCGGGACGCCAGGATCGCCCGGGAACTGGGCCTGTAGGCCGGCCATGGATCATCGTTCTTACCTGGAACTGCTGGAGCGTCTTGTGGCTACACCCTCGGTGAGCAGCGCCTGCGAGGAACTGGACCAGGGGAACCAGGGCGTCGTGGAACTGCTTGCAGAGCGCCTGGAGGGATTGGGGATGCAGGTCGAGTTGCGGCCGCTCTCCTACCATGCCTCCAAGTACAACCTGGTGGCGCGCCTGGGCGCGGGGGAGGGTGGACTGGTGTTGGCCGGACACACGGATACCGTGCCCTGCGACGCGGCGGACTGGAGTTCCGATCCATTTCGCCTGGAGCGGCGTGACGGGCGGCTTTACGGCCTGGGCACCAGCGACATGAAGGGCTTTTTCCCGGCGGTGGTGGAGGCCCTGCGCGGCCTGGCCGAGGCAGGGGTCCGCTATCGTCATCCCCTGTACGTGGTGGCCACCGCCGATGAGGAAAGCAACATGGGGGGCGCGCGGGAATTGGCCGCCGAGGCGCCCCTGGGCGCGCGCCACGCGCTCATCGGTGAACCCACCGGCCTGCGCCCGGTGCATGCGCACAAGGGGGCGCTGATGGAACAGTTGTGTGTACAAGGCTTGTCCGGCCACGCCAGCGATCCGGAGCGTGGACTGAACGCGATCCAGGGAGTGCGGCGCGTACTCGATGCCCTGGAAGAATGGCACGCCGGGTTGCGCGCGCGCTACCGGGACGAAAGTTTCAGCGTGCCGGGGCCGACCATGAACTTCGGAAGGATCCACGGCGGCGACAGCGCCAACCGCATCTGCGGTGCTTGCGAACTCGGCTTGGACCTGCGCCTGCTGCCGGGTATGACGGTGGAGGAGGTGCGGGGGGAACTGCGGCGCGTCGCGACCGCGGCCCTGGAGGGAACCGATTACCGACTTTCCTGGCGGGTGCTGTTTGAGGGCATTCCGGCACTTTCCACCTCGCCCGAGGCCGAGGTGGTACGCGCCGCCGCGCGCTTCAGCGGCCGCGCCACGGGCACGGTGCTGTTCGCCACCGAGGGTGCTTGCTTCAACTCGATGGGCATGGAAACGGTGATCCTGGGTCCCGGTGACATCGAGCAGGCGCATCGCGCCGACGAGTACCTTGAGGAGGAGCGAATCGCCCCCATGGTGGAGATCCTGGGTTCCCTCATCACGCATTTTTGTGCGCGGGAGCAGCCGGCATGAGCGGCGCGCCGGGTGCGGAAGGTTTCGCCGGGTGGCTCCACCGCATCACCCCTTATATACGGGAGCATCGGGGGCGCATTTTCGTATTGCACGCGGGCGGAGAGCTGCTGTACGGCAAGCGCCTGGAAGCGCTGGCCCGCGACATCATCGCCCCCATGGTGGAGGTCCTGGGTTCCCTCATCACGCATTTTTGTGCGCGGGAGCAGCTGGCATGAGCGGCGCGCCGGGTGCGGAAGGTTTCGCCGGGTGGTTCCACCGCATCACCCCTTATATACGGGAGCATCGGGGGCGCATTTTCGTATTGCACGCGGGCGGGGAGCTGCTGCACGGCAAGCGCCTGGAAGCGCTGGCCCGCGACATCGTTTTGTTGGACAGCCTGGACATCCGCCTGGTGCTGGTTTACGGCGTGCGGCCGCAGGTGGAGGCGCTGCTCGCCGCGCGCGACCTGGAATCCTGTTACGCCGGGGTGCTGCGCATCACCGGGCCGGAGGCCCTGGAGTGCCTGCTGCAGGCCGCAGGACTGGCGCGGCTGCGCCTGGAGGCGGCCCTGTCCGCCGGCTTGAGCGATGCCCCGGGACCCGTTTACGGGGTGTCGGTTGGTTCCGGGAACCATGTCATCGCGCAACCGGTGGGGGTGGTGCGGGGGGTGGACTGCCTCTATACCGGCCGGGTGCGCAAGGTGCGCGCGGCCGCCCTGCAACACTTGCTGACGGGCGGCCAGGTGGTGCTGGTGCCGCCGGTGGGGTATTCACGCACCGGCGAGGCTTTCAACTTGTCGGCCGCCGAGACGGCCTGTCGTGTCGCCCTGGCCCTGGAGGCCGACAAGCTGATCTTCCTCGGCGCCGAGTTGCGGCGGGACGCCGCGGCGCTCCCCGGCCTGGAAAACGGCGGACGGCAGCTTTCCCTGGCCGAGGCGCGGCGCCTGCTGGAGAGCGGCGGGTCGTCCCTGTCCCCCGACCTCCTGCGCCGCCTGGGTCTGGGGGTGGAGGCCTGCACCGGCGGCGTGGGGCGGGTGCACCTGGTGGGCGCGGATCGGGAAGACGCCCTGCTGCGCGAACTCTTCACCCGGGATGGTTCCGGGTTGCTGCTCACTTCCCAGCCCTACGATACGGTGCGCAAGGCCTGCGCCGAAGACGCCGGCGGCATCCTGGAGCTGATTGAGCCCCTGGTGCGCGAGGGCCTGTTGTTGCCGCGCAGCCGGGAGCGTCTGGAAAACCGCATCGGCGACTTCAGCGTGCTGGTGCGCGACGGGGCCGTGATTGCCTGCGCCGCGTTGCGCCGTTGTGAGCCTGCCGATTCCGGCGTGGCCGAGCTGGAGTGTTTCGCCGTGCGGGCGGAATACCAGGGCCGGGAACACGGTGAACTGTTGCTGCGCCGCCTGGAGCAGGAAGCGCGCGCGGCCGGCGTGCGGCGCTTGTTTTTGCTGACTACGCAGGCGGTTGAGTGGTTTCGGGAGCGCGGCTTCCGCGAGGCGCGCGCCGGGGAAGCGCCCGTCCTGCGCGCCGAGGCCGAGCGGGCCCGGAATTCCCGGGTATTGCTCAGGGAAATCGACCCGCCCTGAAGCACCCGGAACCCGGCCGCTGCACCGCCGCCGAAGCCTCCCGGTACGTTCCCCCGCCAGGACACCCCGGACCGCGCCCCCCACGAGCGATTTCACCCAGGCCGCCAAGTGCTGTCCTCGAGCCAGGCAGCCCCGAAACTTAATACCACCGCGGGGCCCGTGCCGAGCGTGCTGTCGGCTTCAGGTTGCCAGGCCGCCTTGAAATTTAGTGTCACCACGGAGCCGGGGCCACGGAGCCGGGGCCACGGAGCCGGGGCCACGGAGCCGGGGTCTGGCCCTGGAGGCCGCCGGGATTGTCCCGGTGGTTAGGTCTTGGTGCCGAGGAGAGGACTTGAACCTCCACAGGGAAATTCCCTACTAGCTCCTGAAGCTAGCGCGTCTACCGATTCCGCCACCTCGGCTGGGTGCATGGATTGTCCGGTGGGAGTCACGGGCTATGATAGGCGCACGGCCGTACAGGGTCAAGGAAGCGCTTCCCCGCCCTCCGGCCGCGATGTTTTTCTGCCACGGATTCAGACGCATTCTTGATGCAGCGCCGCAAAAAAAGTGCCTGCCGTCCGCTCTAATTTATCGACTGATTCCTTACTCTTGTAAGGCTTTGTTTTAACCAGCTTCTTGACTAGGACACACTTTCATGCTTTGCTTTACCTGCTGGCTGCACTCGGCGGGGGTTAAGGTTTTTGCGTATCACGTGGTTGCTTTTATCGCTGAGCGTGCGGCCGATCTTTATCGGTGCAGTAAACCAGATCAGTTTGAGCAACACGGATGGTTGGGCAACACGATGGGAGGCTGGTCATGGACCGCACCAGGCAGGAACTTACCCAAAAATTGGAGGAGCAAAGGCGCACGCAGAGCGAGGAATCGAAGCAACTGGTCGGTGAGTTGAGAGAAAAAAGCCAGGCTGTTGAGGCAACAGGCCCGGCAATTGAGGGACTTCCTGACTACCGAACCATCATCAGGCATCTACAGCGCGTGAGAGTGGCGGAAAGCCGCTGGTCTCCGTGGAAGACCCGGCAAGGGAATAGAGCACTCAAAGAGTTCACGGAATTGTGCGGGCGGTTGAGTATTTCCGGTTCGGCGGTTGTGCGGCGGTGCCTTCAGGCTTACGTGGACCGGCTAGAGACGGCCGACAAACCGACTTGCTTGCCCCAGCCGCCCCAACAACAAGGAATTCGATCCCTTGGCACCGACTGTTTTCCCGCCTGCGCTGTACCAGCTTCCGGAGCGGTGGGAATTGCCCGTGACACTTACTAAACGCTGCAAGGCAGTGGAATGACCATCGTTTAGCTTGGCCGGCATGTTGGACGAATGTACAAGATAGACCTACAGGGTAACAAACTGGAAAAACTCCAGGAACGTTCCTTTGCTGACCATGGGTTCAAGGAGAAGAAGAACCTTCAGGAATGGATTGATAAGGAACCAACGGTTTTTGGCGAAGAACTACTTATCATCCAAAAAGAGTTCTCCGGCTTTTCCAACACGCCTGAACGGCTGGACCTGCTTGCGCTGGATAAGCAAGGTTCTTTGGTCATTATTGAGAACAAGTTGGACGATTCCGGTCGAGACGTGACGTGGCAAGCCTTGAAGTATGCTTCTTACTGCTCAAGTCTCTCCAAGGAAAATATCAGGAAGGTGTTCCAAGACTATCTTGATACGAAGAACTTCGAAGAGAAAGCCAAAGAGAAGCTGGCCGAATTTCTTGAAGAAAAAGACTACGAAAAACTGGACCTGAACAAAGGGGTGACCCAACGCATCATCCTGGTAGCGGCAAAGTTCCGCAGGGAAGTCACTTCTACGGTGCTTTGGCTGCTGAACTTCAAGATCCAACTCCAGTGTTTTCGTATGATTCCGCATTCAATAGGCGAAGAACACTTTCTTAAGGTTGAGCAAATTATCCCGATCCAGGATGCCGAAGAGTATATGATTAACATGGCTGAGAAAGCACAGGATGATATTACTTCTCAAGCTGAACGGCAGCGCAAAAAGATCACCGAAAGTGCCACGAAGAAGGAGTTTTGGGGTAAGCTGATTGATCAGATGAATAAAAAGTCGACCCTTTACAAGAACATTAGTCCGAGCATCTTCAGCTGGATAGGTACCAGTTCAGGTTTTCCTGGCGTGGGATTGAATTTTTCAGCTGACAGGTCCTGTGCCCGAGCGGAACTTTACATTGACAGGGGAAAGGCTAACAGGGGAAAGGCTAACAGGGGAAAGAGAGCAACGGAAGAAAGTAAATTCATATTTGATCAACTCTACAAGCAGAAGGAGCGGATAGATGAAAAATTTAAGGACCTGCTGACGTGGGAACGCCTGGATGAGGGGCGTGCTTGCCGCATAAAGACGGAGATCCCCGGGGACGTGCTTGAGAAAGAGCAATGGGATAAAATGCAGGCCTTTATGGTTAAAAATATGCTACTGTTGGAAAAGGTCATGAAGAAGCCGTTGATGGAAATAAAGAAAAAATTGAAGGCAAGGGAGCATGGAACCGAAGAAGGAAGCGGCTGAGATCCAGAAGGTCATACAGTCCTATACGGCAGCCTTAGGAAGCACTTCAGGAATGGCAGGAAGAATCTTTCCTGGTTCCTGTCGGTGACCAGAAGACCGGTCAGGATATCTCTCGGATGAAACGCATCGCGGACGGGCGGGCGTGGTGTCTCGGAGAGGGGAGAAGATGCTCGTCCGTGTAGGGAGCGACACCTGGGACAAGATGTTGCCGGGCATCCGCGGGTGGTTGTCAGCCGTCTCCGTCAGTTGCCCTTG
>JABAAT010000007.1 GCA_014238615.1 Gammaproteobacteria bacterium | reverse complement strand
GCCGCTTGCTGCGCCTGCCGCGCCCAGGCACCGAGGTCGATGTTCCCGGAGCGACCGGCGGCTGACCCGCCGGATGCCCTACTTTCCCCGGCCGCCCGGCCTGGGGTCGGCCTGCCGTTCGCCCGGTCGCCTGAGGAGCCCCCGGCCGGTCACGGGTTCGGCGCTCCCGCCGAGGGCCTGCTGCGCCTGTACGAAGGCGATCGTCGTTTTCCGGGCGTTGGCGAAATCCTGGGTGACGGCCGCGTCGCCCCCCGTCGCCAGCCGCGCCAGCCGCGCCCGGGCGCCGAGGTCGATGTCCCCGGAGCGACCGGCGGCTGATCCCGCCGAGTTTCCAGTAGCCCGGCCCGAGTTCCGCCTGCCGTTCCCCGGTCGCCAGGCCCCCGGCCGGTCACGGGTTCGGCGCGCCCGCCGAGGGCCTGCTGCGCCTGTACGAAGGCGATCGTCGTTTTCTGGGCGTTGGCGAAATCCTGGGTGACGGCCGCGTCGCCCCCCGTCGCCAGCCGTTACGTTAAGTGTTGATGCTTTTTTATAACAGATTTGGCGTCCCTTAGTTCCTTGGCCTTCCGCCTCAACAGGTCCACCTTCTCCCGAATCCGGCAGGCGATCTCCCTCCCCTTGGCTGCCGTTTCCCGCGTCAAGCCCGCCAAGTGCCTCAACTCCGCCATCCTCTGCGTGGCCCCTGGGTGGATATCTTCCTTTATCTACATCATCTCAACCTCCGTTAGCTCTTTTGTTCGCCTTGCACCCGGTCTGTGGCAAAATCACCACTTAACGTACGGCTGGCCCCTGCCGCCTGCCGTGCCTGCCGCGCCCGGGCGCCGAGGTCGATGCCCCCGGAGCGACCGGCGGCTGATCCAGCCGGGTGACCTTCTTTCCCCGGCCGCCCGGCCCGAGGTCGGCCTGCTGATCTCGCCTGGTTTTTGTTGTAAAAAAACATCACTTGACTTTTCCAGGGAGGGGCTTGATAATCCGCCGACGGTTTTCCTATTTGCAGGAAAGCTGTTTATAGAAATTTACAGAAGACGAGGGTAAGGGGCGAGGAGAGCCAAGCACTTCGGCTTGTGATCGAAGTGCGTTGTTCGGAGCGCAGACGCTTTGGACTGCCGTAAGGAGCAAGGATATGGAATGCAACCGCAAACGGCGGGTTTGGGAAGTCTTCTCTGGTCATCTTGCCGTGGCGTTGCTGTGTGGGGCAGTCGGGTCGGCGGGTGCCGTGGTCGTCGTCGGCGGTGACAACGGCTGGGAAGTCAGCTTTGACGGCAATGTCAATGGCTTCCTGGTTTACGAAGACGGTGATGCAAAGCCGCGGGATACGCGGCGCTCCCAATACAATTATCCATTCCCAATTGTTAGAAGTGCAGGTACGGGCGGCTTGTCAACGCGCCAGACCATGGAGAGTGCCCCTGCGGGAGATGACTCCAACTACGAGGAAGAGTGCGGGGATGAACTAGGATTTTTCAGCTCCGGAGGAGGATGTGGCTCCACGGGGGACAGTTTTTCTTCGGACGATGACAGTTTTGATGAGTCCGATAGCGAGGACGGTTTTCTGGATGATGACCTGCTTTTTCTTAGTGCTCCCATACCTGCCGGGTATGGTGAATGCACGGGAGATGACTGTCATATCTATACCAGCATAACCGCCAGGCTGACAGGCGGGACACTGGGTGACGGGACCCGGGTCAGCCGCGTGCGCACCGGCCTGCTGCCGGCCTTTTTCAGTTTTAACGTGCGCTCCCCCGAGGTGCACGGCCTGCGCGGCGCGGCGCGCGTCAGTTTCGCTCCGCAGATCCAGAACGCCAACACCAAGAACCAGTTTGGCTCCCAGGTGGACCTGCGTGAAGTGTTCTTCAACGTGGAAGGCGGCTTCGGCACCTTCAGCGTGGGTCGCACCTTGAGCCTGTTTCAGCGCCAGAGCATCCTGAACGACATGACCCTTTTTGGAGTGGGGGTGCAGGGCGGCGCGGATGGCGGCGGCACCACCCTGGGGCGCATCGGCTACGGCTATGTCTATCCGCAGTTTAATGCCCGCATCTCTTACAGGACCCCGGTGGTCGATGGTTTCCAGGCGGAGGTGGGTATGTACGACCCCAGCAAGATCTGTCATGAACGCGGGACCTGCGCCAAGCGCACCAAGATTCCCCGCTTCGAGGCGGAACTGACTTATGCCTCGGACTACGATCAGGGCGGCTTCAAGGGTTGGTTCGGAGCCATGTGGCAGGAAGCGGAGACGGCGACCGACCAGGAGGTGACCGCCTGGGGCGTCAGCGGCGGTCTGCAATTCTCTTACCAGGGACTCGCTTTGACCGGAGCCGGTTACACGGGCGAGGCCCTCGGCAGCGTACTGATGCTGGACAGCGACTCGCTGGACGTACTCGGTAATGAGCGCGACAACCACGGTTGGTACATACAGGGCACCTATCGCATGGGCTCCCTCACGCTGGGAGTCAGCTATGGCGAAAACAACTCCGATCAGACGAGCGTCGATCGCAGCATCCGCCATAACACGACCTTGCCGAGACAGGTACAGGCCCTGTTCAATAGCCTGGGGGCCGCCTGCCGGAATACCGCGACCGAGACGAACGTATTTCAGAGTGGGGGAGTGAAGCAACTATCCGCGGGCTGCGCGACTGCCCTGGGGGCCCTGCCCAGGCGTGATCCCGCGAATCCCCGGGAAGACCGCACGTTGGCCGTGACCATGCCGGTGCCGATTGACAAGCTGAGTTCCTTGACTTTCGGCGCCTACTACGAGGTGTCCTCCTGGCTCAGGTTGATCGGGGAGTACAGCCGGGTCACGAATGACTGGCATGACTGGGCCGGCCAGGATTTCGAGGTGGATTCCAATGTCTTCTCCGTGGGCTCTTTCTTCCTGTGGTAAACGCCGGCAGTGCCAGAAGGGAGGATGGCTCGCGGAAGATTTTTCGGTTGTATTATCGATGCTCTTGTTGCTTTTCAGCAACAAATAGGGGTATTTACGCGGTTTCCAGGGGTTTTCTGAAGTCCCCCCCTTGGTGAATGGATTGACAGAATGCACACAGATGTGGTATTATCCCGGGTGCAACACTCAAATGAGCAGGCTCATAGCAGGCTCAAATGAGCAGGGATTTAGGCTAAGCGCTTCGGCTGAATCATGAGAGGCGCGAGAGGAGAGTCTGGGTGACCGCGGAAAGCGGGCGGTTCAGACTTTCTGGATTGCAGGGAGTCAAAATCATGGACTTCATAGGTAAAACGAAGGTCTTTCCCGGCTGGTTACTTCTGGCCATGCTGTGTGTGACCTCGGGACCGGTCGGCGCCGTGGTGGTAGCCGGCGGCGATAACGGATGGGAAGTCAGCTTCGACGGTAATGTCAACGGCTTCTGGGTTTACGAGGACAGTGACCCGAGACCCAAGGTCACGCAGGATATACCGTATCGGTTCCAGAATAGTCAGATTTTTCCACCGCCCCCCATCGACGGCGGGCTTGCGCCCCGCCTTACCACGCGCCAACAGGAACAGCAGGGGGGCCTTAATATTAACGGCCTCATCAGTACCGTGGCGCATGTCGCGCTCAGCGTATTACCATTGCTGCTTTTCCTTGATTCTCCCGTACCGGATAACAACTGTGATCCGGCTGACAGCGCGACAGCCAATCGATGTCATGTGACACTGCAGTTAAGTCCGGCCTTTCAGGGTGGGACGATCGGTGACGCCACCCGCGTGAGCCGCGTCCGCACCGGCCTGTTGCCGGCCTTCTTTAGCTTTAACGTGCGCTCCCCTGAAGTGAACGGCCTGCGCGGCTCGGCCCGTATCAGCTTCGCGCCGCAGATTCAGAATGCCAACACCAAGAACCAGTTTGGCGCCCAGATAGACCTGCGCGAGGTGTTTTTTAACGTGGACGGCGACTTCGGCACCCTCAGCGTGGGCCGCACCCTGAGCCTGTTCCAGCGCCATAACATCCTGAATGACATGACTCTCTTCGGAGTGGGGGTGCAGGGCGGCGCGGCCGGCGGCGGTACCACCCTGGGGCGCATCGGCTACGGCTACGTTTACCCGCAGTTCAACGCCCGCATCTCTTACAAAACCGCGAATGTCAGCGGCTTCCAGATGGAAGTGGGCATGTACGACCCCAGCAAGATCTGCGGTACCGGGGGCTGTGCTACAACCACCAAGACCCCGCGCTTTGAAACAGAGATTACTTATGCCTCCAACTATGATTACGGTTCCATGCTGGGCTGGTTCGGAGCCATGTGGCAGGAAGCCGAGGACTTCACGGGTGCCCCCAACTCAGAGGTGACCGCCTGGGGTATTTCCGGGGGTCTCAACGTATCCTACGGTGGTTTTGGGCTGACCGCCGCCGGTTATACCGGGGAGGCTCTGGGTAGCGTGTTGATGCTGGATACCGACTCGCTGGATGCGGTGGGCAATGAGCGTGAAAACCACGGTTTTTACGTGCAGGGAACCTACTCATTAGGCAGCCTCAAGCTGGGGGTCAGCTACGGTGAGAATAACTCTGACCTGACGAGTGAAGACCGCAGATCTGTGGCAGGTGCCATGGTCAGCGAGAGACTCCGCAGCTATTTTGAGAATCCTGCGACCGATGCAGTGCCGGCGGATTGTCGGACTGTAGATGCATCCATGGCTACTGATGTTTTCAATGCGATGAATCAAATCTCAAGCGCCTGTGCAGGCGCGCTGGAGGAGGCGAATTTCCAGGTCCCGCTGTCCGTGCCGGTGCATGTTGACAAGCTCAGTTCGCTCACTTTCGGCGCCTACTACGATGTCACCTCCTGGTTTAAGCTGGTCGCCGAGTACAGCCGCGTCACGAATAACTGGCATGACTGGATCGGCCTGAGAAATGAGCTTGAGGTAGATTCAGATATCTTCACCGTTGGTTCATTCTTCACTTGGTGATGGATCCGTGAAGTACTGTTACGCTTGGATGGTAAGTGCTGTTCTGGGTCTGGCCACCGCGCCCGCGGGCGCGGTGGTGGTGGTCGGCGGTGACAACGGCTGGGAAGTGAGTTTTGACGGTAACGTCAACGGCTTCCTGATGTACGAAGATGGTGACGCGTACCCGACGGCCGTGCATCACTTGAGATACAGCTACCAGGTGGACCCGTCTTTGGAGGGCAATTCTTTGGGTGGTGGCGCCGGGAGTCATATCGGAGGTCAGGGTCTCAATCCCAGGGTGTTGCCGCCGCCGCCTCCTAAGCTTAATTTCAATTTCGGCCCTCTGCTCATGACCGGGGAAATGCTTCTGGGCGCGGTGCTGGAAGACGCGGGTCCCTTGCTGGAAGACGCCATATCGTTCCTTGATGACCCGTTGCCGGTGGGGCATCCAAATTACTGTGACCCCGAAGCGACGGGTGCCGCCGCGTGCCAATTAACTGTCAGGGCGACTTCGGACTTTAAGGGGGGCACGCTGGGCAATGACACCCGCGCGAGCCGTGTGCGCACCGGCCTGCTGCCGGCCTTTTTCAGCTTCAACGTGCGCTCCCCCGAGGTGCACGGCCTGCGCGGCGCGGCCCGCATCAGCTTTGCTCCGCAGATTCAGAACGCCAACACCAAGAACCAGTTTGGTGCCCAGGTGGACCTGCGCGAGGTGTTCTTCAACGTGGAAGGCGACTTTGGCACCTTCAGCGTGGGCCGCACCCTGAGCCTGTTCCAGCGCCAGAACATCCTGAACGACATGACCCTATTCGGAGTCGGGGCGCAGGGTGATGCATCCGGCGGCGGTACCACCCTGGGGCGCATCGGCTACGGCTACGTTTACCCGCAGTTCAACGCCCGCATCTCTTACAAAACCCCGAATGTCAACGGCTTCCAGCTGGAAGTGGGTATGTACGATCCCAGCAGGATCTGCCATACACCCGACACCCCTGCGAATAACGGGATTTGTGCCAAGCGCACCAGGAGCCCCCGTTTCGAGACTGAAGCGACCTATGCCGACGATTACGGATACGGTTCCCTGCTCGGCTGGTTTGGGGCCATGTGGCAGGAAGCCGAGAACTTCGATTCCCCGAATACCGCTTTTATCGAAAACAGCGATGTCACCGCCTGGGGCATCACCGGCGGCCTGCGCATCAGTTACAGCAGCTTCACGCTGACCGCTACTGGTTATACCGGTGAGGCCTTGGGCTCCGTGTTGATGTTGGACAGCGATTCCCTGGACAGGCTCGGCAACGAGCGTGAGAACCACGGCTGGTACGTGCAGGGGCTCTATAGCATGGGCTCCCTCAAGCTGGGGGTGAGCTACGGCGAGAACAACGCCGACAGGACGGACGCTGACAGGATGATTGCTCCGAATACAGACCTGGATTTGCAGCTGAGCAACCTGCTGGATAACCTGGATGAAGCCTCCTGTGGCGGCGGCAATGTGCAGGGGGACAGTATCTCGGTGAGCTGTAGAGACGCCCTGCTTGCCCTGGACCCCGCCCAACGCATCATCCCCCTGCAGGTTCCGGTGCGCATTGACAAACTCAGTTCACTTACTTTCGGCGCCTATTATGACGTCACTTCCTGGTTCAAGCTGATCGCCGAGTACAGCCGTGTCACGAACGACTGGTATGACTGGAAAGGCCTGGGTCAGAGCTTCGAGATAGATGGTAATGTCTTTTCCGTTGGTTCCTTTCTCTTATGGTGAGCCGGGTCGGCACGGGAGGCCGTTTGAGGGTCAGTCTCTTAGTAGTGATAGTAGACTAACTAGGGGTAGGGTTAAGGAAGCGCGCGCAGGCGCGGGCTAAGCGCCCCGGCTCAAGGGGTGTATATTACAAGCCTGGGTGGCTCAACCACTTGGGTGTATTGGACTCACAGGGAGTTAAGATCATGGATTTCAAAAGCGATCGACTTTTAGGTTTACTACCCGCCTGGTTGGCGGTAGCGGTGTTGTGTATTGTCGCGGCACCCGCCGGCGCGGTGGTGGTGGCTGGCGGCGACAACGGCTGGGAAGTCAGCTTTGACGGCAACGTCAATGGTTTCTGGGTTTACGAGGATACGGATGCGGCGCCGGCATCCGAGCATAACCTCAGGTTCAATTACGTGGTGGACCCAGACTTACCTACCACCTCGGGCGCGGTGCAGGGGCTTGGCCCCAGGCTGGAGCTTGGCCCCAGGCTGGTCTCAGGTCTGGGTAATATTATCGGAGGTGTACTCATGGCCGGGGAGCAGATAGTCGGCGCCGTGGTATCCGGAGGAGTCAGTCTGCTGGAAGGCGGGATCATGCTGGTGTCGGGTGCGTTGTCTTTTCTGGACGCCCCGTTACCGGAAAATCACCCGAATCGCTGTGTGGATCCGGACCTCACCGATGACGAAGATCAATGTCATCTCACCATCAATGTGAAATCGAGGCTGTCTGGCGGCACATTGAGCGATAACGCCCGCGCAAGTCGCGTGCGCACCGGTTTGCTGCCGGCTTTTTTCAGCTTTAACGTGCGCTCTCCCGAGGTAAACGGCCTGCGCGGCTCGGCCCGCATCAGCTTCGCCCCGCAGATCCAGAACGCCAACACCAAGAACCAGTTTGGCGCCCAGGTGGACCTGCGCGAGGTGTTCTTCAACGTGGACGGCGACTTCGGTACCTTCAGCGTGGGACGCACCCTGAGCCTGTTTCAGCGCCATAGCATCCTGAACGATATGACCCTTTTTGGAGTGGGAGTGCAGGGCGGTGTGGCCGGCGGCGGCACCACCCTGGGGCGTATCGGCTACGGCTATGTTTACCCGCAGTTCAACGCCCGCATCTCTTACAAGACCCCGAATGTCAACGGCTTCCAGATGGAAGTGGGCATGTATGATCCGAGCCGGATATGCCATACGAATGTAAACGTGGTTGCAGACGACAAGAAAGTTTGCGCGTCGACCACCAAGATCCCCCGCTTCGAGACAGAGATCACCTATGCCAGCGAATACGACCATGGTACCGTGCTGGGCTGGTTCGGTGCCATGTGGCAGGAGGCTGAGAATTTCGATCCCGTCAACGCCGGCGAGATTGAGAACCCGAATATCACGGCCTGGGGCATCAACGGCGGCATGCGTGTCGCCTACCAGGGTTTCTCGTTGACTGCCACCGGTTACACCGGCGAGGCCCTGGGCAGCGTGCTCATGTTGGACACCGACTCGGTGGACCGGCATGGCTACGAGCGTGACAACCACGGTTGGTTTGTGCAGGGCACCTACAGCGCGGGCAAGCTCACGCTGGGAGTCAGCTACGGTGAGAATAACGCCGATGAAACCGCCACCGAGAGCGACATTCTGCGCCATCTCAGGGCCACCACTAACCTGCACACGCAAATCGCAGGGGTTTTCAGAAATCTCGATAATTGTGATCCTGCAGCTGGCCACGTCTCGCTTAATGGGAGAATCTCGCAAGCTTGTGCGGATGCCTTGGCGGACGTACCTGCCGCGGATCGAAACCTCGCCGTGACGGTCCCGGTTCCGATCAAGACGCTGAGTTCCTTGACTTTCGGCGCCTACTATGATGTCAACTCCTGGTTTAAGCTGGTCGCCGAGTACACTCGTGTCGAGAACGATTGGCACAACTGGGATGGCGGCCTGGTCAACGGATTCGAGATGGAGTCCGATATCTTTTCCGTCGGCTCCTTCTTTACCTGGTGAATGCATGGGTGAATGCATGGCATTGGTGGGAATGGATGGGGTGAAGCCCCACTCTTGATGTCGATGTCCTGATATTATTCCCTGGTACAGGGGGGGTGTTGCCCAAGCACCCCCTTTTTTTCGCCCCGTTGTCCGGGCGGGGCAGGGGAAGCCGTGCCGGACCGGGGCACGAAGGCCTGTCCGCATCCCGGCCGCCCTGAGACGCTGTCCTGATCTACTATCGCGCCGTGACGACGGATGGTCTGTAAACTTCCCCGTCATCGTGCAACGCCCCGGCCGGGGTTCTTCGCCCGAAAAAACCTCGTTGATGAGCTGTCGTACCTGTTCGAGGAAACTGGCAGGTGCGGCAGGGAAGAGGGATACCCCGGGACAGGCCAGGCGGAAGTGTCGAATGCTTCCCGTGGTGACCCCGGGGATCACACTGTAGGCCATGGGCCCGCGCCGGGCGTGCTTCCGGTCGGGCAAAGGTCGAAGGGGGTTTCAGGGGGGTTTTCAGGGCAGACGTCCGGCCGCCGCCAGGCGCCCCACCAAGAGGGGATGGGAAATCCAGTACAACAGGTCATCAAAGTTCGCCTCCGGAAGCGTGCCTTGCGCCTGGTAGATGGCGTCGCTCCGGCCCAGGTCGCGGTTTTCTCCATCGGGAAGCCCGTTCGGCCCGGCGCAGAAAAGCACGGCGAGCGGCGCCCAGGCCACACTGGTCAGGCGGCGACCGGTGGCATCCACCACCACCAGCGCCGCTGCGCCGCCGCTAACGCGCGTGTCCAGGTCAAAAGGCGCGGCGCTGAAACTCGGAGCCGCGCGATAGCGCCAATAGCCGCGCCAGTCCTGCGCGGCGTGCAGCCTGGGACTGCCCCAGGGGTCGTTCTCCGGCAGGCCGAGGCTGCGCCAGGGCAGCAAGCCTTCAGCATCGGGGGTGGAGCAGTCTTCCAGGCCGTAATCGGCGGCCCGGGGCTCCCGCGCGGCGGCCGGACAGGGCAGCCGGCGGTGCAGCAGCACGAAGCCGTGTAGTGCTTCCAGGGCCGCCCTGGCCTGGGTCCCGGCCGCGCGCAGGCGGGATTGTTCCAGTTGCGTACCCAGGGGTATCAACAGGCCGCCTGCCAGAAGGCTGACCGCAAGCAACACCAGCGCTAATTCCAGCAGGCTGAAGCCGCCTGCTAAAGAGCGGGGCATGGCAGTACCCGGGGGTGGGGATCTGCTCCCGCCGGCCGGATGCAGTAGAGCACATCGTTGAAATCTTCCCCCGCGGCTCGGGCCTCCAGGGTCAGGCGCGGTTCGCCGCCCCGCTCCGCGGCTTCCCGGTTCAAGCCTTCCAGGTAATCCCCGGCCTGGCGCCGCGAGAGGCGGTCCTGCCCGGGAAGCGGGCTGCCGGCATAGAGCAACACCGCCACGTAAGCCGGTGTCGGCGCGCCGCGCAACCCGATGCAATCCGCGCAGTCGGCCGGCGGCGGCGCGTCCGGCTGACGGGAGCCCGCGACGGCATAGTAAAGATGATCCTTCCAGTTATCCCAGAGCCGCCGCGCCTCCGAGGTGCGCCGTGCAAAAGCTTCACAGGAGGTCAGGAGACGCTCGCCGGGCGGGCTTCCCATGGCCGCCAGGCTGTCATCGATACGATTTGGGAGGCGCCCGAACAGGGCGGGCGCATCGGCCCCGGGCGGGCGTGGCGGCAACCAATCGTCATAGGACTCGTTACGCCGCGCATCTTCAACCGCGAGCGGCGCCGGCCAGGGCAAACGTTCCTCGTGCGCTTCCAAAAAACGCAGCAGGCATTCCGTGGCCAGTCGGGCCAGGTTGTCGGGTGTGTCGGGGTCGTAGAGCCGGGTGGCGAAAGCACCGTGGCGTTGCAGTGCCGTGAAGATTTCTCCGTCCCCCAGGGCCAGCGCCAAGTCACCCGCGCCCGCGCCGGGTTGCGGCGCGGCCAGGCGCAATGCTGAATCCAGGCCGGCGCTCCTCAGCAACAGGCCCGGCCAGTGCGCTGCGTCAAAATCCCGGCAGTCGGTGTCCAGGCGCCCGGCGCCGCCCGGTGCCAGCAGCAGGGCGGCGGCGCGGCGGCGCGGTGCGGCGCCCGTGAGTTCGTGCCCGGAATCCTGGTACAGGTGCAGGCTGCCGGGACTGTCCTCGTTCAACATGTAGGCCGCGGGAGACGTCTTAAAGGACCCGGAGACTAGGTAAAGCACGCAGAACGGCGGCGGCGACAGACCCAGGCTGCGCCAGGGCAGCAGCCCGATCGCATCCAGGTAACGCGCCCCGCAGGTACCCGCAGAGGAGCCCGACGGCAACCAGGAGGTGGTGTTGCGCTGCGGGCAAGGTAACACCCCCATACGGCCCGGATTGCGTTCGGCGTAGGTCATGGCGTGAGCCAGCAGGGCCTGTCGTGCATCGCGCAATACGCCGAACACCGCCTCCGCCTCGACAACGGTGCGCCTCGGCGGCGCCACGCTGTACAAAAAGAGCCCCGCGCCCCCCAGTAACAGGCTGAGCAACAGCAAAAACAACGCGGCGCCCTGGTGGCGCCACGGCACTTCTCTCCGACTTCCTTTCAAGGCGCTTCCCCGGTGTTGATACGAAATTCAGGTCCGCTGGCTCGATCAGCTCCGTGCCGCCCGAGGGTGCATTCGGCCAGCCTTGTCCCACGCGCGGGGTCCGCCGCCAACCCGGCAAACGCAGGCGGGGGAGTCGCGGTGCATCGTGCATGCCGTCCAGGGCATGAGGCGGCAGGGCGCCCCGCCAATGGCCGCACTCCTTCCCGACTTCCTTTCAAGGCGCTTCCCCGGTGTTGATATGAATATCCAGGTCCGCTGGCTCGATCAGCTCCGTGCCACCCGAGGGTGCATCCGGCCAGCCTTGTCCCACGCGCAGGGTCTGCCGCCAACCCGGCAAACGCAGGCGGTGGAGTCGTGTTGCGTCGTGCGTACCGTCCATGGCATGAGGCGGCCAGGCGCCCCGCCAAAGACCGCACTCCTCTCCAACTTTCCTTCAAGGCGCTTCCCCGGTGTTGATATGAAGATCCAGGGCCGCCGGATCGATCAGCTCCGTGCCACCCGAGGGTGCATCCGGCCAGCCCTGTCCCACGCGCAGGGTCTGCCGCCAACCCGGCAAGCGTAGGCGGGGGAGTCGCGGTGTATCGTGTATGCCGTCCATGGCATGAGGCGGCAGGGCCCCCTGCCAAAGACCGCCGTTGATCCAGGCGGCGCGCGGTGCGCCGTCGCGCCACAGCAAACCATCCAGGTAGAGACCGGGCGGTCGGGATGGCGCGGCGCGTGGTAACTCCGGCGGTGGCGCGACGGGGGGTGTCTTCACGGGTTCCGGAGCGGAGCGGGCGGTGTCGGGTACTGCGGCGGCTGGCGGCGCCCGGGTATGGAGCGTGACGGGGAACGCGTCGGAGAGCGCGGCGTGAGGAGCGTCGGGGGGCGCCTCCCGCTCCGGCGCATCCGCAACAAGCTTGCGCTCGGCATCGGGCGCTTCCGGTGCACCGAATAAAGTTCCCGGCAAGTAGTTCCAGGGTGTCTGTTGTGCTTCCAGGAACAGGAGCAAAAGCAATCCCGCGCAGCAACTGCTCGGCACGCTCACGGCAGCCGACCCGCGGCGGCGGCGCCCGCGTCAACCCAGGTGTACCAGTGCATTTCGCAGCGCGCCTCCAGCCAGGCGCTCCTGACCTCGCCGTCCGGCCCGCGGCGCCGCAGCACGCATTCGCGCAGGCGCGGCAACCCGCTTAGGGTGGCGCGCAGCATGTTGAGTATCCACAATAATTCCACTTCGTTGCGTAGTAACGTCTCAAAACGCAGGCTGCCGTGTTGCAGTCCCGCGAGTTGCTCTAGCTCGTCCCGCGCCGTCAGCGCGTAACGCAGACTTGGCAGCTGTAACAGACGGGCCATGTGGCGCAGACCCTCAATGCGTTCCAGGCGTCTTGAGGGACCGAAAAACCCCATGGCCCGCAGGGCGGCGCGTTGTTCGGTGGTCGGCCGCGGGACCTCTGTCTCCGGGTGCATCGCACCGTATGTGCGTAACTGCCGTAGTTCCAGAACCTGATGGTGATAAAAGTTCCAGGCCCAGGCTAATGCGAGCAACCCGATGATCGGCAGGGCGTACACCGCCATGTGCCACGACCTGGAGCTTTGTGTGCCGGGCTTGAGAGCGCCCGGGGAAGCTTGAGTCTCAGGGACGGCGGACAAGGAATAGGACCTGTGTCGTTGCCGCCGGTGAATTCCCCCCCAGTCGGCCCTCCAGTGCGGCCCCCGGCTCCGGAGGCACCGGCCATTCCAGGGCCTGCACAAGCGTTCCCGGGAACAACTTGCCCAGGGTCGCTTCCAGGCGCTGCCAGACCTCCAGTTGGCGGCGCGGTTCGAAGGCCGTCAGCAGCGCCCGGACGTGCAGTTCAAAAGCCAGGCTGGCGGGCTGTCCTTCAACCGGCCCGCCGCCTCTCGACTCGGTCACGTTCGGCCCGATGCCTTTCGGCCCGATGACTTCCGGGATCGTGGGCAGGCTCCAGCGCACTTCCTGTAGGCTTAGTTCCGGCGCGCGGCGCAGGGCCGCCTCCAGGCGGCGCAACAGGCTCCCCGAATCAGGGCCGTGAGAGAGTTTTTCCCAAGGGGGTGAGAACTCCGGGTCAGGCGCCCGCGCGACCGGTTCCGGGGGAGAGGCGAAGACACCGGAGGCGAGTAAGGCATGGCGTTCCCGTTTCAGCTGCAGGCCCGTTCCACTCAACAGTGCCGCCCCCGCGAGGCCGAGCGGCAGGCAGGCGCAGGCGGCCGCCCGCAGCATGCGTTTCCGTTGCCGCAACCGCCAGGTCCGCGGTAGCTCCAGAGGTGCGTAATGATTCAGCCGCGGGCGTTGCGCCAGGCACCGCACCAGCAGGCTGTCCGGCGTCACACCGGAGCCGCGCAGACCCATGCGTCGCGCCGCCCATTCCGGGTCCAACCAGCGCGGACGCAGCCCCAGCGCCTCCATATCAAGCGCATGCAGTGCCTTGCTGGAAGCAGCGGGCGCCAGGAGCAGCAGTTGCAGGGGTTCCGCATCCCGCTTCCGGCGGGCTTCTTCCGGGAGACGCCGCAGGTCCGCTTCCAGCGCGCCGCCGAGCCACTGCAAATCCTGCCGCGCGTCGCTGTCCCAGGTAGCGTTGTTCCCGACGGCGTCATGGGGGGCCTCCACGGAATGGCTGAAAAGTACGCAACCATCCAGCAGATAGCTGATACGCGCGCCGCCCTCACTCAGGTTGAGGAACAGGCACTCCTTGATTTCCCGGCGCGGGCGCCGCGGGAAACGCACCGAGAATAAAGGCGGCAACAGCGGCAGCAACAGGGGCAGGGAGCAGGCGCCGGCCAGGCAGACTCCGGCCGCCTCCGGCACCGCCAGCCAAGGTTGCAGAAGTTCCAGGCGCAGGCAGGCCAGGAACAGCGCTTCACGACCCTCCTTGGTGCGCCCCAGGCCGCGGCTGTGGTAAAAACCGGGCCCGGCGAAACGCTGCCCCAGGCGCCGCGCCAGCAAGGCGTGCCGTTCCCGGCCGCGCAGGCGCGGGATACTGTCCAGCGCAAAACGTTCGCCGTGCAGGTCGGCCAGCAACTGGACCGCTTCGCCGCGTGCCGGGCGCAGCGTGTGCGCAAAGGCCGCGCGTCCGGCGGCGTCCGAGCCATGCGTGGCTACCACGCGGGCACCGGTGCGCGTCACATGCCACAGGGCCGCCGCGTGCTCGCGCAGCAACAGCACCCATCCGCCGCGCCTCACGATGCCATGCCTCGGTTCACTGCGGATTCACTCCGTAAATTCACCACGGATTCACTCCGTAAACAGGAGTCGGCCCGGAGGTCGCCTGGGCAGGCGCCTGGGCGTTTTCGCCGCGTGTCCCATGCCCCGGGCGGCAACTGGAGCAACTGGGGCGCGTCGCCGTGCGTCATATGCCACGTGTCGACCGCGTGCTCGTGCGGCGGCAGTATCGAGCCGCCACGCCTCACGATGCCATGCCTCGGTTCAAGGCTGATTCGCTCCCATGGCGATGCTGTAAATGGGGCCCAGCACGGAGATTGCCAGCCAGCCGATCAGCACTCCCAGGAATAGCATCAGCAGGGGCTCCAGCAGTGCCTGGAAACGTTGCACCGCGGCGTCGTTTTCGCGGCGCAGGTTCTCCGCCACATGCCCCAGGGCCTGCTCCAGAGCGCCGCTCTGCTCACCGACGCGTAGCAGGCGCAGGGCTGTCTTCGGTAGCAGTGCGTGTGCGGCCAGGGCTTCGCTGAAACCGGAACCTCCCAGGACTTGCGCGCGCGCTCCCTCCAGGGCCGCCCGCAGGTGCTGATTGCCCACGGCGCGCGCGGCCAGCTCCAGGGCTTCCACCAGGTCCAGGCCGGCGCCGTAGCAGAGGCGTAGCAGGAAAGCCATGCGCCCCCGCAGATGGGCGCCCAGCAGGCTACCCAGCAAAGGCAACCGCAGCACCCAGGTGTCGCGGCGGCGGCGCAGCGCCGGCCACAGGAACGGCAGGAACGGCAGCGCCGGCAACAGCAACAGCCATGGCCAGGCAGCGCGCATGGCGTCCGCCAGCCACAACAGGAAGCGCAGATGCCAGGGTGGTTCCACTCCCAGGGATAGCAGCAGGGGAGACAGGTTCGGCAGCAGCCAGAAGAGCAGGACCAGCCCCAGGCACGCCGCCACCAAAAGCACCAGCGCGGGGTAAATCAAGGCCCGGAGCAGGCGGCCGCTTTCTTCCTCCATCCGCTGTTGATGTTTGCCCAGCGCGGCCAGTATCGCCGGAAGTTCACCGCTGTGCTCCCCGGCCTCCATCATGGCCACGAAGGCCGCGTCAAAGTAGCCGGGCAGGGTGCGCATGCCTTCGGAGAGAGTGTTGCCGCCCGCCACCGCAGCACCGAGCACGGCGCAAACCGCCTCCGTGGGACTCCCCTCGGCGTTTTCCTCCAGTAACTCGATCAGGGGGACGCCGGCGCGCAGCCCCTGCTCCAACTGGAAACAGAGCGCCGCCAGCTCGCGGCGCGGCGGTCGGTAACCGGGACGCGCCCAGCGCGGCCGGGTCGGGCGGCAGTGCAGCAGGGACAGGTTGCGGCGTTCCAACCAGGCCTCCAGCTCCGCCGCGTCCGCCGCCGCGGCGAGGCCGCGCCGCGCCGCGCCACCATCGGCCCCCGACACCAGGTAGCGATAGAGCGGCATCAGGCCCGCTTCCCCGGCGCCGCGTCCGCATCCGGGGATGGCGGCAAATCCACGACCCGGCCCAGCTCTTCCCGCGTCGTGACCCCGGAGCGTACCAACTCCATCCCCACCTCGGCCATGCTCCGAAAGCCCCGGGCGCGGGCCATGCTCCGCAATTCTCCGGGAGTCACACCGCTATCCAGGGCGTCGGCCAGCTCCTCTTCGAACAGGAGCAGTTCCAGCAGAGGTCGGCGGCCCTGGTAGCCGTGCCCCCCGCAGTGCTCGCAGGAACCGGCCCGAAAAGCTTCTTCCAACGCATCGGGGCAGGGCCGGCGGCAAGAGGCGCAGAGGCACCGCACCAGGCGTTGCGCCGCCACCGCTTTCAGGTTGCCGGCCAGCAGCGATCGATTCACCCCCAGGTCCAACAGCCGCGGTATAGCGCCGACGGCGGACTCCGCGTGCAGGGTCGCCAGCACCAGGTGACCGGTCAGGGCCGCGCGCAGGGCCAGGCGCGCGACCTCCGATGAGCGGATCTCGCCAATCAGCACGATGTCCGGATCCTGGCGTAGCAGGGCGCGCACCCCGGATGCGTAATCCATGCGCAACGCTCCTTCCATGGAGACCTGGCGCACACGCGGCATGGGCTGTTCCACCGGCTCTTCCAGGGTGACGATGTGCACGGCTTCGCGGTTCAGGTGTTCCAACATGGCGTACAAGGTGGTGGTCTTTCCGCTGCCCGTGGGGCCGGTTACCAGGAGGATGCCCTGGGGCCGGGCCAGGGCCCGCTCCAGGCAGGTCAGCAGCGGTGGGGACAGGCCCAGTCCGCCGAGTTGCACCGCACCGTGTCCGTGATCCAGAACGCGCAGCACCAGGTTCTCGCCATGCAGGGTGGGTAAGGTGGAGAGCCGGAAATCCACCTCACGGCCGGCCAGGCGCATTGAGAAACGACCGTCCTGGGGAGACTGCCGTTCGGCGATGTCCATGCCGGCCAGGACTTTGAGGCGCACCGCCGGTGCCGCCCAGTGGTCTCGATGCAGACAGCACATGTGGTGCAGAATGCCGTCCAGGCGGTAGCGAAAGCGCACATACGCCTGTTCCGGCTCGCAATGCAGGTCGGAGGCGCCATGGCGCACGGCGGCGGCGAGCAGCGCCTCTACCCATGAGACCACGGTCTGCTGCTGCGTGCTCTCGGCGAAGCCCGGCACACCCAGGGTGTTCTCCAGCTCCCGCTGTAAGCGCGCCAGCTCCCGGCCGCCGTCCCCGCCGTAACAGCGTTCCAATGCCGCGGCCAGTTCCAGTTCACCGGCCAGCAGCAGGCGCACCCGTGCGCCGGGCCCCAGCGCCGCGGTGAGTTCATCCAGGGCCCCCGCGTCCTCCGGGTCGGCACCGGCCAGCAACAGGACCCCGTCCTGTTCCACGCGCAGGGGCAACAGCCGCAGACGGAAAGCCAGCTCCCGCGGCACTGCGGCCAGGGCCTCCGGCTGCGCCGGAAAGTGCTCAAGGTCAGCGGCCCGTTCCCGCCCCAGCAGTTCGGCGAGCAGCGCCGTGACCAGCGTTTCCGGTGCGAACCCCAGGTTCACCAGGGCGCGGCGCAATGGCATGCCGGTCTTCGCGGATTCCAGGCGTGCCACTTCCAGCTCACCCGGTTCAAGCACCTCGGCGCGCAGCAGTCGCTCCCCCAGGAGGCGTTCGGTTTCCTCGTGCATCAGGAATCCCCCGCCCACGCCAGGGGATCAGCGGTCCGTTTCGGCCCCGGCAGTTCGGCGCGCAGCGCCGTGACCCGCGTTTCCGGCGCGAAGCCCAGGTTCACCAGGGCGCGGCGCAACGGCATGCCGGTCTTCGCGGATTCCAGGCGCGCCGCTTCCAGCTCACCCGGTGCGCGCGCCAAGACACGCGGCAGTCGCTCTCCCAGGATGCGTTCGGTTTCCTTGTGCATCAGGAATCCCCCGCGCCCGTGGCGGAGGCCGCCGCCGGGGGATGGAGCCGGGAACTGATCAGGATCAAAAGCTCGCTGTGCTCTCGGAGGCGTTTCCGGGAACCCAGTAGGCGTCCCAGCAGCGGCACCCGTTCCAATCCGGCCGGTCCCTGCTCCCTGGCCTCCCCGCGATCCTGGGACAAACCGCCGAGCAGGGCCACCTCGCCGTCCCGCAGCCGCAAGACGGATTCCATCTCGCGCACCTGGATTTCGGGTACCCGGTTTCCGGCTTCGCGCAGGGCGGGGTTGGGGTCCGGTACGTAGCGGTTGACGCGCGAAACGCTGGGTCGGATGCTGAACTGCACACTCCCGTCGGCGTCGATCTGCGGGGTGACGCTCATGACGATACCCACCGGCACGGTATGCGCGCTACTGCTGGAGATGGTGGAGCTGCTGCCCTGCACGCTCAGGGTGCTCTGTTGCTCCACGGTGAAATACACCAGGTTGTCCACCACCTTGAGCAGCGCCGTCTGGTTGTTCAAAACCATCAGGCGCGGACTGGAGAGCACCCGCACCTCGCCCAGTTCGCGCAGCAGCCGCAGGGTGACCTGAAGCGCGTCACCCCCGGCGTCCGGATCCTGGTAGCGCAGCAGGTAGGAGCCGAGCAGGTCACCCGTCGCCCCCAGGTCCAGCAGTTCCACGTCCAGGCCGGCGCCGGGGTCCTCCAGCCGCAAATCCAGACCCGTATCGCGGCGGCGCACGCGCCTCAGTTCCAGGATGGTGACCCGAATCAGCACCTGGCGGCGCAGCGCGGCAAGCAGTTCTTCCAGGTAGACGGACAAGACGTCGTGGTCGCGCTTCCTGGCGCGTACCGCAAGCAGCCCGGACAGGGGATCCACGGAGATCGAAAACTCCTCCTCCCGGCCCCACGCCTGTGCTTTCAGGAAGCCGTCCAGGTGCCCTTCCAGCGTCTCCCAGAAATCATGCACGGAAATCTGGTGTACGGAGCTCAGGGAGTTATTGCCGTCCCCGGTCGAACCCTCGGCGGTGCCCACGGCGGCCGCGCTGATCTCGCTGGCAACCCGGATCTCGGCACTGGTCTCACGGCGCAGGTAGGGATAACCCACCCGGTAGATGCGCAGGTAAGGTGCGTCCGGCGCGGCCCAGATGCGCCCGTCGCGCAGCTCGCAGCGGATGGAGGCCAGTGCGGCCACCCGCTCCAGCAGCACGGGGAGCGGCTGTTCATGCGCACTCAGGCTGAGGCGGCCGTCGACCCCCGGATGCAGGTCCAACCCCAGGCCGCTGTCGCGCGCCAGGCCGAACAGCAGCTCACGTACCGGCACGTCACGCAGCTGCAGGCTGTAGCGCGCCCCGCGCACGGCCCCAGGCGCATCATCCACCCTCGGATCTACGGCCGCCTCCCCGGGCGGCATGTCGGCAGAGGCGTCTTGTTCCGGCGCGGCCGGCGCCGGGCGTAACAGGTGGGACTCCGCCCCCGCGTCCTCGATTTCCGGGGGCAATTTCGGGAGCCATTCCGGCGTGGGCGCCGGGCGACAGGCGCCCAGCGCGGCGCCCAGCAGCAGGGCGCAGGCTAACTGTACCGTGCGGGGCCCAGGCCCCCAGGGCAACCCCCGGCGCGGGCGGGCCGGCGAAGTAAGACTTTCCCCATCCATCGGGACGTTCTTCCACCTCCATGTGCGAAACAGGAACGCCAGCCTAGACCCTGCGTGTGCCGGCCGCAAGGGGAGAGGGTATCAAAGATGCGTTTCAGGGAAGCATACGCTACGCCCCGGGAGCACCCGCCGCCCCGCCCGGTGGAAGCACGCTTGGTGAGCCTGCCCGGAGGCACCCTTGGGAAACAGCTAAAGAATACGATGCGCGACGCTTACCGGGAGAGGGAAGAGCCGGTGGGGTCAGCCGTTACGTTAAGTGCAGCCTGGTCAGGGTGGGTGTTGCCCGGCGAACCGGCAGCGTCACGCTACGTGGAAACCACCGAACTGCTTCAGGTGCGGCATGAGCCGTGAAAACGGCACATAGAGACCGCCATGCTGAGACTATTAAGAATGAGTAAAATAGTCCGTGTTTAGTTATGAAGTCTGAAAGCCGGTTCAGTTTCCGCCGCCCGCGGTCTTCAGGTGGGGGATGGGTTGGCAGAGGTGGTCATTGAAGCGCCCGCTTGAGCTTCCAGATCGACAGGTGGCACCTGTACTTCCACTCTCCGGGATGGTCGGGGTCTTTCATCCATTCGCCGTCCAGGCAATTCTCCGCCCGCGTGTTGTGCCGCATCTCGCGCTCTTCCGGCGTCCGGCCCAGGTTAGGGGTCAGCATGAAGACAGCAAAGTCCTTGGTACTGACAGCGAAATCCTTAACGGCGCCCCCGCACCCGCTCGCGGTGAGCACACAGACGGCCAGCAGGGCGATCGTGGCGATGTGGTGTAATCTCGTCATGCTCCGCATGATCGCCGTTCCCGCCGTCCCTGTCAAATGCCCGTTTAGTTAGCCCAGAGCATCCGGCGTGTTGCACTGTACTAAAAAATCAACACACTTCCTTAGGAGCCGGGCGGTGGGGCCAGCCCCTCACAAAGTATGTTGGTAAAAAGGGTGCGGCGCAGTAGAGTCCGGCCCCGGAGAGTATTAGGAAGCATTCAGTGTTGTTACAGGTTGTTACAGGTGGAAGATTTTGGAGGCCGATAGGGATCGCAAGCACAACAACGACCTCTACTAGGAAGAACGGCGCATGCGGCGGGAGAATATCAAGCGGGTGGCTAATGAACTGAGGAAGAAAGCCCAGCAGTTAAGAGAGGAAACCGAAGAGTGGGCGGCTGGCCGGCTCTCCGAACAGCCATTGGCTACCCATAGCCGCCACGTGGAGCGAGCAAAATGAGTCAACCTGCACCGTAGATAACCTTCTCCCCCTGGAAAGGCCCTGTTGGAGGTCGGTGCCAACTTGAATGCGCAGGCGGGGGGCGGCGAGTTCGACAAGACGCTGCTAATGCAGGCAGCCTGCGTTGGGAACAAGAAGGCCGCCAACCGTCACTGGGGGCGGGTGCGGAAGCGAACGCAAGAGACAAGGACAGCAAGACCCTGCTGATGTTCGCAGCGGAAGAATGGTACGAAGATCCAGAGTTGGGTTGGTGATACATGCGGGACAAAGAGTACAAGGTGAACAAAAATCTTTGAGGCAATTCTCCAGCACTTATTGGAAGCGGGCGTCGACCCCAGGGGGCTGATGGGAAAAGCGGCGGCGGCACGCGGCCTTGCCGACATGGGGGTGAGTATCTCGGTGCCGCTGTGACAGCGACGCCGGGACTGCACTGCAAATGGGATGATTCATCGTTATCATTCATCATATTCACTATATTCATCATTATTTATCATTATTATTATCGTAGTTATCGTGACTATGGTGGTTGGAACCATCTTCTTCCCATGCGCTTTCAGTATCTTCAATGACCTGGTCTGTCAATCCCAGGCATCGATTCAATTGCCTTCCGCCATCACTCAGAGATGCTTCACGGTCAGCCAGGCCATGGTACTCGTCATGGCCTCATCCCCCCTGGCGACGTCACGGTGCACAATCCATTACGGGAACTTATCCGCCGACCAACCCGTGAGTGGGCTGCCGTGAACGGGCTGCCGATTCATGGTCATTCCTGTTGCGGGACGGCGGCTCTCAGTAGGTCCGCAGTCTTTGTATGCTCTTTTTCCTCCGCGAGCATCAACGCTGTCCGCCCATCCGCGTCCCGTGCGTTGCTGTCCGCATCCGCGGGCCGGCAGGAGTTTGACGATTTCATCGTACCCGTCGGACGCTCGCGGGCATCAGCAGCGTAGCGCCATACTTAGTTCGTGTGTTTTGGTTCGCCCCGGCCTTCAGCAGGAGCTTGACGACTCAATCGTACTCCCTTGATAACCGGGCTCTTCAGCGCGGTGCCGACATGGCCGGACTGCCGACATGGCCGGACTTCTCTTGCGCGTTCGGAGCCGCCCCGGCCTCCAGCAGGAGTTTGACGACTTCATCGTTCCCTTCTCCCGCCGCGAGCATCCGCGAGCATCAGGGCCGTATAGCCGCCTTCACTGTCTCTTCATTCAGGACCCCCGCCCCGGCCTCCCAAACCCAGCTGCCTGACGACTTCCGCTCCGAGGTCAACGTCCGCCGCGATGATCAGCAACGTGTCGCCGTAGCCGGCCCGCGTATTGGGGTCCGCACCGGCCTTCACTAACAGAATCATTCTCTCAGAATCATTTTTTCAAATTGGTCTTTTCTCAGTGCAATGGACAATACATGGTCAGCCTTCCCTTCTTTCCCTTGCCGCCTTTCATGCCCTTCCATGGCTTCAACCGCCCCTGACAGCCGGGCGCATTGCTCCAATTGTCCGCCGAGAGTTTTCTCATCATCAAGGAGCCTGGTGTAGCTTACCATGCAGGCACCAGGTTCTTCTCTTGTTTGAGCTTGAGATTCAGTTGAAGCAAAAGGCGCGACCAATGAGGAAGGGAAACAACACACCCACGACCAGCTTGAACCAATGTCTTAGACGGGTCACCGACAGCGTATTCACAGTCATCATCATTACCCCTCCGTGCCACAACAACAAGACTTCCTGTGTTTCCCGTTGTTTCCCGTGCGGGCATGAAAGCACGCCTCGCCGAACCAACAGCGCAGTGCAGTGCAGTGCCGATGAGACCTTGCCCGCCGCACCGGGGGAGAGATGTTGGGACGCACCATATCCAACCACCGAGTTCGTGTTTGGCCTGTGGGTGGCATATCCCGGGAAGAAGAAGCAATAAGATGCGCTGTGCCTACCGGGGGAGGGGAGAGCCGATGGGGCACACGGGAACCTGTCGTGCGGAGGAAGCGTACAGGCAAAAAAAAAGGGGTGCTTGGGTAGCACCCCCAGAAGAACAGCTAAAAAAGAGCTAATGAATAGGTCGCGTAGCTTACCAGGTGAAGAAGGAACCGACGGTGAAGAGGTCGCCGTCTACCTCTATATCACTTCCCGTTAAGGTTTCTTGCCAGGTGTTAGTAGTACGGGTGTACTCAGTGACCAGCTTGAACCAGGAATTGACATCGTAGTAAGCGCCGAAGGTTAAGGCGCTAAGCTCGGTGATCGGGGCGTCCACTATACAGGGGTTGCCAGCAGTACAGTCAGCGGAATCAGCCGCCGAAGGATCAGAATTGTTTTCACCATAGCTGACACCCAGCTTGAGGCTTCCTATCGAGTAGGTTCCCTGCACGTAAAAGCCGTCGTTCTCATACTCATTGCCAGCCTCATCCAGGGAGTCGATATCCAGCATCAATGTAGTACCCAGGGCCTCTCCGGTGTAAGCCGCGGCAACCAGGCCGAACCCACCGGCGGAGAGATTCAATCCCCCGGTGACGCCCCAGGCGGTCACATCTCCGACGGCACCGCCCTCGGCGTCCTGCCACATGGCTCCAAACCAGCCCAGCAGGGAACCGCTGTCGTAGCTGGTGGCATAAGTAAGCTCTGTTTCAAAGCGGGGGGTCTTGGTGGTTGTAGCGCACCCGGAGTCGAGGCCGCAGATCTTACTGGGATCGTACATGCCTACTTCCATCTGGAAGCCGCTGACATTTGCGGTTTTATAGGAAATGCGCCCGTTGAACTGCGGGTAAACATAGCCGTAGCCGATGCGTCCCAAGGTGGTGCCGCCACCGCCTATGCTGCCCTGTACGCCTACTCCAAACAGGGTCATGTCGTTGACGATGTTCTGGCGCTGAAACAGGCTAAGGGTACGTCCCACGCTGAGGGTACCGAAGTCACCGTCCACGTTGAAGAACACCTCACGCAAGTCGACCTGGGCGCCAAACGCGTTCTTGGTGTTGGCGTTCTGGATCTGCGGTGCGAAGCTGATGCGGGCCGAGCCGCGCAGGCCGTTTATCTCGGGGGCAACCACGTTAAAGCTGAAGAAAGCTGGCAAGAGACCGGTACGTACGCGACTCCCACGCTCGCCAAGACTCAAAAGCGAAAGACCGGTGTAGTTATACGAGATAGCAGTTTCAGTACACCCATCCACACTTGGATCGGCGCAGGCCGCACCAGCCGCATCAATTCCAGCGACGGAGGGCTCGACCCTATCATCAACGTCTTCATAGACCCAGAAGCCGTTGACGTTGCCGTCAAAGCTGACTTCCCAGCCGTTATCGCCGCCGACTATGACTACCGCCCCGACGGGTGCGGCAAACAGGCATAGGGCTGATACAGCAAGCCAGGCGGGAAACAGACCTAGAAATTTCTGTTTACAGTTCATTATAGATATCTCCTCAATGTTGGCCTGGATCGCCTGAACAGCTGACGTGCTGGCTAAAGTGATCCGAAGCATCTCGGGATTACCATGTTTCGTACGGGCTACCCCGCACGGTTTAGTGCGTACGGGCTCCCATGCCCTTAAAACAACCAAGGCGATCCAACGCCCCTCGATTCGAGGGTCATCCTTACCTTTGAGGCTCTCCCGTGCCTCACTGTCCCAGGCTCTCCCAAAGCCCAAGGTTTCGGGCCCTCCCACGTTCTTAGGGCGACTTCCGCGCCCCACGGGTGAAGGCCGTTCACCTACTGCGAGGCGGTCCTACGCCTCAGCGGTGACAAGAATAATACACCTGTGCGTACCTTGTCAACCCCATTTTCAGTAACCCTTCCGGGTGGGGTCCGGCGCCCGCAAAACCGGTGGCGGCGCCATGGAAAACACCAGTCGCAATACCAGCTCAATCACGGCCAGGTAAAAGTGTGCTTAAACACACCGAAAAGAGCCTAAAAGCATCTATCTTCCAGGATAAGACAGTTTATCCCATGGTTTTTTGGGGAATCCCCCCCGGTTGAGGCGCTTCCCGATGTGGGAGTCCCGGCCCTATCGAGTCCCGGATCGTCTCTAAAATCCTGAAAACAGCGCTCTACGGGGCTTCGTGGGCCCGAGCCGCAAATCACAGGGATGACTGCCGCCGACCTGGACGCGCCCGGCCTGGACTGGAAGTGCGTGGCGGACTGCCGCCCGACCAGGCCGCCCGCCAGCCGCTTGCCCCAGGTGCATGTTCCGGACGCCGACGGTTGCCGCACGGTGGAAGCGTCTGCCCCGCCCGCGGGCCCACCGTCCGCCCGCGGCCCGCGCCGGCGTGACCGGCCCACCGTCCGCCCGCGGCGGTCGCGGCCCGTTGCCTCGGCCTGCTACCTCCCGCAACCGGCCTTCACGGCCGCTGTCCAGCCGCCGGCCGCTACATACAGTGTGGATGCTTTTTACAACACCTCGGGCGCATCCATGGAAGCGGATTAGCTCTCCCGGCCCTGGTTTTGCGCCGGATTGAGCGGCGTGCACCCTATCGCTACCTCATGGAAGGCGGCGGCATGGAAGGCGGTGGCGTGGAAGGCGGCGGCGCACCGACTTGCCCCTGGACCTCCCAGGTGCGCCTGGACTTCCGGGCCGCCATGGCCCGCCTACGCGCCATGGCCCGCCCGCGCGAAGGTCCACGGCGGGGTGCCGCGGTTTCTTTATAACCCGCGGACAATCAACCTCTGCCAAGAGGCCGTTCCCGGCCTCTACACCCGCCATCAATCACTTATCACTCCGCGGGCTGCAGGCACCACCGTGCAGCCGACCTTGGGGCAGGTCTTCGCATCCTATCTATCTGACGCTCACTTGTCCTGCTTTTTCTTCCGCCCGGCCTGTTCTTTTGCCCACTCAGCAACCCACCTGTCCGCCCGTCTATCAGCTCGGCCCGCTCTATCAATAGTTCAGCCTGCTGTTTCATCAGCCCGGCATTCTCTTGCTCCAATAGCTGAAGCGCATAGTCAACCAGCTGCCAGCTGCCTGGCCTCGCCCTTCCCTTTTTCTAAAGGAACCAGGTAAATACCGGGTGTGCGGTGACCGGATTTGATTGTCTTGTACCAACCTGAGCTCGCGGGACACGAAGAGCAATACCGCGAAAACCACAACCACGACAGCAAGGAGGGTAACAGCGTCGAACGTGAGAAACCATCTGGAGCACCCGAGCACCGCCAGGAACACCGCCAAGAGCCACCCAAGCACCGCCAGCAGCACCGCCGGCAGCATTGACGGACTATTGTGATCATTGCGCATTCGGATCAATTGACACGGGAAAGAGCGCAGGAGTACCCTTGGCGGCCTAATCCGAGGTCTTTCCCCTCCCTACCCTGGGACGATCTACTCCCTTGCGGGTTCCTCCACGGAGACCAGCGACTTTCCGCGGTTTTCCTCGCTATAGGCCTCTGATGATGTCTCGGGAGCCTGGGCTTTCTTCGCATCCAACTGCTCGGCTCGCTCCAGCAGCCGCCTGGCTGTTTCCCGCATCTCGCCAGTCACTTGCCTCACCTCCTTTCTCAGCTTGCGTAGCCGCTTCTCGAACTCTTGCTCCTGGGTGGGGTTCCGTCTAATCCAGGCCATGTGAACATCTCCAATCTGGTGGTTCAAACTTCAAACTTATCGGGTTGACTGTAGCGATTAAAGATTAGCCACCCGGGCGGCGAGAAGAGCAACCGCATCTGTCTGCGGGGAAATCCCTGGAAACCGCCCGGTTGGCTCCTTGATACCGTGAAGCCCAGCGGAGGCGGACGGGTGGCATACCCGCCGAGCGCAGTCAGCAGACGAGATAAGTACAGCATAAAAGTGTGGCCGAATCAATGCCGCCAGGCGCTACCAATGAACCGTGTTTTTTGCCACAGAGACAACGGGGATTGATTGTTGGGAATTCCAGGGAAACCGGCGGAACAGCGGGTAAAGTTCGCCGGGCAGGGGCAAAAATTGGTCACACGGAGGCAAAACACTTTATGTCACGGCTGCATCCGGCAGCTCCAGGCCGGCCAAGGCGTCGCGAAGCCTGGTATGTTACAGACACCATGACGACCTTCCCACACACCGAGCGATACGATGCGCCCATCATCCGTCGGCGCGGACGAGAGCAAGGGCAGGACCGCTGCGACCGGATTTTCGCCCTTTGAACAACTTGCCGCGAGAACCGACATCACCGCCGACCTGGCCGTTCTGGAAACCCGCCTGACCTGGCACTTGGGCGGCCTGGGCGCGCTCATCATCGCCGTGGTCGCCGTTCTATCGTGCCGTCCGGCATAGGTCCGCCTGGGCGCGGTGCCTGGCCGCAAGTGGGGACTACCCCCTGGCCTCCCCTCAAAACGCATCCCCGCGGCGTTTCCCTGTGCCCTTTTCGCGGCGCGTCTCAACCTGGCGTTGGAAATGTGCGGCGGACTGTCGCCCGCCCAAGCCCGCCAACCGCTTGCCCCAGGTGCATGTTCCGTCCGCCCCCGGTTGCCGCACGGCGGCACCGCCCGCCCACGGCCCACCGCCCGCCCGCGGTTCACCGACCGCCTGCGATCCACCGCCCGCCCACGGCCCGCGCCAGCGTGACCGGCACGCCGCCCGTGGCGGCCGCGGCGCCGTTGCCCCGGCCTGCCACCTCCCGCAACCGAACTGCACGGCCGCCGGCCGCTACATACAGTGTGGATGCTTCTACAACACATCGGGCGCATCCATGGAAGCGGATTAGTTCTCCCGGCCCTGGTTCTTTCGCCGGATTGAGCAGCGTGAACCCTATCGCTACCTCATGGAAGACGGCGGCGCACCGACTTACTTCTGGAACTTCCGGGTGCGCCTGGACTTCCGGGCCGCCATGGCCCGCCCGTGCGAAGGTCCACGGCGGGGTGCCTAGGTACTGAAGTCTACTATCGGGTGCAGCAGGCGCCGGCACTTCGCCGTCTGCTGAACCGGGGGCTCCGGCGCGGGCGGATCCTCCGGGTCCCGTGCCGGCAGGTAGTCGCCATCCTCGTCCATTCTCGGACAGTCCCCAGGGGTGCCTTCCAGCGCTGCCAGGTCACCCGGTGGCGACAGCCGGGCCAGGGCCCGTCCGGGTAATGCCGGTGCAGATACTCTACGGTCGCCTCCGCATCCTTGCGCCCCTGGGCGCGGTACAGGCCCGTCCAGGCCGTCCGCTCTCGGCACCGGCAACAGGCAGGTGGCCGCTGTCAGGCGTTGCGGAAGCGGACAGGCGTCTTCTGTCTGCACTCTCACAAAATGAGTGTTGAGGTTCCGGAAGTTATGCCGAGTCCCAGCGTGAGACGCCACCCGCCGACAATCAACCCTGCCGGAAGACCATTCTTATCCACAAGCTTTATGCACAGGCTTGAAGACCATTCCAGACTGTCGCGGATTCCGCCTCCTACTTGTCCGGCTCTTTATTCAGTTCTTCCACCTTCTTCGCCAGTTCTTCCCGCTCTTTATTCAGTTTGTCGTTCTCCTTCAGCCAATTTCCCTTCTTCGTCTCTAGTGCGTCCTGCTTTTCCTGCAAGGCAATATACGTATCTATAAGCTCAGCCCGTCTTTCCATCAATCTGGCCTGCTTTATATTCAGTGCGATCCCCTCTTCCTTCAACCTGACCTTCGCTTCCCGCCGTTTGATCTGCTGCTGCCTTTCCCGTATTTTGGCCTGCTGCTTTCTCCAGAGCGCATGCGACCTCTGCTCTATTCGCGCATGGAGCGCACTAAACTGCTTTACCAGCTCATCCCTGGATCCAAGTAGCTCAGGTAGCTCAGGATCGATGTTGCCACTGTCCTCGGCACTGTCCTCGGTACTGGCCGTCCCCGCCTGCTTTCTTAACCACCACCAGACCCCACCTCCCCCTATTACGATCCCCCTAAAGTCATAAAAGCAGTGAACAGCCAGTTGGACGGACTCCACCCGATCCCGATCAACGTCAAGAACACCAGCAAGCTCCACCCGCCAAGCACCGTGTAAGAATTATTATTACCCATTAGTCCCTCATTCGGATAAGATTGACACGGAGAAGCCGCTTAGAAACGCATTTGGCAGCCCATTTATTAGAAGTCTCCCTCCCCCCAGACCACTCCTAAGACCGGATTAAGATTTCCCCAGGGAGCGGCCTTCCCCCTGCATTGCTGTGTGCCGCACGGGGACCACCATCTAGTCTCTAACTCTGTCTCCGCGCGGCCATGATTGACATCCAATGACGGCTAGGAAGCTTTGTGATTCCGCCAATCTTCGGCTTGCTCTCTCAGCTGCCTGGCTTTCTCCTTCAATTCATTAGACATCCGCTTCAAATTGTCTCGCTCCAGGCGCTGTTTCTCGCCAGAGGATTCATGTTTGCGATCCATCCGTCTCTCCCCAGAGGATTCATGTTTGCGATCCATATCGACCTCCACAATCTTCTGCATGTAGTATCCCAAAGGCTAAATATTGAAAACCCGCCCGATCGTTCTCTATCATGCCGCGAAATCCAGCGGAAGGTGGGCAGGCACCCAACCGCTGCACACGCACACGATCAAGCGTAGGCGTGAGCATAAATATGCCTCAAAAGCCTGTTCCCGTCAAGACAAAAAGACCCGCGTCCTCGGACTCCGGAACCTTGCGGCCAGGGTTTTGAGCAGGTCTTCCGCTTGTGGTCTAGAAGCAACAACCACCAAGAATACTATAGTTAAATCAACTAGTTAGATCTCCATACGGTGAAACCAGGCCGCTTGCGGCCTGCGCCGGCTTGACCGGAGCGTTGCACGCGGCGGCCGCGGCGCCGTTGCCCCGGCCGTCCAGCTGCTCGGCCTGGGCTTTGCGGACACAATCCGCGTTGCCTCGCGGCGAGACGCCCCAGGGTCGCCCGCGGGCACGCCCAGGGGGGCCTTCCCCCCGGAAGTCATCCCGCGGCCTCCGAACCTATCAATCGTTGATAAAAACGGCCCAGTGCAGCATTCACAAGGTCCCAATTCTGAAAAAGCTGTCAGTTAAAGCAGTTCGCTGCCATGGTATAATTTTTCTGATAATTCGGACAATTTGCACACAATAGGCTTGTTTTTGCTTAACCCGGCTTTTGGCGCATGGAGCGTGCATATTTTTGATCTTCAAAGGCAGGTAGAGGAAATGACTGGATGCGCTGCCCGACTTGGTGCATGTCATCGATCTTTTTACTTTTTGGAGAGCCTGGGAGGACTGCCATGATTGGGCCAATTACGATGTGGAACTACGTGAGACTTCAAATACGGAAATTTGCTAAAGAGCGGGAGTTTGACGCCAAAGAACGAAAATTGGCGAAGCTTTGGCGCAGGAAGGAAGAGCTGGACCAGATGATACGAAAGGCCGAAGAAATGATTGCCAAAAAGCCGGTAGGGTCAGGCTACGATACCACACCGTCGATTAGCCCAGTGAGCAGAAAAGGGAGTGGACAACCAGCCGTCACGGTCGATGATCACAGTATCGAGGTACCAAAGGCACACCAAGGCCACTTGGGCTAGACGTAGGTAGGCGACCGGTCGCGCCTCTGTGTGCGCTCTTGGTCTTTTTTGTCTAGTGATAATGAGCTGATGGGGGATTTCCTCGCCTTCGTCCTTGCTTTCGACTGGGGGCTAATCAATTCGCTGTGCTGGCTGTCCTGAACGCTGCTGCTGGCAGTGCGTGCTGGAAATGAGTTACGGGGATGGTTCAATAAGTTGCATGAGAAAATGGATAAAAGCTTTGGGGAAATTAAAGAAATCGAGAGAAAAATTGAGGACCTATATAAAACCATAATAAAGTTCATGAAGCTCACCAATCAAGGCGTGGTTGAAAAATAGGGGAGTTGGAAGGACAGAGACAGGCTGCACTGGCAAAGGTAATAGGCGGGCAGCATCAGGTAGAAGGTGAGCTGGTCAAGCAGACAGCAGATCTACTGATCAAGTAAAGAGGATATAAGGTGGCCGGGCGGATAGCAGATGAGCTGATCAGGCGGGTAAAAGGATGAGGGTGGGGGAAAAGACTAGCCTGGTGTGACATTTCCCCCGATCCCGGCCCCGGGCGGCTGGTCAGGGACCGCCGGGCCCGGAATCCACGCTCGTGTTGGTGGCCGGCTCCGGTTGCCGCCTGATTTCCGGTGGCGGCGGCTGCAGTCGGGGGTCGGGCGGCAGGCTCCGGCTGTTGCGGAGTCCGCACTTCTTCCAGTGCCGCCTGAATCCTCCGCTCCACCGACCTGGACGGACTTGGAAGTCCGCCTGACTTGGTGCCTGGTCGGCTTGGGCGCGCTCGTCATCGCCGGGGGCGCCGTTCCATCGTGCCGTCCGGCATAGGTCGGCCTGGCGCGGCGGCCGGCCACAAGTGGGGACTACCCCCTGGCCCTCCCTAAAAACGCACCCATGCGGCGTTTTCCCGTGCCCTTTTCGCGGCGCGTCTCACCTGGCGCTGGAAGTGCGCGGCGGACTGCCGCCCGACTAGTCCCGGCAACCGCTTGCCACAGGTGTATGTTCCATTCGCCGGCGGTTGCCGCACGGTGGAAGCGGCCGCCCGCAGCCTGCGTCGGCTTGATCGACACGCGGCCCGCGGCGGGAGCAGCGCGGTTGCCTTGGCCGTCCAACTGCTCGGACTGGGCTTTGCGGGCACAATCCGCGTTGCCTCGCGGCGGACGCCCCAGGGGCGCCCGCGGGCACGCCCAGGGGGGCTCCCCTCCAGGAAGCCATCCTGCGGCCTCCGAGCCTATCAATCAATCGTTGATAAAAACGGTCCAGTGCAGCATTCGCAAGATCCCAATACTGATTTCTTAATTTTAGACAAACGGGCGCTTGACAGGTGTGTCCTCAACCGTAGGAATTTGTGTAGATTATGGTGATATGATTACCTAATCTTACCTATTAGTCCCATATAAAAGAGCTTTTAAGAGGGTCTTGGAAGTAGTTGTTTTACTGAGCTCTTGGAGGTTGCTTTTTTCGGGGCAGTATGCTAGCCTTGTGGTAGTAAGGCTGAGAGAGCTGGTCATGGGTTCTTCCTGGACCGGTGCAAGGACACCCTCACGGGTACAGGAGAAATTCTTAGGTATTGGTGTCACTGGCGTCCTACGAATAACCTTAATAAAGTACGCTTGAAACATCTGCTAAGGTGCCTGGTCCATGGAATGGCGAAAGAGCATTATCCAGCTTGTTCTGCCCGAGCTGATGTAGTTGTTGAACGGTCTAATAGGGTGTAGAAGAGGAGCTTAATGGTGGAAAAAATGAGCTTGCGGGTATGAAAAATAGACAACCCATCCAGGTTATTAATATAGTAGGAAATGTCGCGGAAGAGCTCAGACAGACTACGGCTCGATTAACTGGCAAGGCCAGGGAGGAAGACTGACATTGACACGTCGGGTGCTGACCAGGGGGAGCCATTCATGGTTGAGATACGAAGAGGTCTTGTGAGGTGAAATGAGTTGCAGAAAAAATCGCAAGTGAATGCGTTAGAGAGACAAGCGCAATTGAATTCAGCCGTCTTGCGCCGCCTGGAGCACTGGGGGGAGGAGTTGCAGGAGACGAGAAGCTTCCTGGTGGGCCAGCCCGAGCAGTCGGAGTACCTGGGTGCCCTGAACGAGGAGTTGAAGAAGTTTAGAGTCCTGGCCTCTGAACTACTGGAGAAGAAACAGCCTCGCGATCGGTTGCTGCATGTGACCGCGCAGATGGCTCAGATCGCCGACCGCATGGAGAGCAGGAAAAAGGATCTGAGTGACGGTGGCGATGCGTGGTGGTTAGTTGTTAGTCACCTCCGGCAATTGCCTCTCCGCATGGCGGAGGTATCCAAGGTGTTGGTGGAAGCTTATGAAGGGAGCAGTCAGCCCGCCCGGCGGCGTCCCTGGGCCGGGCGGTCGGCTAAAAGTCCCTGCCTGCAAGGTTGATTGTCGGCGGGTGGTGTTTTACGCTGGGGGCTCATCAATGGCTTCAGGAACCTCGACGCCCAGAGCCGCGGAATTGCAGATAGAAGAAGCCTTCCCGCTCCCGCAACGCCTGGCGGCGGCCGCCCGCCCGTTGCCGGCCCCGCAGCCTTTGAGCTTCCGGCTTCCCAGCTGAGATCCCTCTCGATATCAAGTGTGCAGAACAATCCGGAATTTACGCCGGTTGGTGGCGCGGCCGATACCACCAAGCCGGTCTTGCTGCTGGTTGACGATGATGAGTTGATCGTCGGTTCCCTGTCGATCGCCCTGGGTGATGAGTATCGCCTGGTGAGCGCTGCCACGCGCAGGGACACCCTGAACCTGCTACGCGAGTGCGCCCCCCCGGAGTTGGTGCTGCTTGACCTGGGCTTGCCGCCCAAGCCGCATGACCCGCGTGAAGGACTGAGGTTGCTCCGGGAGCTGCTGGCGCGGGACGGGGATATGAAGATCCTGGTGCTGTCCGGACAGAGCACCCGGGACAACGTACAGCAGGCGCTCAGCCTGGGTGCCGCGGATTTCATCACCAAGCCCTGTGAGCTGGAGTTACTGCGCGCCCGCTTGTGGCACCAACGCACGATGCGCGAGGCGGAGCGGAAGCTGGCCGGGCACGCCTCCCCGGACGGGCGGGAACTTCTGGGTGAGAGTCCGGTGATGCAGACTTTGCGCACCCTGATCACCCAGTTCGCCAAGGTGCCTTTTCCGCTGCTGATCGAGGGGGAGTCCGGGACCGGCAAGGAACTGGTGGCGCGGCGTCTGCACCAGGCCGGGGCGAACGCGCGGCGATCTTATCTTCCCGTCAACTGCGCGGCCCTGCCGGGAGAACTGCTGGAGGCGCAGCTTTTCGGCCATACGCGCGGCGCTTTCACCGACGCGCACGAGGAGCGGTCCGGTTTCTTTGATGAGGTCGGGGAGGGTACGCTGCTGTTTGACGAGGTGGGCGAGCTGTCCCCCAGACTGCAAGCCAAGCTGCTGCGGGTGCTGGACGATGGGTACTATTACCGCCTGGGGGAAACCCGAACGCGCCGCCTGCGCGCCCGCATCCTCGCCTCCACCAACCGGGATCTGCGGGAAGAGGTACGCAACGGGAATTTCCGCTTGGATCTTTACCACCGCTTGAGCGTGTTGACGATGCTGGTCCCGGCGCTGCGCGACCGCGGCGACGATCGCCTGTTGCTGTTTGAGCATTTCCGCAAGCTGTACACGACCGATGCCACGGGTATCCGCTTGTCCGAGGAAGCGCGCACCCTGCTGCTTTCCTATCTCTTCCCCGGGAATGTGCGTGAGCTGCGGAACGTGGTGATCCGGCTCTGCGCCCGCCATCCCGGCACTTGCATCGGCGTGGAACAACTGGCGGAAGAGCTGGACCCGGAACTGAGAGCCGCGCCGGATACCCTGGGACAGGATTCCGAGCTGCGCCGCCGTCTCCTGGATCCCGACTTCCAGCTGAACGAGGTACTTTCAAGGCAGGAGCAGCGCTACGTGCGAGTCGCCCTGGAGATCAGCGGGAACAACCTGAGCCGCGCCGCCCGACTGCTGGGTGTGAATCGTTCCACCCTCTACAGCCGCCTGCAGAAAACACCTTCCGGGGAAGACGACTGACAGGGCGCCCGGCGGCCCGGCCGCGGGTGGCCGTTACCCTGAATGGGTATCCCCCCGCCTGGTTCTCGGCGGGGGCGTGCATGCTATACTTCACGGTTGTATTGAAGCCCCGCCGTTTCTTCCCTTGACGGTCTTCTCCGGTGTCTTCGCCGGAAGGCCGCCGCCGCTTTCGTCTAGAGTGGAATCGTGATTTTTCTGCATTTCGGCCTGCATTCCGGCCTGCATCTTAGAGAAAGGCCCCAGCTTCCATGAGCCGCGATTTTGATCAGCGCCGCCGGCGCTTTCTGACAACCACCGCCACCGTTGTGGGGGGCGGCGGCCTGGTCGCCGCCGCGGTACCTTTCCTGACCAGCCTGCAACCCAGCGCCCGGGCGCGCATCGCCAGCGGGCCAGTGGATGTGGATATCAGCGACCTGCGTAAAGGCGGCGCGCGCCGCACCGTGAAATGGCGCGGTCGTCCTGTCGTCGTGTTGTACCGGACGCCGGAAATGATCGGCGAATTGCGGGAGAACGACCCGCAACTGAGGGATCCGAAGTCTCTGAAGGCGCAGCAGCCGGAATTCGCCCGCAACGAGTACCGCTCGTTGCGCCCCGAATACCTGGTGTTACTGGCGCAGTGTACGCACTTCGGCTGTGTGCCGATTTACCTGGCGGCCGGCGCCGAGCACAACCTGGGGGAAGACTGGAACGGCGGGTTTTACTGTCCCTGCCATCGCTCGCGGTTTGACCTGGCCGGGCGCGTGTATAAGGGCGTGCCGGCGCAACTCAACCTGGAAGTGCCCCTGTACCGTTTCTCCGGCGAGCAGAAATTAATCATCGGCGAAGAAGCCGTCTGAATCCATGGACAAGCGTCTTTCCGCTCCACTGCGCTTTCTAGGCTGGCTGGACGATCGCATCCCGGTGTCGCGCTTCTGGCACGACCACATGGCGTGTTACTACGCCCCGAAGAATTTCAACTTCTGGTACTACTTCGGTTCCCTGGCGTTGTTCATGCTGGTGTTGCAGATCGTCACCGGCATCTGGCTGGCGATGAACTACAAGCCCTCGGCGGAATTCGCCTTCGCCTCCGTGGAGTACATCATGCGCGACGTGGACTGGGGCTGGCTGTTGCGCTACATGCATTCCACCGGGGCTTCCTTCTTCTTCATCGTCATCTACCTGCATATGTTCAGGGCGTTGCTCTACGGCTCCTACCGGGAGCCGCGTGAACTGCTCTGGACCATCGGCATGCTCAGCTACCTGGTGCTCATGGCGGAGGCCTTTTTCGGGTACCTGCTGCCCTGGGGGCAGATGTCCTACTGGGGCGCCAAGGTCATCATTTCCGTGTTCAGCGTGTTGCCGTGGGGCGACGAGCTGGCCACCCTGATGCGCGGCGACTACCTGATCTCGGATGCCACCCTGAACCGTTTCTTCGCGCTGCATGTGATCGCTTTGCCGCTGCTGCTGGGGATCCTGGTGGGGGCGCACCTGATGGCCCTGCACCACGTGGGCTCGAACAACCCGGACGGCCTTGAGATCAAGCGCCGTAAGGATGCACAGGGCCGTCCCCTGGATAGTGTGCCTTTCCATCCTTACTACACGGTCAAGGATATCTTCGGGTTATCGGTGTTCCTGTTCATCTTCTTCGCGATCGTGTTTTTCGCCCCCGACCTGGGCGGTTACTTCCTGGAACACAACAATTTCGTGGCGGCTGACCCGCTGAAGACACCGGATACCATCGCGCCGGTCTGGTATTTCACGCCTTTCTACTCGATCCTGCGCGCCATACCGCACAAGCTCGGCGGTGTGATCGCCATGGGGGCGGCGGTCATGCTGTTTTTCCTGCTGCCCTGGCTGGACCGCGGCCGGGTGCGCTCGATCCGTTACCGTGGGCCGATATTTCGCGGCGCGCTGGCGGCCTTCGCGTTCAGTTTCGTGGCCTTGGGTGTGCTCGGTACCCTGCATACCGATCGTCCCTGGTACAACTACACCCTGCGCACCTTGACCGCGGTGTACTTCGCCTTTTTCCTGCTGATGCCGATCTACAGCCGCTACGATCGAGAACTCCCTGAGCCGGAGCGGCTGCGCTGAACGCGCTCCGACTTCCCTGGCTTCTGTTACTGATGCTGCCGGGCGGCGCGGCGGCGGCGGCCGCCGACGGCGGGGAAACGCCGCGCTACCATGCACAAATCTCCGACCTGCACTCCCTGCAGCGCGGTCTGCGCCTGTTCGTCAACTATTGCGCTGGTTGTCACGGGGCTCGTTACGTGCGTTATCAACGCATCTCCGAAGATCTCAAGCTTCCCGCGGAGGTGATGCAGCGCAACCTGATGTTCGGCACCGACAAGCTGGGCGCGCATATGAGCTCGGCCATGAGCGCGGCGGACGGTAAACGCTTTTTCCAGGTGGCGCCACCGGATCTCAGCGTCGTGGCCCGTTCGCGCGGCGCCTCCTGGCTGTATGCTTACCTGACCGGCTTTTACCTGGATGAAACCCGGCCCTCCGGCGTCAACAACCTGGTGTTTCCGGATACCGCCATGCCGCATGCCCTGTGGCCGTTACAGGGTCTCCGGCGCCCCGTGTATCGCACTGAAGAAGGTCCCTTGGGAGTTCCTCAGCAGCTGGTCGATCACCTGGAGCAGGTGCGGGCCGGAAGCATGAACGAAGAACAATACGCCCGTGCCGCGGGTGACCTGGTGAACTTTCTGTACTATATTGGCGAGCCCGCCCGCATGGAGCGTCGCTTCTTCGGGCCCTGGGTGATGCTTTACCTGCTGCTGCTTATCCTGGTGACCTGGCTTTTGAAGAGGGACTACTGGAAAGATGTGCATTGAGCTTGACAGGGCCGCCCGGCCTGCGCGCGGCTGACAGAAGATGGTTATGTCCGAGATGTTGATCCGGCCTTCCGTGCTGACTCTCTATTCCGACCCCTTGGATCCGCTGCACCACTGCGTGCGGATCGTGCTGCAGGAAAAGAATATCAGCATGGATATTCGTTATGTGCGCAACGCGGATAAAACCGAGGATCTGGCCGCGCTCAATCCTTGTGACGACGTGCTGGCCCTGCTGGATCGCAAGCTGGTGCTCTATGACCCGCAGATCATCATGGAATACATTGATGAGCGTTACCCGCATCCCCCCCTGCAGCCCCTGGATCCGGTCGCCAGGGCCGAGAACCGCATGCTGCGCTTCCGCATCCTGCGCGACCTGTATAAACCGGCCCTGCGGCTGGAGAACACCGATGAGCTGGCCGCGGCGAAGGCGCGCCGCACCTTGTGCGATAACTTCACCACCATCTCGCAGCTGCTCATGCACCGCAGGTATTTCATGTCCAACGAATATACCTTGCTGGACTCCTGCATGGCGCCCCTGCTCTGGCGACTGCGGAGTTATGACCTGGAGTTGTCGCCCGGGGCGCAGAAACATCTGAAGCGCTACAGCGATGAGCTGCTGTCGCGCGCGGCGTTTGACGGCAGCCTGACCGAGGATGAACGCGATCTTTATGAAGGTTAACAAGGTGACCTGGTTGCAACCGCATACCGGGGATTCCCTTGGGAGGAATAAAAGATGAGCGATCTGGAGGACGGCAAACTGGAGTACAATTTTTTGATACGCGACGTACACTTGGAGTTGCTGCAAGCTGCGGCCCAGAAATACGACCTGACTGATGAAAACAAGGCCCTGAGGGTGATCCTTGACTACGTGAACTCGGAAGGCGATCCCGAGGAAATCTTCGGGGTCAAGCGCTGCCTGCACTGCTGACCGCCCGGCCATGCGGCCTGGTTTTGGCGGGAGCCGGGCAGCGGCGGCGGTAACGTGCGTGACAGCCGAGGGGTGATCCTTGGGGCCGTCAACCTGGAGCCCGACTTCGAGGGAAGCCGTGTGTATGCCCTGCCGCCGCGTGCCGAGCGTCCTGGTTTTGGCGGGAGCCGGGCAGCGGCGGCGGTAACGTTGAGCGTGGCGTATGGTCGCCTGCAACCGGCGATGGGCCCGCTGATCCATTGCCTGATTCCTGTCCTGTTCCCTGGAGCGGCGCGGCGCTGAATCTTGCCTGGTGTCGGGCTTGCGTGCCTGGTACAGCAGGGGCGGGGTGGGGCGGGGCTCGGGTTATACTGTAAACGTCAGCACTTATCACGGTCGGGCCGGGCCGTTCGTCAGCGACGCGCGGCGGCTTTGCTGGATTTTCCCTTATGCATACGCCTCAGCCCACCGGTCGTCCGAACGATTTCCAGCAGTTGATTCAGCGGCTGCAGAATTATTGGGCTGAACGTTCCTGCCTGGTCCTGCAGCCCTACGATCACATGATGGGCGCCGGTACCTTTCATCCGGCTACTTTCCTGCGGGCTCTGGGTCCGGAGCCTTGGCGGGCCGCCTACGTGCAGGGCGTCCGGCGGCCGTCGGATGGGCGTTACGGGGACAACCCGAATCGCCTGCAGCACTATTACCAGTTCCAGGTGCTGCTGAAGCCGGCTCCGGAGGACTGCCAGCAGGCTTACCTGGATTCGCTCAAGGCGTTGGGGCTGGAGCTGGGTCGCCACGATCTGCGCTTCGTGGAAGACGACTGGGAGTCTCCCACCCTGGGGGCCTGGGGGCTGGGCTGGGAAGTCCAACTGGACGGGATGGAGATTACGCAGTTTACTTACTTTCAGCAGGTCGGCGGGCTGGATTGCCGACCGGTTTCCTGTGAGATTACCTATGGCCTGGAACGTCTCGCCATGTACCTGCAGGAAGTGGACAGCGTGTTCGATCTGACGTGGGCCCATACGCCGGACGGCGGCGCCCTGTGTTACAAGGATCTGTATCGGCAGGCCGAGGCCGAGATGTCGGCCGCCAACTTTGAACATGCCGATGGGCCGGGGCTGCGCGCCGCCCTGGAACAGTGTGAAAGCGATTGCACGCGGCTGCTGGAGGCGGAGTTGCCCTTGCCGGCGTATGACAGCGTGCTGCGCGCTTCGCATGTCTTTAACCTGCTGGACGCGGGAGGGCTGTTATCGGTCACGGAGCGGCAGCGCGGCATTCTGCGGGTGCGGCGCCTGGCGCGCGATGTGGCTGCCGCCTGGCTGCATGCGCGGGAGCGTTTGAATTTTCCGCTGCTGTCCGGGTGGGGAGCCACGTGAGCGCGGATCTGCTCCTGGAATTGGGCACCGAGGAGCTGCCGGCGCGGCACCTGGAGAGCTTGGGTGCGGGCCTGGATGCTGCCTTGTGCGCGGCGATTCAGGGCGCGCGCCTGGATGCTGCCGGCCATGAGTATTTCGCGACGTCGCGGCGGCTGGCGGTGCGGGTGTCAAAGCTGGCTGAGACGTCTCCGGGGAGCGAGAAGGTCCGTCGCGGCCCGGCCCTGGAGGTGGCTTTTGACGCTTCCGGGCGGCCGACGCCGGCGGCCCTGGGTTTTGCCCGTTCCTGCGGGGTGGGGTTGGAGTCCATGGAGCGTGGGGAGACGCACCTGTTGCATCGGATGCGCAACGCGCCCCGGGCCACGGTGGAGCTGTTGCCGGAGCTGGTACGTGCGGCGCTGGCAGGGCTGCCTTCCATGCGGCGCATGCGTTGGAAGGAAGGCGTGGAGGACTTCGTGCGGCCAGTGCGCTGGGTGGTGTTGCTGTATGGCACCGAAGTCGTTGAACTGGAGCTCTTCGGGTTGCGCGCGGGGCGTTCCAGCCGTGGTCACCGGTTACTGGCGCCCGCCGTTGTTGAGTTGCGTGGGGCCTCCGAGTACGAAAAGAGCCTGGAAAAGGTCAAGGTGCTGGCCTCTCCCTTGACGCGTGAGATAGAGATACTCAACGGTCTGAACCAGGAGGCGCATAAGCTGGGGGCACATCTCATAGAGCCCGAGGGGTTGCTGGCCAAGGTCAGCGCCATGGTGGAGTGGCCGCAAGTGGTGGTCGGAAGCTTCCCGGAAGTTTTCTTGGAACTGCCCTGCGAAGTGTTGATTGCCGTGCTTGGGGGCCGACAGTTTTTTTTCCCGTTAGAAGCGAACGGCCGGTTAACGCCGCACTTTCTGGCGGTCATGGACCAGGAGCCGGAGGATCCGGGGCTGATACGCGCCGGGTACGAGCGTGTGCTGTTGCCGCGCTTCAAGGACGCACAGTTCTTCCTGGAGCGCGATAGACGGCGCCCACTGGCGGCGCGGTGCACGGAGCTGGCCGATATCGTCTTCCATCACCGCTTGGGTAGCATGCTGGATAAGAGCGAGCGGGTCGCCGCACTGAGTGCCCAGCTGGCCGGTGCATCGAACGAGATGAGGCAGCCAGCGAAGGTCGCCTTTTGGGATGCTCCTCTGGCCGAGTCCAGGGAGAAGGGCGTTGATCCCGCCTTGGCACGGCGCGCCGGGGAATTGTGTAAATGCGATCTGACCACCGAACTGGTGGGGGAATTCCCCGAACTGCAGGGTTTTGCCGGGCGCTACTACGCGGAGTGTGACGGAGAGTCGAAGGAGGTGGCGGCGGCGCTCGAGCAGCAGTACCTGCCACGCCACGCCGGGGACAACCTGCCGTCGCCCGGTAAGCTCGGAGAGGTCCTGGCGCTGGCGGATCGCCTGGACACGCTGAGCGGGTTCTTCGGGATTGGGGAGGCCCCCACCGGCGATAAGGATCCCTATGGGCTGCGGCGTGCCGCCTTGGGCTGCGTGCGCATCCTCTCTTTCAATTCCTGGCTGCTGGATTTGGAGGAGGCGTTGGCGATGGCTGCCAGGGGCTATGGCCGTGACGAGGCCGCGCCCGGCCTGCTGGATTTCATGCTGGGGCGTTGGCGTGCCCATCTCCTGGAGGTGCAGCAAGCGGGGCCGGAGGAGATCGAAGCGGTGCTCGCGGTGCGCCGATCGGGCTCAATTGCTGATTTAGAGGACCGTCTGCTATCCTTGCGGCCGTTTCAGGGTGGGTCGAAGTGCCAAGAACTGGCCAGTGTCGACAAGCGCATTCGCAACATCCTGCGCAAGTCCGGGGGTCCGCCGCCGGGTGCCTTGGATAAGAGCCTGCTGCGCGAGAAGGAGGAACTGGATTTGGCGGAGTGCTGCCGGGAGCTGCGTGAGAACTTGAAGCCGCATTTGCGGGATAGGCAATACGAAACAGTGCTGGAGGAACTATCCACACTGCACTCTCCAGTGGAGAATTTCTTCGATAAGGTGCTGGTGCAGTGTGAGGATGAGGCGTTGCGCCGCAACCGGCTGGCGCTCCTGGCCGAACTACATGAGTTGCTGCGCAGCGTCGCCGACCTGTCGCTGCTGCCCACCACCCGGGCCGCGCCGTGAGCGCTCCCGATGCCCTCTACCTGATCCTCAGTCGCGAGGGCGTGCTGGACGATCCCGCGCGGCCGCTGCCGGAACGCCTGGAAGAATGGCAGCTGCTCCCGGGCAGCCTGGAGGCCATGGCGCGCCTGTGCCGGCAGGGGTGGCGCCTGCTGCTCAGCAGCGATGCGGGGGACGGGGGGGACGCCGTGCCGCAAGCCCTGTACGCCATGTGCCTGGAACTGCGCCAGCGCCTGCGCCAGCTGGTGCCGAGCGGCGGGGTGGACGCGGTCTTATTTTGCGGTTGCAAGGACGGGCGGGAGGACTGTCCCTGTGCGCAGCCGGAGATCCAGTTGTTTCCCGAAATCGCGCGGCGTCTCGGGCGGCCGGATCTGAATGGCATTCCCTCGGTCGCCGACCTGGGGGTTACCGCCGTTGCCGCGCGGGCCGCCGGAGCCGATCCCATCCATGTGCTGAGCGGCCGCGGCACCGCTGAGCTGAAACGCGGCGCGGTGCCCTCCGGGGTGCCGGTTTATCCGGACCTGGACGCTTACGTCGAGCGTCTTGCGGAGTCCTGAGGAAGCGGTGCCCGTGGCCCTGCTGCGCGGCCTGCTGTTCTCCGCCGGTTTCGCCGCCGCGACCTTGCTTTTCGGCCTGCTGTGCCCCCTGCTGCGGCCGTTGCCGCTGGCCTGGCGTTACCGCTTCACCTGCCAATGGAACCGCTTCGCGCTTTGGTGGCTGCGCCTGAGCTGCGGCATACACCACCGCGTTGAGGGCCTGGAACACCTGCCGGCGGAAGGCCCGGCCCTGGTATTCAGCAAGCATCAGTCGGCATGGGAAACCTTGGCCCTGCATCGCATTCTGCCCCCGCACGCCAATGTCATCAAACGGGAACTGCTGTGGATACCGTTCTTCGGGTGGGGCATGGCCGGCCTGGAGCCGATCAGCGTGCATCGCGGGCGCGGCCAGGAAGCCCTGCGCCGGGTCGTGGAGCAGGGGTTGGCGGAACTGCGCCGTGGCCGTTGGGTGTTGATTTTTCCGGAGGGCACCCGGATGCCGCCCGGACAGCGCGGCCGCTATCACGCTTCCGGGGGGGTGCTGGCCGCGGCCGCCAAGTGCCCGGTGTTGCCCCTGGCGCACAATGCGGGGCATTACTGGCCCAGGAGCGGTTGGCGTAAATACCCGGGGTGCATCCGGGTGGTCATCGGGGCACCCATCGAGATGCGGCGCCGGAGTGCCCGGGAGATCATGAATACGGCTCGGGACTGGATCGAAAGCACGGTCGCCGGGCTGCCGCCGGGACCTGCCGGGGAAGCCGCGGCGGCCGGGGAGGATCAGGATGCGGCGGCGGAGCGCCGGCAATTGCCTTAATGAAGCAGGCGGTGAGAGTTTTTTGACGGGGCTTCCGTCGACCAGCCCAGGGAGTCAGCTCGACGTCGTCGTCCTAATTGACTTCGTCGTCCAGCTTGGCTCCGTCCAGGTTGGCTCCACGCAGATCGGCATCGCTCAGGTCGGTGCCACGCAGGTTGGCATCGCTCAGGTCGGCATCGCTCAGGGTGGCATCGCTCAGGGTGGCATCGCCCAGGTCGGCCGCGCGCAGGTTGGCATCGGTCAGGTCGACGTCGAACAGGGCGGCATTACGCAAGTCGGCATCGCGCAGGTCGGCATCGCGCAGGTCGGCTCCATACAGCTTGGCGCCGCGCAGGTCGGCATTGCGCAGGTCGGCATTGCGCAGGGTGGCTCCGTATAGCTTGGCGCCGCGCAGGTCGGCTTTGCCCAGGTTGGCGCCGCTCAGGTTGGTTGGGCTCATATCGTCCTTGATGCTCAGGTTGGCGCAGCGCAGGTCGGCTCCGCCCAGGTTGGCGTCGCGCAGGTCGGCGCCACGCAGGTTGGCACCGCTCAGGTTGGCACCGCTCAGGTCCCTCCCTTTCAGGTCGACCCCGGTCAAATCGGCTCCGTGCAGGTCTTCCCCGCGCAGGCTTTCCTTGTTCAGGTTGGCATCGCCAAGGTTTGAATCACTCATCAAATTACCTCCTGATTCCTGGTGTGGTTCCGGTTCCCCCCTGCTACCGACCAGCCTGGGACTGGGGAGGGAGAGCACCCGCACTGAGCGACTTACCACCCCAGCCGCACCCGGTCACAGATCGAGGAGAGGGGGGGCCGCTTCGGCCGCCCGGCCTATCCGGGGGCAACGCCGATGCAGGGCCGTCACGCTGAATGCTTTTCATTGATTCCCCATTGCGGAGTGGGGTTGGGTGCCCGGACTCCCTAATTTCGGAGCGAATTCCCTTCATGCCCGGTGACGCCACATTGGCCTTTGTCTCGATGGCCGTACTCTCCATGCCAGCCTTTGTGACTTTGCCTTCTATGCTCAATTCCGTACCTTCATATCCAATCTCTCCGTGGGGGCCGTCTCACAATCCTCGTCAATACCCTGGACACCCTGTAGCGTATCGTATCACGGCAGCATCCGTTTCAACCCGTCAATGCACCGCGGGCCACGAAGATGACGCGCCGTGAGGGTGTTTCCAGCCGGGCAAGGCCGGGTATTTCGTTGGATGTCGGTTGGACAGAAGTTCGGCGGCGGCGGTTGCGCGGGCTTTTTGGCCGCTGTCTTACCAGGACCGGGGAGTCGCGCTTAATCGGTCCCGGGACTGGGCCAGGGCGGGGCTTCGCCGTAGGCGGCCTGGTAGCGGCGCCCCAATTCCCGCCAATCGAAACGGTGATTCTGGGTGCCCGGATGTTCCACTTTCAGGGTTCCCAGCAGGGCCGCAAGGCGGCCGCATTGTTCCCAATCCCAGTCTTCCAGCATGCCGTACAGCAACCCGGCGCGGTAGGCGTCACCGCAGCCCGTGGGATCCTCCACCCGGCTTGCGGGCGCCGGGGGGATGCGGTACTCCTTTTCCCGGGTGTAAATGACGGAGCCCCGGGCGCCGTGCGTGACGATTAGGGCCTGGATGCGCTCCAACACCTTTGGCAGGTTCAGTTTGCTGCGCTTCTGGAAGAGCCGCCACTCGTAGTCGTTGCAGGCCATCCAGTCGGCCTCCTCCAGGAAATGGTGCAACTGTGGGCCGTCAAACAGGGGCAGGCCCTGCCCGGGGTCGAAGAGGAAGGGAATACCGGCCTGGCTGAGCTCCACGGCGCGGCGCAGCATGCCATCGCGGCCGTCCGGGGAAAGAATCGCCAGCCGCGCCTTGGTGCCCGGTGCCAGGCTGAGTTCGTGAGAGCGGTTCATGGCCCCGGCGTGGAAGGCGGTGATCTGGTTGTCGTCCAGATCCGTGATGATGAAGGCTTGGGAGGTTAGTTCTTTGGGGAACTCTCGCACCAGCCTGGTGTCGATGCCCGCCGTACGCAGCCGAGCCGCGTAGTCGCTGAAGTCGCCGCCCACCGCGCCCACCGGGCGCGCGCTGCCCGGCCGCAGCAGGTTCAGGCTGTAGGCGATGTTGCCCGCGCAGCCGCCGAACTCGCGGCGCAGGCCGCTCACCTGGAAGGAGACATTCAGAATGCGCAGCTGTTCGGGGAGGATGTGGGAGGTAAAGCGGTCCCGGAACACCATGATGTGATCGTAGGCGAAGGAGCCGCAGATCAGCAGGCCGCCGTCTGTTTCCTGTCGCTTCACGCCGCGCGCTCCAGCAGCGGCCGCAGGAAGCGCGCCGTATGGGAGGACTTGTGATTCATCAAGGTTTCCGGAGGTCCGACGGCCAGCACGCGGCCGCCGCCTTCGCCTCCCTCCGGGCCCAGGTCCACGATCCAGTCGGCCGTCTTGATGACGTCCAGGTTGTGTTCGATGATGACCACCGTGTTGCCGCGGTCGCGCAGTTCGTGCAGCACCTGCAGCAGCAGCCGCACGTCATGGAAATGCAGGCCGGTGGTCGGTTCATCCAGGATATACAAGGTTCCTCCTCGTTCCCGGCGGGACAGCTCGCGGGCCAGCTTGATGCGTTGCGCCTCGCCTCCGGAGAGCGTGGTGGCGGTCTGCCCCAGGCGGATGTAGCCCAGTCCCACGCGCTCCAGGGTCTCGAGCTTGTGACGCACCGTGGGTACGGCGTTGTAGTGTTCCAGGGCCTCCTCCACGGTCATTTCCAGCACTTCGTGGATGTTCTTGCCCTTGTAGCGGACCTCCAGGGTCTCTCGATTGTAACGCTGTCCATGGCACAGGTCACAGGGTACGAAAATATCCGGCAGGAAGTGCATCTCGACGCGGATCAAGCCATCCCCCCGGCAGGTGCCGCAGCGGCCGCCTGCCACGTTGAAACTGAAGCGCCCCGGGCGGTAGCCGCGCGCCCGCGCTTCCGGCACCTCTGCGAAGAGTTCTCGCACGGGCGTAAACAGCCCCGTGTAGGTAGCTGGATTGGAGCGCGGGGTGCGGCCGATAGGGCTCTGATCGATGTCCACCACCTTGTGCAGCTGTTCCAGGCCTTGTAGTTCCCGGTAGGGGGAGGGCGCTTTACTACCACCGCCCAGTTCCCGCGCGGCGGCCTGGTACAGGGTGTCGTTGATGAGCGTGGATTTGCCGGAGCCGGAGACCCCCGTGACGCAGATCATCAGGCCCAGGGGAAGTTCCAGGTTGACTTCCTTAAGATTGTTGCCGCATGCTCCGAGTAGCCGCAGCATGTGCTCCGCACGTGGCTTGGCGCGCTTTTTCGGTATGGAAATGCCCAGGCGCCCGGAGAGATAGCGGCCGGTCAGTGATTTGCGGCTGCGGGCGATCTGCTCCGGGCTGCCCTGGGCGACGATGCGGCCGCCGTGCACTCCTGCTCCGGGCCCGATGTCGATGACGTGTTCCGCGCTGCGGATGGCTTCCTCGTCATGTTCCACCACGAGCACCGTGTTGCCCAGGTCCCGCAGCCGCATCAGGGTGTTCAGGAGCCGCCGGTTGTCCCTCTGGTGGAGGCCGATAGAGGGTTCGTCCAGCACGTACATGACTCCCACCAGGCCGGCGCCGATCTGGCTGGCCAGGCGGATGCGTTGCGCCTCTCCGCCGGAGAGCGACTCCGCGCCGCGATCCAGGCTCAGGTAGTCCAGCCCCACGTCCACCAGGAAACTCAGGCGGGACTGCACCTCCTTCACGATGCGCCGGGCGATTTCCCCGCGCTGCCCCGGCAGGCGCAGTTTCCGGAACCATTCCAGGGCCGCTCCCACCGGCAGCCGGGTGATGCTGGGGATGGAGCGCTCGGCGACCAGTACGTGGCGTGCGGCCTCGTTCAGGCGATCACCGCCGCAGCCGGCGCAGTCCTGGATCGACTGGTAGCGTGACAGTTCCTCGCGCATTTCGCTGGAAGCGCTTTCCCGGTAGCGGCGCTCCAGGTTGGGCAGCACCCCTTCGAAGGAACGCCGCCGGGTGCGCGCCCCGCGCCAGCCGCGGAAGCGGAACTTGATGGCCTTGCCCTCGCTGCCGTACAGGATGCGTTGGCGGGTCCCTTCGGGTAACCGCTGAAAAGGCGTGTCCAGATCGAAACCGTAGTGCTGGGAGAGTCCCTCCAGAACCTGGTAGCAGTAGGTGTTGCTGCGCCCCCAGCCGCGCAGCGCGCCCCCAGCCAGGCTGAGTTCCGGATCCTGGATCAGCTTGTCGGGATCGAAGAAGCGTACCACGCCCAGGCCGTCGCAATCGCTACAGGCGCCGGCCGGGTTGTTGAAGGAGAAGAGCTTGGGTTGCATGCTTTCGATGCTGTAGCCGCAGCGGGGACAGGCGAAATTCGCCGAAAACAGCAATTCCTTCGCTTGCTCTTCCCCGTCTTTCCGGCAGACGACGCGGGCCGTGCCGTCGGAGAGCCGCAGCGCTGTTTCGAAAGACTCCGCCAGGCGTTGGCGCAGTTCCGGCCGCACCCGGAAGCGATCCACCACCGCGTCAATGTCGTGGCGGCGGTTTTTTTTCAGGACCGGGAGTTCCTCCAGCTCCAGTACTTCGCCGTCCACCTGGGCGCGGATGAAACCCTCCCGGCGCAGCCGCTCAAACACCTGCCCGTACTCGCCGCGCCGTCCCTGCACCAGCGGCGCGAGCAGCAGGCAGCGGCTTTCCTCCGGCAGGGCCAGCACCGCGTCCACCATCTGGCTGACGCTTGAGCCGGCCAGCGGCAGCCGGTGTTGCGGGCAGTGCGGCGTGCCGGCGCGGGCGTAGAGCAGGCGCAGGTAGTCGTAAATCTCGGTGATGGTGCCGACCGTGGAGCGTGGATTATGCGAGGTGGACTTCTGCTCGATGCTGATGGCCGGCGACAGCCCCTCGATGAGGTCCAGGTCCGGCTTTTGCATCATCGACAAGAACTGCCGGGCGTAGGCGGACAGCGACTCGACGTAACGGCGTCGGCCCTCGGCGAAGATGGTGTCAAAGGCCAGCGAGGACTTGCCGGAACCGGAAACACCCGTGATAACGATCAGCTTGTCGCGTGGGATGTCCAGGTCCACGTTCCTCAGGTTATGGGTGCGGGCGCCGCGGATGCGGATGAAATCCATAGGTGAGCAGCCTGGAAGAAGGGGGAAAGCCGCTCCCGGCCCCTCGAACCCGAGCCCCAGGAAATGAGTGCTTGTAGCGCGGCCTGACTTGGGGAATAATAAGAGGTGCGGCGAGAAATTACCACCATCTGAAACCAGGCCCCCGGTCGGAATCCCGGTCGCGGGTCGCTCCATATAAAAGCCAGGGAGGGCTGAATCATGGCAGGTCGAGGCATCAATAAAGTCATACTGGTCGGCAATTTAGGCGCCGATCCGGAGGCACGCAGCACCCAGAGTGGGGTGACGGTGGCCAATCTACGCGTGGCCACCACCGATCGGCGGAAGGATCGCGACAGCGGCGAATGGATCGACCACACCGAGTGGCACCGGGTGGTGCTTTTCGGGCGCACCGCCGAGGTCGCCGAGCAATATCTGCGCAAGGGCTCCCGCATCTACCTGGAAGGACGCCTGCAGACCCGCAAGTGGCAGGACCAGGAAGGCCGCGATCGCTACAACACCGAGGTCGTCGGCAACGACATGATGATGCTGGACCGCCGTGGGGAGACATCCGGCGAGCCCCCGTCGCAGGGGGGGGAGTCGTACGATGGCCCGTCCGGGGGCCCGTCCGGGGGGGCGGACGGTGGTGGTGAGCGCCGGCGCGGCGCACCGACGCGCGGCGGCGGCCGGGAAAGTGCGCCCCGCGCTCCCCGGGAGAGCGCGCCCGGACCCGCCGATTCCGGTGGCGGGGAGGACTTTGACGACGATATCCCCTTCTAGGCGGTAGCCCGTGCCCGCCGCCCGGAATAGCTCCATCCCGATCCCCACTCCGCCGGGTGCGGGCGGAAGCGTGCAGCCGTCGGCCTGCCGTCGGCCTGCCGTCGGCCGCGGGGGGCCGGAAGATGTCAATGGCAAGGCGCACACGGGCAAGGCGCCCACGAACGGCCGCCTGGCTGGCTTATGCGGAGTGCATCCGACGTCCGGGGTGCGGGCCCGCCCATTCGTCAAGTGGGCGGGCGGTAAGCGGTCGCTGGTACCCGACCTGCTGAAACACCTGCCGGACACCATCGAGGAGTACTGGGAGCCGTTTGTGGGCGGAGGGGCGCTGTTCTACGCCATTGAAAACCGTATCACCCGGGCGCACCTGTCGGACGCTAACCCGGAGTTAATGATTGCCTACAAAATGATCCAGCAGCACTGCGATCAGCTGGTAGAGAAATTGAAAGCCCACCGGTGCCGGCATTCACCGCGGCACTATAAAGTCATCCGCGGGAAGGACGGGATAGAGGATCCGATTGAGAGGGCTGCGCGGTTTATTTATCTCAACAAGACTTGTTTCAACGGTCTGTATCGCGTCAATCGTTCGGGGAGGTTCAATGTTCCAATCGGTCGATACAAAAACCCCGCGATCGTTGATGCCGATAACCTGCGCGCCGTATCCGCAACACTCAAAGAGGCAGACCTGCAAAGGCAGCTTTTTGATGCGATTGCACCGCGGGAGGGCGACCTGGTCTATTGCGATCCGCCCTACGATGAGACCTACGATCAATATACGGCTCATCGTTTCAACAGCGAGGCACAGCAACACCTTGCAAAGTGTGCGGACGGTTGGCGTAAGGCGGGAGCAGCGGTGATCATCTCCAACTCAGACACGCCGTTCATCCGCAAACTTTACAAGTCCGTGCATTGGACAATCCATACGGCAAAAGCGGCAGGCACCATCAACTGCAGGGCGGAAGACCGCGGCGACCGAAATGAAACCATCATCACAAGCACCTGATCAACAAGGTCATCGAGCTAACAAGACCGGAAGTAACCTGGAGGAGATTATCTCCAGCGTGGTAGAGCGGGCCGGGTATCAGCGCGCTGACGCGGCGGAATTCGCCACGCTGAAATGCAAGGGGCAACCGATTTATGCCAGGCAGTATCCGATAGGGAGAGACCCGTACAGACGTAACCAACAAGTGCGACTTTATCCTGTACCACCCCACCAGGCACCCGAACGGACTTGTGATTGAAGGCAAGTGGCAGCAGTCTTCCGGGAGCGTGGAGGAAAAATTCCCATTCCTGGTATTGACAATCGAAGATTCCGGTATCAGCACGCTAGTCGTGCTGGATGGTGGCGGCTACTCGGAGGGAGCGGAGCAGTGGTTACGGAACCAGGCAGGGAAAGCCTGGCTCCTGCATGTATTCAGCATTCCGGAGTTCCAAAAATTCGTCAATGACAACAAATTATAGGGACGACGGATTGTAGGATCGCCTTGTATTTCTCCGCGGCCGGGCAAGCGCGGAGTTCCGAGAGGTGGGCCGAGCGCACGGCAGGTTCTAGTGCGGAGGTACGTTGGGGACGGTCTGCCTTGGTCTCTCTCCAGCGTATCTGCCAGGACCGCCGGGCGTATCAGCTGGGCGCTGCTGGGCGCTTCCCAGGGGGGATGAGGTTCAGCGCGCGAAGCGCGAACACGGCCTGGAGACCAGGTTGGATGCCGGGACGCAGGACCACGCGGTGGTCTCTTGTTGTGATGTTTCCTCAGTCTTCCGGGTCCTGCTCCGGGGGCGGGGCCTGGCTGGGGTCTTTTCGGTCCTTGCGGTCCTGCTGCCCGGCGTCGTGATTGAGCCTGTCCCTCAGGGTGTGCAGCTCTTCCGACAGGGCGCCTATCCTGCCCAGTAGTTGTTGGATTTCTTCCTGCACGGGGTTGGCTTCGTCTGCACTGCTGGCGTAGGCATCGAAGGGATGTTCCCTGGCGGGTTCCGCGGAGGAGGCCCGGCCCGCCCGGGTCTTGACGATCTGTCCCGGCACGCCCACGATCGTGGCTCCCGGTGGGACCGGGTGGGTGACCACGGAGTTGGAGCCGATGCGGGCGCCTTTGCCGAGCACGATGGGGCCGAGGATCTTTGCCCCGGCGCCCAGCACGACCCCGTCCTCCAGCGTGGGGTGGCGTTTGCCCGGCTGCCAGGTGGTGCCGCCCAGGGTGACACCGTGGTAGATGGAGCAGTCGGCGCCTATTTCGGAGGTCTCGCCGATGACGATGCCGTGGCCGTGGTCGATGAAGAAGCGTTTCCCGATGCTGGCGCCCGGGTGGATCTCGATACCGGTGAAAAAGCGTCCGAGGTGGGCCAGGAACCTGGCCGTCCAGTGGCAGCCGCGGCGCCACAGGGCATGGTTCAGGCGGTGCAGCCAGATGGCGTGCAGGCCGGGGCTGGTGGTGAGCACTTGCCAGCGGGAGCGCGCCGCCGGGTCGCGTTCAAAGACCACCTGGATGTCTTCCTGGAGGATGCGCAGCATCAGGAAGAAGGCCCCTTGGCGCCACGCGCCGCCGGGTCGCGTTCAAAGACCACCTGGATGTCTTCCTGGAGGATGCGCAGCATCAGGAAGAAGGCCCCTCGGCGCCACGCGCCGCCGGGTCGCGTTCAAAGACCACCTGGATGTCTTCCTGGAGGATGCGCAGCATCAGGAAGAAGGCTTCGCGTCGCCCGGCTGATCCTGCAGGCGGAGTTGCTCGTACTGGAGTTTGTCCATGGCCTGGGACAGTTCCACGTGGCGTTGTTGCTCGCGCTGGACGAGCTCCGGGGGCGCGCGCTCAAGGAAGTCCTGGTTGGCCAGGCGTTGCTCGGATGAGCGCAGACGTTTGTCCAGCTTTTCCAGCTCGCGCCGCAGCCGCCGCAGTTCGTCGTTGGGGTCCACGAGTCCCTCCAGGGGTAGTTGCAGGAGCATGTCGCCGACCAGGGCGGTGGCGGCGTCGCCCCGCCGCGGGCTTTCCTCCAGGCCGCGGAGGCGTCCGAGGGCCAGGATCGCGTGTTCCTGGTGATGCAGCCAAGTGCGTTCCCGCGCGGTACCGCCGCTCCAATAGAGCGGCAGCAGTCTGCCGGGCGCCAAGCGGTTTTCAGAGCGCATCTGGCGCAGGGCGCCCAGGAAATCCTGCAGCCACTGTATTTCGGCCTCGGCCCCGGGGGCGCGGGGGAATTGCTCGGCGCGTGGCCAAGGCTGCAACATGAGGCTCGCCCCCGGCTCCGGCTTGGCCCCGCGCGCCTCCTGTACCCGCCGCCACAGCTCCTCGCTGAGGAAGGGAATGAAGGGGTGAGCCAGGCGCAGGAAGGCTTCCAGAACTTCCAGAAGGGTGCGCCGCACGGCCGCTTTTTCCGCCGCGCCGCGGCGCGCATCGCCGAGGCTGATCTTGGCCAGCTCCAGGTACCAGTCGCAGTATTCCTCCCAGGCGAAGTGGCGCAGCACGCGCGCCGCCTGGTCAAAACGGTACTCGTCCAGGGCGCTGTTGATGGCGCCGAGGGCGCGGCCCAGGCGCGCCAGGATCCAGGCTTCGTTGGTGCCGGGAGGCGGGGCTTCCGCCGCGTTCCGCGGTTTGCCCCCGGGGTTTCCCCCCCCCTGCCCCGAAACGGCGCCCAGCACGTAGCGGGTGGCGTTCCAGAGTTTATTGCAGAAATGACGATTGCCCTTGATGCGGCCCACTTCAAAACGCAATTCGCGGCGCCCCAGGCTGGCCAGGGAGGTGAAGGTCAGGCGCAACGCATCGGCGCCGTAGGCCGGGATGCCTTCAGGGAATTCCCGGCGCGTGGAACTCTCAATGCGCGGCGCGTCCCCGGGCCGGAGCAGGGCCTGGGTGCGTTTTTTGACCAGGGGCTCCAGCTGCACGCCGTCCACCAGGTCCAGTGGATCCAGGACATTGCCCTTGGATTTCGACATCTTTTGGCCTGTGCTGTCCAGCACCAGTCCGTGTATGTACACCTCGCGGAAAGGCACCTCGCCGGTGAACTTCAGTCCCAGCATGATCATGCGTGCCACCCAGAAGAAGATGATGTCAAAGCCCGTCACCAGGACGGAAGTGGGGTAGAAGCTACGCAGTTCACCGGTCTGTTGAGGCCAGCCGAGAGTAGAAAAAGGCCACAGGGCCGAGGAAAACCAGGTGTCCAGAACGTCTGGATCGCGCCGTAGCTCCGTTTCCGGGGACAGGCCGGCGCGTTGCCGCAGCTCCTCTTCCGAGCGGCCGACGTGCACGTCGCCGTCCCGGGTGTACCAGGCCGGGATGCGGTGTCCCCACCAGAGCTGGCGGCTGATGCACCAGTCCTGTATGTTGCGCAGCCACTCGAAGTAGGTGGCGTTCCAGCTTTCGGGGATGAAGCGCACGCGGCCCTGCTCCACGGCCCGAATGGCCGGTTCCGCCAGCGGCCCGGTGCGCACGAACCACTGCCTGGTGAGCAGCGGTTCCACGATTTCCCGGGTGCGTTCGCAGCGCGGCACTTTGAAGCGGTGCGGCTCTACCTTTTCCAGCAACCCCTGTGCACGCAGCGCCTGTAGCACCGCTTCCCGGGCGCGCCCGCGCTGCAGGCCGCGGAAGGCCGGCGGCGCCTGCTCATTCAGCCTGGCTTCCGGTGTGAAGATGTTCAGGCAAGGCAGCTTGTGGCGGAGGCCGACCTCATAGTCGTTGAAATCGTGCGCCGGTGTGACCTTGACGCAGCCGCTGCCGAACTGCGGATCCACGAAGTCGTCGGCGATGATCGGTATCTCCCGATCGCAGAGCGGCACGCGGGCCCGGCCGCCGATCCAGCGGCGGTAGCGTTCATCCTCCGGGTGTACGGCCAACGCCGTGTCGCCAAGCAGGGTTTCGGGGCGGGTGGTGGCGACCACCAGCGTCGTGGATGTGCCGACCACGGGGTAGCGCAGGTGCCAGAGCCGGCCGTCCTCTTCCCTGGCGCTGACCTCCAGGTCGGAGACGGCGGTGCAGAGCGAAGGATCCCAGTTGACCAACCGCTGTCCGCGGTAGATCAACCCCTCCCGGTGCAGGGCCAGGAAGACTTCCAACACCGCGCTCGACATGCCTTCATCCAGGGTGAAGCGTTCGCGGCTCCAGTCCAGGGAGGCGCCCAGGCGGCGCATTTGCCGGGTGATGGCGTCGCCCGAGGCGGTGCGCCAATCCCAGGCCGCGCGCAGCAGCTCTTCGCGCTCCATGGTGCGCGGCTCCTGGCCTTGGGCGCGCAGCTGGTGTTCCACGACGAGTTGCGTGGCGATGCCGGCGTGATCAACGCCTCCCTGCCAGAGCGCCCTGCCGCCGTCCATGCGTTGCCGGCGGATGAGCAGGTCCATGAGGGTGTTCTGAAAGGCGTGTCCCATGTGCAATTGCCCGGTGACGTTGGGAGGCGGCAACATGATGCAATAGGGCTTGCCTTTTCCAGCCGGTGCGAAGCAGCCTTGCTGTTCCCAGTGCGCGTACCAGCGGCGCTCCAAGTGTTCGGGCTGGTAGTGTTTTTCCATGGTGTGGTGTCGCTCGGTGTCTTGCGTGGCGCCGTGCGCCGTGGCCGTGCCGGCTTAATGCCGTGGCGGTGTGCGCCGGGGGCCCTTCCATTGCGCCGCCTGGGGGAAGCGGGTGCGCCGCTTCATGGCGCGATGTCCTCTCGCAGTTTCCGAGATTGCAGTTGTAGTCCCTGTTCCTTGTAGCGTTGCCAGTGCTTCCGGGCCCGGGATCGTTCTGGTTCCTTTCCGGGCACGATTTCAACCACTTTTGCCTGGGGCGTCTCCAGCACCGGCAGGTAGGGGGCCAGGTTGAAAAGCAGGTCGCAGGGCGGCGTCTGGTCGCCCCAACTGATGAACGCCTCGCGCGACTGGGGGGGGCTGGACTCCACCTGCGATTGCTCCTGGGACAGCCGGGAAACGCGCCCCTGGGGCGGTGCCAGGCGATGGGGTAAAAAGTCCAGTTCGCTGAAGGTCCACAACAGGGTATCCATGCGCCGCGCCTGTTCCATGGAATCGGTGTGCAGTCCCACGTGGCGGCCCTCCCGCCAGGCGCGCACGGCCTCTTTGCAGCAGGCGCGCTCGGGGGGCGTGGAGGAGCCTTCGGGCAAGATCAAAAACAGCACCGAGGGAGAACCCTGTGACGGCGCCGATGTGCTTGCCTCGCCAGCCATCCCGGGAACTCAGGAGCGCGTGTTCAGCAGGAATTGCGTGAGTAGCGGTACCGGTCGGCCGCTGGCGCCCTTGCGCTTGCCGGAATGCCAGGCGGTGCCGGCGATGTCCAGGTGCGCCCACTTTTGGCCTTTCGTGAAGCGGGACAGGAAGCAGGCGGCCGTGATGGTGCCCGCCGCGCGGCCGCCGATGTTGGCGATATCGGCAAAGGGGCTGCGCAGCTGCGACTGGTATTCTTCCCAGAGCGGCAGGCGCCAGGCGCGGTCGCCGCTTTGCGCACCGGCCTCCAACAGTTCCTCGGCCAGGTTGTCCGCGTTGCTGAGCAGGCCCGTGGCGTGGTGTCCGAGGGCTACCACGCAGGCCCCGGTGAGGGTCGCCACGTCCACGATGCGGCTCGGCTTGTAACGCCGTGCGTAGCTGAGCGCGTCGCACAGGATCAGGCGTCCCTCGGCGTCGGTGTTCAGGATCTCAATGCTTTTGCCGGCCATGTTGGTGACGATGTCTCCGGGGCGCGCGGCGCCGCCGCCGGGCATGTTTTCCACGGCCGGCACCAACCCCACCACGGACCGCGGTAGTTCCAGGCGGGCCGCGGCGGCCAGGGCGCCCAGCACGGAGGCGCCGCCGCACATGTCGTATTTCATCTCATCCATGGCGGCGGCGGGCTTCAGGGAGATGCCCCCGGTGTCAAAAGTGACACCCTTACCCACCAGGACAATGGGCGCCTGGGAGCCTTTGACGCCGCGATGTTCCAGGATGATGAAGCGCGGCGTCTGGCGGCTGCCCTGGGCCACGGCCAGCAGGGCGCCCATGCCCAGCTTACGCATGGCCGCGCGTTCCAGGACGCGCACCTTGAGTCCGTGGCTGGCGCGCAACCGCAGCGCCGCCCGCGCCAGGTAGGCGGGGGTGCAGACATTCGGGGGTTGGTTGGCCAGGTCGCGCGCCAGCTGCATGCCTTCCGCGGTGGCCTCTGCCTCGCGTAGGGCGCGCTGTTCCGCCGTGTTCCTGCCCCGCCGGGCCGAGGCGAAGTGCACCTGGCCCAGCCGTGTCGCGTGCTTTTTGGGCGTTCCCTTGTAGTGGTCGAAGCGGTAAGCGGCGTCGGCCGTGGCCAGCAGCGCCTGCTTTATCCTGTGTGCCGCATCCTTCGGGGTTTCCAAGGTGGTCAGGTAATTGCAGATCTGCGTCGCTCCGTGCTCCATGGCCGCCCGGGTGGCCGCTGTGACCGCTCGCTGAAAGGCCGCCGGGCTGAACGAGGCGCTTTCACCCAGGCCGATGAGCAACACGACCTTGGCCGCCGTCCCCCGCGGCTCATGCAGCGGCACCAGTTGTCCTTCGTGGAAGTCGAGTCCCTTTTTGCCCAGCAGGGTGGCGATCAGACCGCCGAGGGCGGCGTCCAGTTCGGCCGACGGGCCTGTCGGCTTGCGCTGGTCGGAGTACAATCCAAGGATCAAAGTGTGGCAGTGTTGCCTGGCGGGGGAGAGGAAACTCAGCTTATATCGCATCGGGGATTTCTCTTGGTTCGGAGTGAAGCGCTGTTGTCCCAGGTGCACCCGGCAATGTGTTCGGTGCGGAACTGCTTGGAGAGGGTCGCCCCGCGGAGCAGTGGTGGGCGCGCGATTTAACGGATTCTCCGAATAGTGTATTCATTCCATCCGAGATAAGCAAAACGCCTTGTCGCTCCTGCAAAGCTACCTGTGCCGCCGGCTGGGCCTGCCCTGCCTCGTGGTCTTCATCTCGCTGCTGCTGTTGCTGGGAGTGTTTCGCCTGGCGCGGGTGCTGTCCCTGGCGGCGGCCACGGATGGCTCCCTGCCGCCGTTGTTGCTGTTCTGGCTGCTGAAGCTGCTCGAAAAGTGTGACCTGTTGCTGCCCCTGGCCCTGTTCCTGGGCCTGCTCTATGGTTTGTCGCGCCTGGCCTCGGATGGCGAATGGGTGGCTTGCGGCTCCTTTGGCCTGGGCCTGTGGGCCCGTCTGCGGGCGGCCTGCCTGGTGGCTTTGCCGGTCGCGCTGCTGAGCGCTTTCCTGGGTCTGTACGTGGCGCCGCGCGCCGAGCATGCCGCGGCCCAGACCCTGCACTTGGCGCGCAGTGCGCTTAATCTCTCGAAGCTGCACTCGGGAGTGTTTCACCACTTGGGCGACGCGGTGCTGTACCTGGAACAGGCCGACCCGAACGATGACCTGCAGGGGGTGCGTTTGTACCTGCGCGGAACTCCCCCCACGTTGCTGGTGGCCGAGCGGGCCCGGGTGTACGGTGCCTCCTGGGCCGGCGCGCGGCGACTGGAATTTTTTGAAGGCACCGAGTACCGCGGCCTGCCGGACCCGGGAGCTTTGCGCGTCAGCCGTTTCCGCGCACACTGGACCTGGTTGCCGGGTGCCGCCGCACTCCCGTTGTCGCCTCCCGCGGCCCTTGCGGGCCTGACCCGGCCGCAATGGCAGTGGCGCCTGGCGCCGGCCGTCTCATGCCTGGTGCTGGCCTTGCTGGCCGTGGCCCTGGTGGGGCCGCTGCCGGGCCTGCGCTGGTATGCGCGCGCACTTCTCAGCATCGCCTTGTTGCTGCTCTATCACAACCTGCTGGCTGTCGGGCGCCTGTTCCTGGAACGGGGCTGGTGGGAGCCATGGCCCGGCCTGTGGGCAGTGCATGCCTTGTTTGCGCTTGGCGCCGCGGCCGTGCTGGCGCGCTCTTCAAACCTCCATCGCGGCGGCACCGGCGGCGCGCCGCCCGTCCGGGATAATTCGGCATGAAGCTCGGTTGTTACCTGGCGGGGCATTTCTGCGCGGGACTGGGACTCGCCCTGGTGGTGTTGATGGTCCCCTTCCTGTTGTTTTCCACGGTGCACCAGTTGGGGAACCTGGGCCAGGGCGGTGACGGTCTGGCGGTTGCCTTGGGACAGGTGCTGGCCGAAGCGCCGCGCCTGGCGCGCGACCTGTTACCGGCGGCTATCCTGCTCGGGGGCGCCGGCGCTGTCGCCTGGCTGGCGCGCAGTGGTCAACTCTGGATCATGCGTGGCTGCGGCCTGGCGCGCGCCTGGCTGGTCCGCTGGATCCTGGGGGCGGCGTTGCTCGTGGTAGCCGTGGACTGGCTCAACTCGGAGTACCTGGTTCCGGCCGGCGCGCATTTCGCCCAGGGCCTGGAAGCGCTGCGGCAGCCCGTTCGGGGGCGGGAGTTCTGGTTGCGCGTCGCCGATGAGCATGTACGCATGCATTGGGATCCGGGCGCGGCGCGCGCGCGCGACATCACGATCTATCGCTATGCTCCGGCCGGTGGTCTGCGCCGGGTGCTGCGGGCCCCGTCCGCTGATTTTCAGCCGGAGGACGGTCGCTGGCGCCTGCGGGAAGTGCGGGAATGGTCCCTGGAGTCCTTGCCGGGGGGAGGTATTGAAGTGCGGCGACGACTGTTGCCGGAGGTTGACTGGGCACCGGAGTTGGGGCCGCGTCGCCTCGCCCTGCTGAGCCTGGATGCGGAGCAGTTGCCCCTGGTGCGTCTCCTGGACTCCGGCGCGGCACTGGCGTCTTACGGTCGCTCCGCACGCTTGTATGACCTGGCCCTCTGGGAACGCCTGCTGCGCCTGGCCGTGCTGCCGCTGTTAGCCTTGGCGGCCTTGTGCATGGGCGCCGGGGTGCGCCCTGACGGCGGTCTGGGCCGGGTGCTGTCGGCGGCCGTCGCGCTGAGCGTGCTGTTGCTGCTGGGGATGCAGTGCGCCGCGGCCCTGGTGCTCCTGCTGGAACTGCACCCGGCGGTCATGGTGTGGCCGCCGTTGCTCACGGCCTTGCTGGCGGTTCCGCTGGCGCGGCGCCTTTAGGGGGGGCGCCTGCTTCCTAACCTTCTGCAGGCATTTGTTTTGCGCTAGGATCGAGGCTGCAGTTTGAATGGGATTTCAGCTGACTTCGGTTGGCGTCCGGGGCCCCGCGTTGCTCCGTCCCCCCCCAAGTATGGCCAGTCTCTGAGGAAGAAACCATGTATCCATTATTTTATCGGCCGCAATCTGTTCTCCAGGTGCCGCGCCCCTGCTCCCGGCGCTGTTTCCGATTGTTTTACCTCGTGCTTATGAACCTGGGTCTGGGCCTGGGTCTGGGCCTGGGTTTACCGGGCCATGCGTCGGCCGAGGGTGATTCGCAGATGCTGCTTTACTACCGGATGGACTTCGGGGCGGGCGCCAAGGCGCATCGGTCGCGGGGTCTGGGCCTGGTGTTGCAGCGGGAGAGTCCCGCTTCAGAACCTGCGCGGACTTTCCTGTCAGAAGGCTGGGGGAATTCCCTGGCCGTGCGGTACGGCGGCAGCCTGGAATGGGTGCGCTACGGCAACGGATCCAGCGTGCTGCGCGTGAACGGCCTGGACTACTGGAGTGGGCGTTGGGTCGTTGCGGGGGCGGAGGGGGGCGTCGAGGGAGAGGCGGAGGAGCCGCCCAAAAGGGCGGCTGTTTTCGACTGGTTTGAAAGCCTGCCCCTGGGGGTGTGGATTGGGGTCGGCTTTGGTACGGTGGCGGCCATCGGGGTGTTGGATTGATGGTTGCGGCTGCCTGGGGGTGATAAGGGGGCCTGGTTAAGCGGGCTCTCCGAACCCGACGCCCCTCAGCAGCTGTCGGGGACGTGCGCCAGAAGCAGTTCATAGACGCGGCGCCGTGCCGCCAGGGCGGCGGCTTCATACTTGGTGCGAGGCCGCCAGCGGGGGCGGGGCGCGTAGCGTCCGGTGCCGGCCAGGTTCGCCAGTTCCGGGACCGCCGCCAGGGCTTTCAGCATGTTTTGGGCGTACTCCGCGCAGTCAGTGGCGATGTGCACGCGGCCGTGTGGGGCCAGGCGTCCGGCCAGCAGGCGCAGGAACGCGTCGTTTACCAGCCGCCGCTTATGGTGGCGCCGCTTGGGCCAGGGGTCGGGAAACAGGATCAGCACTCGCTCCAGGTGGACCCCGGAGAGTGGCCGTTCCAGGATTTCGCGCGCGGTGCAGCGCATCACGCGCACGTTTTCCAAGCGCTCTTCCTCCAGGCGGCGCAACAGTCGTCCCACGCCGGGCGGGTAAGGTTCCAGTGCCAGGAAGTCGCGGTCCGGATGGGTGCGCGCCAGGCCGATGCTGCTGTCTCCGGTGCCGCTGCCGATGTCCAGCCAGAGTGGTGCGCGGCGGCTGAAGACGGCCTCCGCATCGATCGGTGTGGGCGCGTATTCCAATCCGTAGCGTGGCCATAGTTCCCGCAGGGCGCGGCCCTGGCCGTGGGTGAGCCGTCCGGAGCGCCCGCGTGGACGTTCCGGGACAGGGGCGTGCGCGGTTTTTTCGCCGGGAGGGTGACTCAAGGAACGAGCAGGCCGCCGGAGGGAGAAGAAGGACTGCCCGTGAAACGCGCCCGCATGCGCCCGGCCAGGTAAGCCTGGCGGCCGGCCTGTACCGCCTGGCGCATGGCGACGGCCATGCGCACCGGTTCCCGCGCGGCGGCGATGGCGGTGTTCATGAGCACCGCGTCGCAACCCAGTTCCATGGCGAAAGCGGCGTCGGATGCCGTGCCTACTCCGGCGTCCACCAGGATCGGCACGGAGGCCTGATCCAGGATCTTGAGGATGTTCAGTGGATTGCGTATGCCCAGCCCGGAGCCGATGGGGGCCCCCATCGGCATGACCGCCACGCAACCCAGTTCCTCCAGGCGCCGCGCCGCCACCGGATCGTCATTCGTGTAGGCCAGCACGTGGAAGCCCTCCCGCACCAGCTGTTTGGCCGCGCGCAGGGTCTCCGGGATGTCTGGATGGAGGGTTTCCCGGTCGCCCAGCACCTCCAGTTTCACCAGGTCAGTCTCCAGCAGCTCCCGCGCCAGGCGGCAGGTCCTGAGCGCCGACTCGGCGTCGTAACAGCCGGCCGTGTTCGGCAGGATGGTGTAGCGTTCCGGGGGCAGGCACTCCAGGAGGCTGGCTTCTTCCTGTTCCCCCGCCCCTTTCACCGGGAGCGTTGCGCGGCGCATTGCCATGGTCACGATCTCGGCGCCGCTGGCCTCTACCGCGCGTTGGGTTTCCTCCAGGTCGCGGTATTTACCGGTGCCGATCAGCAGGCGCGATTGGTAGTCGCGCCCGGCAATGCGGAGCGGCCGATCCATTGTGGCGGCTGAAGCCGCTGCTGCTGCAGCGGCTTCAGCCGCCACCGACAGCGCGCACGATTTCAAGGCGATCCGAATCTCGGAGCAATTGTTCCGGGTGCCGTCCGCGGGGCACGATGCAACCGTTCACCTCAACCGCGAGGCGGCCGTGCAGACCCAATTCCCGCAGCAGGGCGGCCACGCTGAGCGGCCGTTCCAGGCGCCGGGCCTGCCCGTTGATATACACCCGCGCGCCAGGCTCCGCCGCGGCTTCGCCTGCCTGCTTCACCCGGTGCGTCACCCGATGTGTCACCCGATGCGTCCGGGGCCGTTCAGGTGGAGCTTGACTCCCTCGCGCGCCACCAGGCATTTCATGGGCGAAGAATACTGGTTGATCTTTTCCAGCGCGTGATAGTGGATCTCGCGCATCTTTTCGTCGTCATGGCTGGGGTCATGGTGAAATAGAAACAGCAGTTTGACTCCAGCGCCCAGGGCCGACTTCACGGTGTCCAGGTAATAGGAATGTCCCCAACCCTGCTTCTTGTCGTATTCCTCGCGGGTGTACTGGGCATCGTGGATGAGGACATCCGCTCCCGTGAGCAATTCCAGCTCCGCCTCGTACTCCTCCTTCTGCATCTCGTCGTAGTAGCGCCGTTCCATGGCGTTGAACTGCGCGGACTTCTGGGTGATGGTTTTTTCCAGGAACAGGCATTCGTTGTCGGAGATATAGACGATGGAGCGGCCGGCGACCTCGATGCGATAACCGAAGGTGATGCCCGGGTGATGCACGTTCTGATAGCGGATGTTGAAAGGCCCGTATGTGAATTCCCTGGTTTTAGGAGCCAGGTATTCGATGTCGGCCAGCCAGGTGGCGGTGCTCACCGGGAAAAAAGGCGAGGTCATCTGGCTGGATACGTAGTCTTCCACTTCCTGGGCGTCCTGCCCCGGGCCGAAGATCTTCAGGTGCCATTCCGGTGAAAACGCGGGAATGAAGAAAGGCAGGCCGCAGATGTGATCCCAGTGGTAGTGCGTGAGCACGATGAAGAGTTCTCTTTGCGGCGGTTCCCGGCGCATCAGCTGCTCGCCCAGGGGGATGATGCCGGTGCCGGCGTCGCAGAGCAGGATGTGCCGTCCCACGCGCAGTTCCACGCAGGAGGTGTTGCCGCCGACCCGCAGGTGTGAGGAATAAGGTGAAGCGTAGGAACCGCGCACACCCCAGAAGCGCAAGTAGCAATCCTCGTTTTCCATTTCCCGTCCCAAGCTAAGGTATTCCAGGGTTTAAAGCTGAAGAGTGCGCTCTATATCCGCTTCGTTTTTTTCGATGCAGGTCCGCACGGTCTCGGTGAGTTCCTGCATGGGCATGGGTTTCACGAGGAAGGCGGACACCCCCAATTCCTGGGCGGCGCCCCGATCCTGTTCGTAATCCTTGGAAGTCACGATGACGACCTGCGTGTAGCGGTGCATGATCTGCTGGCGCAGCTCACGCAGGTAGATGAGACCGTTTTTGTCCGGCATCAGCAGGCTGAGAAAGATTATATCCGGTTGGTGGGAGTGTAGGTAGCGGTCCGCTTCTTCCACGGTATTGTAGTGCAGTAGTGACACTTGGAAATCCAGCAGGCAGTCGCGCAGCATGGACTGCATAGCATGGCTGTTGTCAATCAGCACCACGGTGGGTTGGGATGTCCCGATTTTGTTTTGCTGTTCCGGATTCATGCGCGTTGCTGCCTTGAGGGTGGGAGCAGCCACTTGGTTTATTTTAGCGGCTCTTCGTACCCCGGGGTTACCCCGGGAAGTTCCCGGGGAAGCCTGGGAGCACGGTGCGCCCCGCTTCCGCATGGGGCCCGTGGTCGCCGTTTCCCGGCTTCAACGGTGCTATTATAATGGAGAATCGATCCAGGGCCGCCTGCTTTCATCCACCCGTCTTACCGGGCGAGCCCGCTGGTGGTGCGCGGGTGTAGTTCAATGGCAGAACCTCAGCTTCCCAAGCTGATGACGTGGGTTCGATTCCCATCACCCGCTCCAAGTCTGTCCAGCGCTTCCGCGGCTCGTGGTGTCAGCCGCGCCTTTCTCTACCGGTTTTGGCTCCACTGGTTTCGGCCGCAGGCGCAGCAGCATGGAATGGAAGCCGTGGCGGCGCAGGCGCGCCTGCAGTTTTCTGAGCGCGTCCGAATCAGCGTTTGGGCCGATTCTGATCCGGTGCCAGCGTCCCCCCGTCTCCAAAACCACCGTTTGTATCTCCGCCGTCACGCCGAATTCGGCGAGTTTTCGACGGTGCCGCTCGGCTTCCTCCAGGAGCCGGAAAGAACCGGCCTGCAGCATGTAGCCGGCGCGTGGCGCCGAGACGCCGTCCGCCCCGTCCGCCCCGCTCGCTCCGTCCGCCTGATGGTGGGGCGCTGGTTCCCGCGCACCGCTCCATTCCGGCACTTTCACTTCGCGTTCCGGCAGCAGGGTGTAGAACTCGAATTTCATCGGTTTGGGGTCTTTTTCGGCCGTGATTTCAGGCTCCCCGGCGTTTTGGACTGGGGGAGGTTGCACCTCGGGCGGCGCGCGGCCGAACTCCGGATTAACGGAAACACCGGTGAGAACACCGGCGAGAAAGCAGGCCAGTCCCAGCAAGGCCGCGGCCTTGCGGGAGGGGGGCTGGGGCCGGGCAGCCGTGCGTCGGCCCAGGTGCTTCAGGTCGGTGTTCAGTCCCTTGTCCAGGCTGTTCTCCATGGCGTTTTCCATGGTTGGGCGCCTACATGCGCTCAGGCGCTTCGCAGCCCAGCAGTTCCAGTCCGTTGCGCAGCACCTGGGCGGTGGCGGCGGCCAGCGCCAGGCGGGCGCGGCGTGTCTCCGTCTCCGGCCCGAGGATAAAGTGCCGGTCATAGCAGACATGCAGGGCCCGGGCTAACTCCCGCAGGTAGTGCGCCAACTGGTGCGGTTCGCGGGCCGCGGCCGCGTCTGCCACGACTTCCGGGTATTGTGCCAGGCTTTTGAGTAACCGCAGTTCCTCCGGCTCACGCAGCAGACCCGCGCCGGGGGTTTCCGGCCGCGGCCGCGGATCCGCAAAGCGGCTGCGGCTGCGGCGCAGCACGCTCTGCACCCGGGCGTGGGCGAACTGCAGGTAATAAACAGGGTTTTCGTTGGACTGTTCCCGGGCCAGCTCCAGGTCAAAATCCAAGTGTTGTTCGCGTTTGCGCAACAGGTAGAAGAAACGCGCCGCGTCTTTGCCGGTTTCCTCCCGGAGGCGGCGCAGGGTGACATAATCCCCGGCGCGGGTGGACATGGCCGCGCGCTTGCCGTGGCGCGACAGGGAGACGAACTGGAGCAGCAGCACCTCCAGGCGTTTCTCCGGGACGCCGCAAATGTGCAACCCGGCACGCAGGCGCGCCACGTAGCCATGGTGGTCGGCGCCCCAGACATCGATGAGGTTCCCGGGGCCGTGCTCCAGTTTCTCCAGGTGGTAGGCGAGGTCGGCGGCGAAGTAGGTGTGCCGACCGTCCGCGCGCACCAGCACCCGGTCTTTTTCATCCCCATGGGCGCTGGAGCGCAGCCAGAGTGCTCCTTTTTCCCGGAACACCCCGCCGCGGGCCTCCAGGCGTTCCAGGGCAGCCTGCACCCGTCCGGATTCCTGCAATTCGCTTTCCCGAGTCCAATGTTCAACGCACACGCCGAATTGTTCCAGGTCCAGGCGGATGTCCTCCAGCACGTGTTCCAAGGCGAACCGGCGAACTGTGTCGAAGTTTTTTTCGCCGAGGAGCGCGCGTGCTTCCCGGAGCAACGGCTCCAGTTCCGCTTCGCCTCCCGCCTCGGCGGCACGCAGCGCCTCCAGGGGTGGCCGGTGGAGCAGGTGGTCGCCTTCCTCGCGGTAAAGTGCGGCCCCGAGTGCGACCGGGCCGGGGCCCTTGTAGGCGCATTCCGGGAAAGGCAGCCGGGGCGCACCGTCGGGCGCTTCCAGGTAGCGCAGCCAGGTGCTGAGCGCCAGCAGCTCGGTTTGATGTCCTACATCGTTGACGTAATATTCGCGTCTGACCGGGTGGCCGGCGGCCTCCAGCAGGCGCGCCAGGCTGTCCCCATAGGCGGCGCCGCGGCCGTGCCCCACGTGCAATGGGCCGGTGGGATTAGCGGAGACGAATTCCAGCAGCAGCGGGGGTTTGGAGCCGGCCGCGGCGCGCCCGTAAGCCGCGCCGCGCGCGAGGATTTTCCGGAGTTCCTCGAGGTAGGCCTGGGGGGCCACGAACAGGTTGAGGAAGCCGGGGTTGGCTATCTCGGCGCGTTCCAGCAGGGGTGAGTTCGGCAGCGCCGCCTGGATGTTTTCCGCCAGGGAACGTGGCGCCGTACCGCTGGCTTTTGCGAGCAGCAGGGCGATGTTGCTGGCATAATCGCCGTGTTCGGTGTTGCGCGGATGTTCCAGCGTCGCACCGGAAGCCGGGCCGGCGTCCGCGGGCGCGGCGCAGGCGCGTAACGCCTCGTGCAGCAGGGCCAGCAGGCGGGTTCTGATCATGTCGTTGCGTGTGGCCTGGGGTGCTCGTCGCGCTTCACAGAATTTCCAGCGGGTCCACGTCCAGTGCCCAACGCAGGTCACGGGGCCGCGGCAGCTCTTCCAGGCGTTGTAGCCAAGCTTCCAGGGCGCCTGGTACCAGCCTGGAGGAGCGAGACTGTAACAGCAACTGGCCGCGGTAGCGTCCCTGCCTGCGAGGAATGGGCGCGTTGTGTGGCCCGAAGCACTTCAATTTTTCCAGGGATGCCAGTTCCGGCAGGCGCCGCGCGCGGGTCAGGAAATCCATGGTATCCGCGCGGCGCGGGCTTTCAACGCCCAGCAATGCCCAGCGCCTGTAGGGCGGCAGGCCGGCCGCGCGGCGTTCGTTCAGCGCCGCCGCGGCGAAGGCGCCGTAACCTTCGGCGAGCAGGGTGCCCAGCAGCGGATGCCGTGGCTGGTGGGTTTGCAGTAGCACCAATCCCGGCTCGCGGGCGCGTCCGGCGCGGCCGCTGACCTGGGTAATCAACTGGGCCATGTGTTCCAGGGCGCGAAAGTCCAGGCTGTAGAACCCGTGGTCGGCGTCCACGATAGCGACCAGGGTGAGCCGCGGGAAATGGTGTCCCTTGGCCAGCATCTGGGTGCCGATCAGGATGTCGGTTTTATCGCTGTGTGCTTCCCCGAGCAGTTTTTCCAGGCTCCCACGGCCGCGGGTGGTGTCGCGATCGATACGCACCAGGCGCGCGCCGGGGAAAGCATTGGCCAGGGTTTCCTCCAGTCTTTCGGTGCCGTGTCCGAGTTCCAGGCAGTCGCCGCCGCATTTCGGTTGGGGGCAACGGCCCTGCCAGCTCTGCCATCGATCGCAGCGGTGGCAGAGCAGGCGGCCCAGCCGCTTGTGGTAGGTCATATGCAGTTCGCAGTCAGGGCAGAGTGCGCGCCAGCCGCAGCCGTGGCACAGCAGGATCGGTGCGAACCCGCGCCGGTTACGAAAGATCAGGGTTTGCTGCCCGCGCTCCAGGTTTTTTCCGATGGCGTGGAGCAACGGCGCGGTGAAGGCACCCTGCAGGCGCGCTCCCCGCATGTCCAGCAGGCGCATTTCAGGAAGCCGGGCGCCGCCGACGCGCCGTGGCAGAGTCAGGGTCTGGTAACGTCGGCGCAGACTGTTGTGCGCGGATTCCAGGGAGGGTGTGGCCGTTCCCAGGATCACCGGCACCCGTTGGTGGCGCGCGCGCATCACCGCCACGTCGCGCGCGCGGTAGCGGAAGCCTTGCTGCTGCTTGTAGGAGGAGTCATGTTCCTCGTCTACGATGATGACGCCGGGGTTGCGTAGCGGCGCCCAGACCGCCGAGCGCGTGCCCAGGATCACGGTGGCTTCGCCGCCGCGCGCGGCGCGCCAGTTGCAGAGCCAGGTGCGCTCCGTCAATCCCGAATGCAGCAGCACGACGGAGACTCCCAGGCGTTCCTGGAAGTGCTTCAGTTGCTGCGGGGTGAGGGCGATCTCGGGTAGCAGCACCAGTGCCTGCCTGCCGCGCCGCGCCACTTCCTCCACCACGCGCAGGTAAACTTCGGTTTTGCCGCTGCCGGTGATGCCTTCCAGCAGAAAGCGCCGTGGTCGCGGGCGCCCGAGTTCGGCCAGGAGGGTGTTCACGACCGTGCGTTGCGCCTGGTTCAGCCGTGGGCCGGGGCGCGGCACGGCCTGGCGCGGCGTACCGAGCGGCGCCGCGCCGCGCCGCGCCAGGCCGCGCCGCGCCAGGGCTTCCAGGGTCCGGCGGCCGCGGCCCTCCAGGCGCGCCGTATCCAGTCCCTCCGGCGTCCGACGCAGGGTTTCCAGCAACTCCCGCATGCGTGGACTGAGTCGCCGCGCGGCGGGCGGCGCGGCGGTGATGCGCCAGTATTCCGCCTCGGGGAGCGGTGCGGCGTTGGTCCGCAGCAAGGCCGGCAGTGCGCCGAACACGACCTCGCCGATGGGATACTGGTAGTAGCGGCTGCCCCACTCCAGCAGGCGCAGCTGTGCGGTGTCCAGCAGCGGTGTTTTGTCCAGCGGCGCCAGGACGCGGCGCAAGCGCTGTCGCGGCAGTTCGCTGGTAGCGGCGGTGCCTAGAAGTATGCCGATCCGGCGGCCGCGCCCGAAAGGTACCAGCAGGCGCATGCCGGGGCGCAACGACTGCTCCGGACGTTGTGGCGGCAGGTAGTCAAAGAGCCGCCGCCGCGGCACCGGCAGCGCGACCCGCAGGATGGAAGTCGACACTGAACCTGTTCCCGGCGCGGGGGACGGGGTATGCATGGGCGAAGTTCGGGGGGCCTGGCTTGAAATCAGAAGACCAGATCCTGGGGGTTGCGCGTGTCTTTTTCCCGGGACGGCGGTGGAACATCCGGAAAGTCCTGGTGCGCGCCGGCCAGGTAGTACTCCACTTTGCCCCCGCCGCGTTGCGCCAACACTCCGGGCGGTCGTCCCAGGATGGCTTCGGGCCGCCCTCGCAGCGCGTTTTCCATGAAATGCATCCAGATCGGCAGGGCGGCGCGGGCGCCTGTCTCGCGTGTTCCCAGGGGCTGATAGTCGTCAAAGCCCACCCAGGCCGCAGCCGCCAGTTCAGCGTTGAAACCTATGAACCAGGCGTCGCGCTGATTGTTCGTTGTGCCGGTCTTGCCAGCCAGGTCGCGGCGGCCCAGGCTGCGCGCCCGGCGGCCCGTGCCGCGCTGAATGACGTCCCGCGTCAGGTCGCCCATGAGCCAGGCGTTTGCCGGGCTGATGACACGCGGCGCTGTTGCCGAGGGGTTGCCGGAATCCTCCTCCTCCTGGGACAACTGGACGCCCATGCCGCGCCCAAATTGCTCCGTGCGCGGTGTGCACTCCGGGCAGGCATGCCGCGCTTCGTGGGCCCACAGCACTTTCCCGTCCTGGTCTTCCACGCGGTCAATCAGGTACGGCTCCACGAGGAAGCCGCCGTTGGCGAAGACGCAGTAGCCGCGCAGCATGTCCAGGAGCGAGACGGACACGTTACCGAGGGCCATGGTGGGGCTCTCAGGCAATTGCTCCGGACGAAAGCCGAAGCGCGAGAGATAGGCCCTGGTGAAGGGCAATCCCATGTTCTCGACCAGGCGCACGCTGATGATGTTGCGTGACTGCACCAGCGCTTCGCGCAGGGTGGTCCGGCCACGGAAGCCGCCGTCGTAATTGTGCGGCCGCCACGGCTCATCATGTTGCTTGTGTTCGTGGAAAACGAGGGGCACATCGTTGATCGGGCTGGAAGGCTGCAGGCCGCTTTCCAGGGCGGCGGAATAGATGAAGGGCTTGAAGCTGGAGCCGGGCTGGCGCCGCGCCTGGGTGACCCGGTTGAAGGAACTCCTGCGGAAGTCAAAGCCGCCGATCATGGCCAGGGTCGCCCCGGTGCGGGGCTCCATGGCGGCCAGGCCGCCCTCCACCTCGGGCAGCCGGGCCGGTTTCCAGTCGCCGTCCGCCTGCTCCATGACGCGTACCAGGTCGCCGCGCCGCGGCCCGGGCGGTGCGAAGCCGGTAAACGCCCGCGCTTCCAGGTGAACCCGGCTGATGCCGCGCAGGTAGAGTTCCACCTGTTCTCCCCGGCGCACCGTCACCAGGGCCGGATACAGCCCGCCCCGTTCGGGGTGCCGGGCCAGTATGGCTTGCCATTCGGAGGGCCCGGCCGCGTCCGGGAGCTGGTAGTGTCGCTCCGGGCCGGATGCGCCGTGGCGCAGGCCGTACTCCAACAATCCCCGGCGCAGGGCCTGCCCGGCGGTCACCTGCAAGGAGTCGCTGATGGTGGTGTGGACCCGGTAGCCCGCGGAGTAAACCTGGTCTCCGTAGAGCCGTTCCAGCTTCTGCCGTACCCATTCCGCCGGGTAGCGGGCATGCAGACCGATGACGGGCCGGTAGAGGGGCGGCAATGGTGCCTGCAGCGCCGCGTTGTAGCTTTTTTGATCGATGTAGCCAAAGGCCAGCATACGCTTCAGGACGTAAGCGCGGCGCTCGCGGGCCCGTTCCGGGTGACGCCCTGGATTGTTGCGGGTCGGGTTCTGCGGCAACCCGACCAGGAGCGCGGTTTCGGCGAGATTGAGTTCGGCCACCGGGCGCCCGAAGTAAACTTGGGCGGCGGCGACGACGCCGTAAGCGCTCCGCCCGAAGTAGATCTTGTTGAGATACATCTCCATGATTTCTCTTTTGCTGAATTGCCGTTCGATGCGCAACGCCAGGATGGCCTCCCGCAGCTTGCGCGCATAGCTCCGCTTCCGGCTCAGCAGGTAGTTGCGCGCCACCTGCATGGTGATGGTGCTGGCTCCTTCAACGACGCGCCCGGCCTGCATGTTGTGGAGTGCGGCCCGCACCACGCTGCGTGTATCCACGCCGCGGTGCGAATAAAAGCGCCCATCCTCGGCTGCGATCATGGCCTGGATCAGCAGTTGCGGGAGGTCTTCCAGCCGCACCGGCGTGCGGCGCTTGGCGCCGTACTCGGCGATCAGCGAGCCCTCACGGCTGTAGATGCGTAGCGGTATCTGCAGGCGCGTCTCGCGCAGCACCGCTGGATTCGGCAAATCTCCGGCCGCCAGCAGCAACGCCGCCATGCCCAGGGGAAGCAGCACGGCGGTCCCCACCAGGGCGAGCAATAGCAGGAAGAAGCTGAATCTGAGCACTTGCCTTAATAACCTGGCGGGTGACCCCGGGCGGTTGCTGAAGAGTCCGTATTCACTAAAGCAGGTTTGATGAAGCCGGGACTGGGTCCGGCCATGGCCGGGGGGCGGTGTTGCCGGGCTTCAGGTCGTTCCGTGGGTTGCAGGTACGGCTTTCCCGCGTTAGAATGCCGGGCATCAGCTTGATTCGGCTGGACTCGGCTGGACAGCCGCGGCACGGAAAGCGAAAGGCCGACAACTTAATAGCGTCTGGCTGTAGCGTCTGGAGCGATGTTTGCAGGACCGATGGATTATGTTAGCATTAGTACCCGGTGTTTTAAACGGCGGCGGGCGACCTGCCGGTATCCGCCGGGGTTTGTTTCTCCGGTGGACAGGGTCTTGCGTCTCAGCCGCAATAGCGGAACCGCTATTGATTTGCCGTCTGTTGATTTAGACATTGAGTACTTGGCTGGATAGCTGGAAGAATTTGACGTAGGCAGTACATACTTGAGGAGTCAGCGTGGGATTATTTGATCAATCAGGCGGGGCGGTGTTGGGCGTTGATATCAGTGCCAGTTCGGTCAAAGTCATGGAGATAGGAAGTCGTCGGGGTAAATTCCAGGTGGAAGGTTATGCGATCGAGCCCCTGGCCCCGGATCTGGTAGTGGATAAGCAGATTGTGAAGGTCCAGGAAGTAGGGGAGGCCCTGTCTCGGGCGGTGAACCGTTCCGGGAGCCGTCTCAAGCAGGGTGCCATAGCGGTCTCCGGGGCCTCGGTCATTACCAAGCTGATCAGCATGCCCGCCAGCCTCAGTGATGTGGAGTTGGAAAGCCAGGTGCAGGTTGAGGCCGAGCAGTACCTGCCCTTTCCGCTGGAGGAAGTGAACTTGGATTACGAGATCATCGGCCCCTCCCTGGAGAGCGAAAATCGCCTGGATATCCTGCTGGCGGCTTCCCGTAGCGATAATGTTGACTCCCGGGTTGCGGTGCTGGAATGCGCGGGGTTGAAGGCCAAGGTCGTTGATGTGGAGGCTTTCGCCTTGGAGAATGCCGTCTCCCTGATGATGGAAAGCAGTCACCCGGTTGCGGATGATGCCGTGGTGGCGGTGGCGGACGTGGGGGGGGCGAACACCGTTTTCAGCGTGCTGGAGGGCTTTCGCTCTATTTTTACCCGCGAGGAGAATTTCGGGGGCAACCAGTTGACTGAATCCATACAGCAGCATTTCGGTATGTCTTTTGACGAGGCCGAAATGGGCAAGCGGCAGGGCCTGCTGTCTAAGAGTTACGAGAATTACGAATCAGAGGTGCTGGAGCCCTACAAGGCCTCCCTGGTGGAGCAGATAGACCGGGCGCGGCGCCTGTTCCTGTCTTCCACCAGTATATCCTCCGTGGATATGTTGGTGCTTTCCGGTGGTACCTGCGCCATCGCGGGGCTGGCGGAGTACGTGGAGGGGGGACTCAAATTACGCACCGTGTTGGCTGACCCTTTTGCCGATATGCCGAACAGCAGCCGGGTGTCGCGTGCAGAGTTGAAGAAGGACGCTTCTTCGTTAATGGTCAGTTGTGGCTTGGCATTAAGGAGTTTTGACTAATGGCTAAGATCAACCTTTTGCCTTGGCGTCAGGAACTCCGCAGACAGCAGATTCAGGATTTCCTGTTCGTCACCTTGCTTTTCGCCGCGCTGGGGGCGGTGGGCGCCGGAGTTTTCTACCTGGCGTTGCGTGAGCAGATACGGAACCAGGAGCAGCGTAACGGGATCCTGGCGAGTCACGTCTCCGTGCTGGACGCGAAAATCGTGGAGATCGAGCAGCTGGAGGAGAAGAAAAGCGCGTTGCTTGCGCGCATGGACGCCATTGAATTGCTGCAGACCAATCGCCCATCCATCGTGAAGTTGTTTGACCAGCTGCAAAGCGCTTTGCCGGAAGGCGCCAGTTATACCAGCCTGAGGCAGAGCGGGACGCTGCTGACTATCGATGGCCTTGCTGAATCCGAAGCCCGCGTCTCTTCCTTCATGCGCGGATTGGAAAGATCAAGCTTCTTTTCCAAGCCGACGCTGAAGTATATCCGGATAAAAGATATCGGCGGTGAAGGGGAATCGCTGGATTTGCGCGTTAATGAATTCAGTCTTGAGGTGCGTCAGGTGAGTTCCACGAGGGTTGAAGGGGATTCATGATGGAGGGACGACATGAAGATTAGGTACATCGGGAGCGCACCGTTCCCATTAAGGCTGTTAATCTGGCTGGCTGTTTTGGTGCTTGTGGGAGCGTTGGTTTATTATTTTGCCTTGCAGGGCGCCTCCGAGGAGTTGGACCAAAAGCAGAAGGAGGAGGTCAGCTTGAAGGCGGAAGTCACGGATAAGCAGGCCCGGGCGGCGAGCCTTAGTGCGCTCAAGGAGCAGCAAACCGAGATCGAGGAGAGTATCAGCCAGTTGCTCAGGCAGCTTCCGGATGAAACCGAGGTGCCGGGTCTGCTCGTTGATATCTCGCAGGAGGGCCTGGGAGCCGGCCTGGAGATTGAGCTTTTAGAACTGCAGGCCGAACGGACAACCGAGTATTACGTGGAATTGCCTATCAACATCAAGGTCGTCGGGGATTATAATAAATTCGGAAATTTCGTTGATGGAGTAGCCAGGCTGCCCCGTATTGTGACCATTCAAGACATCAAGGTTGACAAGCGGGAGAGAGGCAGAAACGACTCTTCCACCGAGCTTGTCATGCAGGCCGTGGCCAAAACCTACCGTTCTTTGCCTACGGAGTAGTAAGGACCATGATGCAAATTTTGAAATTGTTGCGAGCGCTGCCGGGCCGGTTGCCGGTTGCCTTGTTGTCCGGCTTGCTGTTGGCTGGATGTGGTGATTCTGATATCGGGGATCTGGAGCTTTGGCTCAATGAGCAGATGCAGCGTCCTGGACAGCCGGTTAAGCCGCTGCGTCCTATTGCGACTGCCGAGGTTGTTGATTACCCGGGGGCGCTTAGAGACCCTTTCCGGGATTTCTACAGTTCGGCTGCATCCGATGGCGGGGTGGGGGGCGGGAGCGTGGAAGAATACATCACACTCCCTCCCGAGTTGGAATGGGAATTGAATACCCGGAAGCGGGAAGAATTGGAACAGTTTGAGCTGGATGCCTTGCGTATGCTTGGCACCATGGAAAACTCGGAACGGCGCTGGGCTTTGATTTTGGATCCCCAGGCGACCTTGCATCGTGTGGAGGTTGACAATTACCTGGGGAGGAACGTCGGTAAGATAATCAGCATTGAAGAAAATCGAGTCCAGATCAGGGAATTGCTGGTAGATCCACGGGGTCGCCTGGAAGAGCGTCGGGCCAGCATTACTCTGGATGACACCTGAGTAGCTTAGCGATGAGAGAAACAGCATCCGGGTTGAGACCCCATCGTACGATTTTAATTCAGCCCGTCAACAGAGGATCGAGGCTTATGAGGACTGCCAGTCGAGTTACGAGTGTTTTCCCAGCTTTCATGAAACGAGGCGGGCTTTCCAGGGCATATCTCAGCCTGCTATTGCCGCTGTTGCTGTTGTCTCTTGTCGGCACCGTTGCCCGTGCGGTCCCGGTGACCCTGGACGAGATTCGGCAATCCGCGCAGGGTGGTGATGTAAATTTGCAGTTGAACTTCTCCGGCCCCGTGGAGAAGCCTCGGAGTTTTAAGATTGAGGATCCCGCGCGGGTTGTGCTGGATTTCCCTGGCGTCGCCCTGGGGCTTGCTGAGCGCAACATGGATGTGGGGAGCGATCCGGTACTCCGGGTCACGGCGGTGGAGTCTGGGGATCGTTCCCGGGTACTGATTCACTTGTCGCGCCCGGTGGGTTACGAGGTGACGACGCAGGGCAGCCAGGTGTCTGTCAGTTTGGGGGCGGGTTTTCAAGGTTCTTCAGACGCTTCCATGGCGGTGGCCTATTCTGATTTTGATATCAGCAATGTGGATTTTAGACGCGGTGAGAAGGGGGAGGGAAGGATCTCGGTGGTGTTAAGCGATCCTACGCTTAACTACGATATCCAGCAAAGAGGCCCTGAATTGCATATTGAGTTTCGAGGTGCCAGTTTGCCCGAGGCGCTGGACCGGCGTTTGGACGTTCTGGATTTCGCCACACCGGTGCGTGAAGTGGATACCACTGCCTTCGCACAGGGCGTGCGTATGAAGGTATCTATGACCAACCTGGACTATGACTACCTGGTGTTGCAGTCGGGAAACCAGCTCATCATTGATGTGTTCCCGGTCACTCCGGCGGCGCGGGAGGCGGAGCTCAGGGAAAAATTCCCATATACGGGGGAGTTGCTGTCTTTGAACTTCCAGAGCATTGCTGTCAGCGCCGTACTTCAGGTGCTTGCTGATTTCACCGGGCTTAACCTGGTGGCCAGTGATACGGTCAGCGGCTCGGTGACCCTGCGCCTGAAGAACGTGCCATGGGATCAGGCCATGGATATTATTCTCAAGTCCAAGGGCCTGGCGATGCGCAAGATGGGTAATGTTGTACTGGTGGCTCCCCAGAGTGAGATTGCCCAGCAGGAGCGGCAGGAATTGGAGCTTGAAAAGGAACTCGTAGAGTTGGAGCCCCTGGAAACCGAGTTTATACAGGTCAACTACGCCAAGGGCAGGGAAATTGCCGCCTTGCTGAAGTCCAAAGATTACAACCTGCTCTCCGAGCGCGGCAATGTCAGCGTGGACGAGCGTACCAACCTGTTGATCATTCAGGATGTTTATTCCCGCCTGGAGGCGATCAGCGCGGTGGTGCGCCGTCTGGATGTGCCGGTGCGGCAGGTGTTGATCGAATCACGTATCATCAGGGCGGACACCGAATTCACTAAAGATATAGGAGTGCGTTTTGGTTATAACCAGACGATAGATCTCGGTGACGGTTTCCAGATATACGGGGGTGGAACCAGGGAAGGCACGATCAGCTTTGGGGGGACGGGCAACCAGGCTACGACTATGGGAGCTATTCCAGGGATTACTACCGAGGGCAGTGGATCTTTTCCTTATATTGTCGATTTACCGACGGTTCTGGACGGTCGGGCGGCCAGCTACGGCCTGGTCTTCGGGAAGTTGGGCTCTTACCTGTTGCAACTGGAGTTGAGTGCCCTGTTAAACGAAGGTCGGGGTGAGGAGATAGCGAATCCCAAGATCATCACCACCGACCAGGGTGAGGCCATGATCGAATCGGGCGTTCAGGTGCCCTACCAGGAGGCTTCTTCCAGCGGCGCCACCTCGGTGTCTTTCCAAGATGCCGTGCTACGCTTGAAGGTCACCCCTCAAATCACCCCGGATGATCGTTTGATCCTGGACCTGGAAGTAAACCAGGACGCCATCGGCTCGATTACTGTGCTGGGAACGCCGAGTATTGACAAGAACAGGCTGCAGACGCAGGTGCTGGTGAATAATGGTGAGACGGTTGTACTGGGGGGGATTTATACCGAGCGGACCCAGGAGAGGAATGAGGGCGTTCCTTATTTTTCGGAGATTCCTTACCTTGGGGCCTTGTTTCGGCGTAAAGGACAGAGTAGCCGCAAGCAGGAATTGTTGATCTTCGTCACTCCGAAGATTCTTTCCCAGGAATTCTGAGCCATGGGGGGTGTCGGGGACGCCCCCGACGCCGCCAGGTATGCCTTGGTAGGCCCCATGGGGGTCGGCAAGAGCACGGTCGGCAGGGCGTTGGCCGGGCGGTTGCGTTTGCCTTTCCTGGACGCGGACGAGGAGCTTGAGGATAGCTCCGGGGTTTCTGTCGCCGAGATCTTCAGCCGCAGGGGGGAAGAATTTTTTCGTTCCCTTGAATCCGGGGTGTTGCGGGGCCTGTTAAACAAATCTACTGGTGCGGTGCTTGCCACCGGCGGTGGTGTCGTGTTGTCTTCGGACAATCGTCGGCTTCTGAAATCCTGGGGGCTGGTGGTGTACCTGCGGGCCCCGCTTGAAGAGTTGTTGCAGCGACTGTCCGGGGAGCCCGCCAGGCCGTTGCTGCAGGGTGTGCGTCCCGTACAGACCTTACAGGAGATCCTGGCGCGGCGGGCGCCGCTTTACCAGGAAATCGCCGACCTCGTGGTGGATTGCACCGACCTTTCAGTGCCGGAGATTGTAGGGGAAATATGCCGCCTCGCTTTCATACCGAAAGCCTGAGCGAAGCAGGGGTCCGGCGTTTGCCGGGGTGGTTTCGCGGTTTCGAGTCGGTTCGGGGTGTCCTGCCATGAAAATTTTGCGGGCGGAGCATGCCAGCAGCACTTACCCGGTTTACGTGGGAGCCGACCTGTTGCGGCGGCGCGGCTTATTGGAGCCGCACCTGAAGCATGGCACCGTGGTGGTGGTCAGCAGTGCGGAGATCTCGAAGCTTTACCTTGCGGACCTGAAGCAGGCCCTGTGGCCGCAGCAACCGCGCCTGTTACTGGTGCCGGACGGCGAGAGCAGCAAGAGCCTTGCGCAGTTGGATCAGTTGGTCGGCGAGTTGCTGCGTGCCGGAGTAGGGCGTGACGACACGCTGGTGGCCCTGGGCGGTGGTGTCATCGGGGATTTGACCGGCTTCACCGCCGCCTGCTATCAACGCGGCCTTGACTACATACAAGTGCCGACCACCCTGTTAGCCCAGGTGGATGCGTCCGTGGGCGGCAAAACGGCGGTGAATCACGCCCTGGGTAAAAACATGATCGGCGCTTTTCACCAACCGATCGCGGTGCTTGTGGATCCCGGGGTGCTGCGCAGCCTTCCCTCCCGCGCCCTGCGTGCCGGCCTGGCCGAGGTGATCAAGTACGCCCTGATCAGGGACGCCGAGTTCTTTGCCTGGCTGGAGGAGCATATCGAGGAGTTATTGGAGTTGCGGGCCGAGGCCCTGGATTTTGCGATCGAGCGATCCTGCCGCAACAAGCTGGAAATCACCCAGGGTGATGAGCGGGAGACGGGGGTTCGGGCCTTGCTTAACCTGGGGCATAGCTTCGGGCACGCGATCGAAACCGCACAGGGTTACGCGGGTTGGCTGCATGGAGAAGCGGTGGGCCTGGGGCTTTTATTGGCGGTGGATTTGTCGTGCCGGATGGGCTTGTTGCCCGCGGAGTTGTTGGGCCGCGTGGAAAGCTTGTTGCAACGCGCCGCACTGCCGCGGCGGTTGCCCTCCGATCTGACCACGGAGCGCTTACGGGAGTTGATGTCCACGGACAAGAAAAAGCGGGCCGGTCGTCTGCGCCTGGTGCTGCTGCGGGCTCTCGGCGACGCCTTCCTCTGCGAGGATTTCCCGGAGAGCGACTTGCGCGAAACTTTGAGGCACTACGCTTTCTGAAGGCTCTCCGGCGACGGTTTTCGGCCCGGCGCCGCCTGAAAACTCTGCTAACATGAGGGGTTCTACTCAGGGTGGAACCGCCATCGTTTGTTCCTGGTCACCTGAAGTCGCCTGGGGCTTCCCCGTGGCTTTGGATGAAGGTAGAGAAGGACGATGGGGAGATCTATAGAGAGTCATCATGTACAGCGAGTTGCCAGATACCTTCCCGCGTGGTCTTTATCGTTCGTCTTTTGAGCGGGACAGCTGCGGCTTTGGCTTGCTGGCCCAGGTGCAGGGCCACGCTTCCAACGCCTTGGTGCGCACGGCGCTGACGGCCTTGGAGCGGCTCACGCACCGAGGTGCGGTGGCTGCGGACGGTAAGAGCGGCGACGGCTGTGGCGTGCTGCTGGCCTATCCGGAAGCTTTTTTGCGGGAAGCCGCCGCCGCGACGGGGATTCAGCTCGGTCGCCGCTTTGCCGTCGGCAACGTCTTTCTGGCGCCTTCCGCGGAAACGGCCGCGGCGCAGCGGCGCTGCCTGGAAGAGGAGGTGCGCCGTGCCGGATTTGAGAAAAGCGCCTGGCGGCGGGTGCCGATATGCCCGGAGGTGCTGGGCGCGCAGGCCGCGCGTGGCATGCCGCGCGTGGAGCAGCTCTTCGTGGAATTGCCGCCGATGCGGCATGCCGCCGTCTGCGAGCGATGGCTTTACGTGGCCCGGCGCCGCGCGGAAGCAGCATGGCGCACCGCCGACCGGGGCCCGATCTTTTATGTATGCAGCCTGTCCTCGCGTCGGCTGGTGTACAAGGCCCTGGTGTTGCCCCGTCTCTTGGGAGCCTTCTACCCGGAGCTTCTGGATGCGCGGCTTACGGCGCACCTCTGCGTTTTCCACCAGCGTTTTTCCACCAACACCCTGCCGCATTGGAGTATCGCTCAGCCTTTTCGCCACCTGGCGCATAACGGCGAGATCAACACCATTCAGGGTAACCGCAACTGGACCCGGGCGCGCGCTCCCAACCTGCAGTCGCCGCTGCTTCCGAAAATACGCGAGTTGATGCCCATCGTCCGCTCCGAGGATTCCGATTCCTGCTCCGTGGATAACATGCTTGAGTACCTGCTTGCGGGGGGGCTGGACCTGTTGCACGCCATGCGCGTCCTGATACCGCCGGCCTGGGAAAATTCGCCGCATGTGAGCGCGCGGGAGCGGGCCTTTTATCATTACCACGCTTTGAAGCTGGAGCCCTGGGACGGTCCGGCCGGCATCGTTCTCAGCGATGGCCGTTGGGGTGCCTGCGTGCTGGATCGCAACGGCCTGCGCCCGGCCCGCTACATGTTGACCCGCGACGGCTTGTTGACGGTCGCCTCGGAGATTGGAATTTACGATTACGACCCTGGTGAGGTGGAATACAGCGGCCGCCTCGGGCCGGGGGAAATGCTGGCCGTGGACACGAGCGCCGGGCGCATCTGGTCCAACCGGGAGATCGGTGAACTGCTGTCCGGGCGACGCCCCTACCGGAAGTGGTTGGATGAGGGGTTGCGCTCCATCCAGGGAGACTCGGAAAACGAGAAGCAGCCGCTGAGTTCCGTTCCCATGTCTCCCTCCAGCCTGGAGGTCTTTGAAAAGCTGTTCATGCTGACCGCTGAAGAGCGCGTGTACGTGCTGCGGGTGCTCGTGGAGCAGGGACAGGAGGCGCTCGGCTCCATGGGAGATGATACGCCTTTGCCGCTGCTTTCCAACCAGGTCCGTTCGATCTATGACAGTTTCCGTCAGCAGTTCGCCCAGGTGACCAATCCGGCCATCGATCCGATCCGCGAGCAGGTGGTGATGTCGCTGCGCACCGCTTTTGGGGTGGAGAAAGGACTCTTTAAGGCCAGGGCGGAACACGCGCGGCGCGTGGAGCTGCAATCCCCCGTGCTTTCGGAGAGCAGGTTTCGCGCGTTGCTGGAGCAGGAGCAGGAGGTGCTGCCGTCCATCCGATTGGAACTTTGCCGCCGCATGGGGGAGGGCGGCCTGGAGCGGGCCGTGCGTGAGCTGGTGCGGGAAGCGGTGGACGCGGTGCGCGCGGGCAAGGTGTTGCTGGTGCTTTCGGATCGTGCCCTGGAGCGCGACCGCCTGCCGATTCCGGCCGTGCTGGCAGTGGGTGCGGTGCATCATCGCCTGGTGCGCGAGGGTTTGCGGGTGCGCGCGAACCTGATCGTGGAAACCGGCGGCGTCCGCGATCCACACCATTTCGCGGTGTTGCTCGGTTACGGCGCCACCGCGGTCTATCCTTACCTGGTTTACGAAACCTTGTACCGCATGCGGGCCGAGGGCGCGTTTCGAGGTCTGGATGAGACCGCTGTCGGCCGGAATTACCGGCGCGGCATCAACAAGGGATTGCTCAAGATACTCTCCAAGATGGGCATTTCCACCATTGCCAGCTACCGCGGTGCGCAGTTGTTCGAGATTGTCGGCATGACCCCGGATGTGGTGGATTTATGTTTCCCCGGCACCACCAATCGTGTCGGTGGCCTGGGCTTCGCGGACCTGGAGGAGGATTTGCGGCGCCTCGCGGCCGACGCCTGGAATCCGCGCAAACCGGTGCGCCAGGGCGGACTCCTGAAGTTCGTCCACGGCGGCGAGTTCCACACCTATAATCCGGAGGTAGTGCGTAAGTTGCATGCCGCGGTGGAAAGCGATGACTATGAGCGCTACCGCGAGTTCAGCGAGGAGGTGAACGGGCGCGCGCCCTCGGTGTTGCGCGATTTACTTGGGCTGAAAGCGGCCGCGCGGCCCCTGCCGCTTTCCGAAATAGAACCGGAGGAGGCGATTCTGCCGCGTTTTGACAGCGCCGGGATGTCCTTCGGCGCACTCTCTCCCAAGGCTCACGAGACTCTTGCCGAGGCCATGAACCAGTTGGGCAGCCGCTCCAATTCCGGCGAGGGAGGCGAGGATCCGAGCCGTTACGGCACCGATAAAACTTCCCGGATTAAGCAGGTCGCCTCCGGGCGTTTCGGGGTCACGCCGCATTACCTGGTGAACGCTGAAGTGCTGCAGATCAAAATCGCGCAGGGCGCTAAGCCCGGCGAGGGCGGTCAGTTGCCGGGGCATAAGGTGGACCAGGTGATTGCCAGGCTACGCTACGCCACCCCGGGTGTGTCGCTCATCTCGCCGCCGCCGCATCACGACATCTATTCCATCGAAGACCTGGCGCAATTGATCTTTGACCTCAAGCAGGTCAATCCGCGCGCCCTGGTTTCGGTCAAGCTGGTGGCCCAGGCCGGCGTGGGTACCGTGGCGGTGGGTGTCACCAAGGCCTATGCCGATTTGATCACCATCGCAGGCTACGACGGCGGCACCGGGGCCAGTCCCCTGACTTCCGTGAAGTACGCCGGTGGTCCGTGGGAATTGGGCGTGAGTGAAGCGCATACGCTGCTACGTGCCAATGGTCTGCGCGGCAAGGTGCGGCTCCAGGCGGACGGCGGCATGAAGACCGGGCTGGACGTGCTGAAGGCGGCGCTGCTGGGGGCCGAAAGTTTCGGCTTCGGCACCGCACCCATGATCGCCATGGGTTGTAAATACCTGCGCATCTGCCATTTGAACAACTGTGCCACCGGTATCGCGACCCAGAACAAGGAGCTCTATACCCGCCACTTCAAGCCGAACGGCGTCGCCAAGGTGTGCCGCTATTTCCGTTTCCTGGCGCGCGAGGTACGTGAATACCTGGCGATCCTGGGGGTGCGGAGCCTGGCTGAATTGATCGGCCGTACGGAATTACTTGAAATCAAGGAGGCCGTGGTGGAGCATGGGCGCGACCTGCGGCTAGGCGTTTTATTGGAGTCACCGCCTGGTCTTGAGCAGGCGGCGCGCCACTGCGTGGAAGAGCGCAACCAGCCGTTCGATCGTGGTCTGCTGGCGGAGCGCATGGTGGCTGACGCGCTGCCTGCCGTGGAACGCTCTGAGAGCATTGACCTGGCTTACGAGGTGAAGAATCACCATCGCTCCATCGGGGCGCGCCTGTCCGGCGAAATTGCGCGGCGCCACGGCAACCAGGGGCTGAGTCAACATCCCGTGAAGTTGCGTCTGCGCGGCACGGCCGGTCAAAGCCTGGGGGCCTGGAACGCCGGCGGCCTGGAAATTTACCTTGAAGGGGACGCGAACGACTACGTGGGCAAGGGAATGGCCGGCGGGCGCATCGTGATCGCGCCGCCCCGGAAGCGCCGCTCCCACGCTCCGGGTTGGGTGGTGATGGGCAACGCCTGCCTGTACGGGGCCACCGGCGGTTCGTTATTCGCGGCGGGCAGCGCCGGCGAGCGCTTTGCCGTGCGCAACTCGGGCGCGATCGCGGTGCTTGAGGGTCTGGGCGATCACGGTTGCGAATACATGACCGGGGGCGTGGTGGTGGTGCTCGGTGACAGCGGTTACAACTTCGGAGCCGGGATGACCGGTGGTCTCGCTTACGTGCTGGATCACGGGCGTCGTTTTCCAGAACGCATCAACCGGGACTCCGTGGAGACGCTGCGTCTGCGCACCGTCGAACAGATGAAAATGCATAGCGCGCCGTTGCTCCGCCTGATGCAGGACCATGTGAAAGAGACCGGCAGTCCATGGGGGAAGGAACTGTTGGCGGATTGGGAGGCGTGCCTGGGGGGTTTCTGGCTGGTGAAGCCCAAGGCCCTGGAACTTTCCAGCCTGCTTTTGAACCTGCGCGCCGCCGCATGAAGGAGGCGCACCCCAAGAAGCATCGTCCCGGCCTTCCCGCTCCAACCGATGTGCATGATGATTTCCAGTTTCTCAAGTTGCCGCGTGAGGATCCGAAAATCACCGAGGTACCGGTGCGCATCCAGAGCTGGGAAGAAATCTACGGGCACTACGATAAAACCACCGCGGCCGCACAGTCCGGACGCTGCCTGGATTGCGGCAATCCCTATTGCGAATGGAAGTGCCCCGTGCATAACTACATTCCCGCCTGGTTGCGCCTGGTGGAGGAGGGCCGCCTCTTTGAAGCGGCTGAACTTTGTCACGAGACCAATACCCTGCCTGAGATCTGCGGGCGCATCTGCCCGCAGGATCGGCTCTGTGAGGGGGCCTGCACCTTGAACGATGGTTTCGGCGCGGTGACCATCGGGGCGGTTGAAAAATACATTTTCGACGAAGCCTTCCGCCAAGGTTGGCGTCCTAAGCTGTCGGACGACCTGCGCCCCACCGGCAAGCGCGTGGCGGTGGTGGGGGCCGGTCCAGCCGGCCTGGGTTGTGCCGACGTGCTGGCGCGGCACGGCGTCAAGCCCGTGGTCTTTGATCGCTATCGCGAGATCGGCGGCCTGTTGACCTTCGGCATCCCGCCTTTCAAGCTGGAGAAGAAGATCGTGCGGTTGCGGCGGCGTTTACTGGAGGACCTGGGCGTGGAGTTCGTGTTGCAGACGGAGATTGGACGCGACCTTTCCTTCGCCAGCCTGCGGCGCGATTTTGATGCCGTGTTTCTGGGCATGGGGGTCTATACCTACATGCGCGGCGGGTTCCCCGGCGAGGACCTGGAGGGGGTTTACGAATCGCTGCCCTACCTGATCGGCAACATCAACCGGGTGGAAGGTTATCCCAGCGGGGAATTCCCCTACATCGACTTGCGCGGTCGGAAGGTGCTGGTGCTGGGCGGCGGGGACACCGCCATGGACTGCGTGCGGACCGCCGTGCGCCGGGGCGCCTCGGAGGTCAGTTGTCTATATCGCCGGGATCGCGCGAACATGCCCGGTTCCATGCGCGAAGTGCGTAACGCCGAGGCTGAAGGAGTGCAATTCATCTGGAATCGTCAGCCGTTGGAGATTCTTGGTACGCGGCAGGCGCACGCGGTGCGGGTGGTGCGTACCCGTCTCGGTGAGGCCGACACCCGCGCCCGCTTGCAGCCGGAAATCGTGGCGGGCAGCGAGGAGGTGCTGGAGGGCGACGCTGTCATCATCGCCTTCGGGTTTCGTCCCAGTCCGTCCGCCTGGCTTGCCGAGTCCGGGATTTCGAAGGATACGTGGGGGCGCGTGCTGGCCCCGGAGGAGGGTGCTTACCCCCTGCAAACCACGCGGACCGGCGTGTTTGCCGGGGGCGACATGGTGCGCGGCGCGGACCTGGTGGTGAGCGCGGTCTATGACGGCCGCCGTGCGGCGCAGGGAATCCTGGGTTACCTGGGTGTCTGAAACCGCGGCACCTGAAAGCGCCGCACCACCTGCTTCCGGGCCCCCCGGGAACCGTTTGTTGCAAGCCTTGCGTGGTCGCCGCCCGGATCGCACGCCGGTCTGGCTGATGCGCCAGGCCGGGCGCTACCTGCCTGAATATCGCACCCTGCGCGCCCGCGCGGGTGACTTCCTGACGCTTTGCAAAACCCCGGAGCTGGCCTGCGAAGCGACCCTGCAGCCGCTCCGCCGCTTCCCCCTGGACGCCGCCATCCTGTTCTCCGATATCCTGACCATTCCGGACGCCATGGGGCTGGAGCTTTCGATCATTGAAGGGCGCGGGCCGCGTCTCGGCCGCGTGCTGCGCTCGGAGGCGGATGTGCGCGCGTTGCGTGTGCCGGAGCCGGAGTCGGAACTGGCCTACGTGGGCGAAACCCTGCGCCGGGTACGGGAGGCCCTGGACCCGGAGGTCGCCCTCATTGGTTTCGCGGGCAGCCCCTGGACCCTGGCCTGCTACATGGTGCAGGGCCAGGGCGACGCGGAGTTCGCCCTGCCGCGCGGGATGTGCTATCAGCAGCCGGCCGTGCTCCATCTCCTGCTGGAGCGCTTGACGTGTGCGGTGGCCGGCTGCCTGGCCGCGCAGGCGGCCGCCGGCGCACAGGCGCTGATGCTGTTTGACACCTGGGGCGGACTGTTGCCCGGGGCCGCTTACCGCGAATTTTCCCTGCGCTACATGGCGCGGGTGATCGAGCGTTTACGGGGCAGCGAGACTGCGGCGCACTGCCCGGTGATATTGTTCAGCAAGGGCGCGGGTGCGCACCTGGAGCAGCTCGCGGACTGCGGCTGTGACGCGCTTAGCCTGGATTGGAGCATGGATTTGAGCGTGGCGCGGCGCCGGGTGGGAGACAAGGTCGCCCTGCAGGGCAACCTGGATCCCCTGGCCCTGTGTGCGCCCCCGGAGCTGCTGCGCCGGGAGGTGGCCCGCATTCTCGCTTCCCACGGCGCGGGCGGCGGCCACATTTTCAACCTGGGGCACGGGGTGCGCCCGGATACCGACCCGGACGCGGTGGCGGTGCTCGTGGACGCGGTGCATGAATTCAGCGCCCAGCTACCGGACCAGCTCCAGCCACCGGCTTGAAGCGCCGACGTACCGTGGGCCGGGAGCGGCCTACTGGGCCGGGAGCGGCCTCTTCCAGACCAGGCGCACGACCTGGATGCGGCGCTTGTCAACGCGCAGCACCTTGGCTTTGAACTCGGGGAGCTCGATGCTTTCCCCGCGCGCCGGGAGGCGGCCGAAAGCCTGCAGGATCATGCCTCCCACGGTGTCGTATTTTTCGTCACTGAACTGGGTATGGAAATATTCGTTGAATTCCCCGATGGTGGTCGTGGCCAGGACGCTGAAGCGACGCTTGTTATGGCGCACGATCTTGTGCTCTTCCACCAGGTCGTGTTCATCTTCGATCTCGCCGACGATGACCTCGATGATGTCCTCGATCGTGACCAGCCCGGCCGTGCCGCCGTATTCATCTACCACTACCGCCAGGTGGCTGCGGTGCTTGCGGAATTCGCGCAGCAGGTTTTGCAGACGCTTGCTCTCCGGGACGAAGTAGGGGGGCCGCAAGAGGTCTTCAAGGCGGAACCGCTTGTTGTGGCGGGATTCGCTGAGCAGGTCCTTGGACAGCAGGACTCCGACAACGCTGTCTGTTTTGCCCTGCACCACCGGCAGGCGCGAGTGGCCGGATTCCAGGGCCACGCGGATGACATCCTCCAGCTCGGCATCGTCGCGTACCACCACCATCTGGGCGCGCGGCAGCATGATATCACGCACCTTCAATTCGGACATGTCCATGGCGCCCTTTACCATGGGCAGGATGCCCGGTGCGATCAGGTTCTTTTTTTCGGCCTTCTGCAGCAGGTGATGGAGCATACGGCGGTCGCGCGGCGCCGTGTGGCTGTCTTCCCACCAGCCGCGCAGGCGCTGCAACGCGGCGCCGATCTGGGATTTTTCGCCGTCCTGGTTCACGCGGGGTGCGGGTGCCGCCAGCCGAAGCGGCGCAGCACCCGCGCCTCGGCGGTATGCATGCTTCGGGCGGCGCGTGGTTGTTGGTGGTCGTAGCCGAGCAGGTGCAGCGTACCGTGGACGACCAGGTAGGCCCAGTGTCGCTCTATCCCCCCACCCCATGTTCGGGCCTCGTGTTGCGCCACTGGAGCGCAGATCAGCACGTCGCCGAGCAGCGGGATGGGCGGATGCGGTGGGGGTGTGCAGGGGAAGGCCAGTACGTTGGTGGCGCCTCGGCCGCCGCGCCAACGCTCGTTCAGGGTGCGGCTTTCGGCGGTGCCGACCACGCGCAGCACGAGTTCGGCGCGTGTATGGCGCAGGCGCACCGCGGTTGCCGCCCAGGCCGCCAGTCGCCGCGGCACGGAGAGTCCCCGCGCCGCCACGGCGTATTGCACCTCGACCCGAACGTCCTCCCTGGGCTCCACCTGGAGCCGAGACGGAGGTTCCTCCGCGGTCCTGTCCAGGGGTGCTGGCTCAGTCATGCGCCGTGTCCCGTCCTTCCCAGCCTTCGTAGGCCTCGACGATCTGGGTTACCAGCGGGTGGCGCAGTACGTCACGTTTCTCGAAAAAAGTGAAGGAGACGTGCCCCAGGCTGCGCAGTACCTGCAGGGCGTGGTCCAGGCCGGACTGACGCCGATCGGCCAGGTCCACCTGGGTCAGGTCTCCGGTGATGACCGCCGTGGAACCAAAGCCGAGACGAGTCAGGAACATCTTCATCTGCCGGTGCGTGGTGTTTTGCGCCTCGTCCAGAATGACGAAGGCGTTGCTCAGCGTGCGCCCGCGCATGAAAGCCAGCGGGGCTATCTCGATGGTGCCCTGTTCCTGCAGCCGTGTGCACTGTTCCGCGCCCAGCAGCTCGTACAGTGCGTCATACAGGGGGCGCAGGTAAGGGTCCACTTTCTGTCCCAGGTCGCCTGGCAGGAACCCCAGGTGTTCCCCGGCTTCCACCGCTGGCCGCACCAGGATGATGCGCCGCACGCGGCTTTCGCGCAGGGCGGTGATGGCCGCGACCACCGCGAGGTAAGTTTTTCCCGTGCCGGCCGGGCCGACGCCGAAGTTCAGGTGATGGCGGCGGATGCGCCGCAGGTATAACAGCTGGTTGTGGGTGCGCCCTTGCACCCAGCCACACGTGCCGCGGAGACCTTCCGCACCCGTTTCCGCATCGGCCTCCGCGTCGGCCTTCGGGGGGGATTCCGGGTGCAGTTCGCTTTCACGCAGGGCCAGGAAGACCTGGCTTGCGGAGATGGTTTCGCCGCAGGTGTTTTCGTACAGGGAGCGCAGGGTCGCCTCAACGCGCGCCACGGCGGTGGTATGACCCTTGAGGCGGAAATCGTGGCCGCGGTTCTCAATGAGAATCCCGCTGTAGCGTTCCAGTTGCCGGAGATGCCGATCGGCCGGTCCGCACAGGCGGTTCAGGCGTTCGTTATCGGCCGGCTCCAGCCGCAACCGGCTGCACGTCGCCTCGGGAATATGCGCTGCGGAGGCCTGGTTCAACTCGGCAGTGGGTGTGTGTTCCCGGGAAGCAATGCGGGGTCGGGCGGCGCCACCGGCACACCACGCAGCGAATGCGGCAGCACTTCGCTGATGCGTACTTCCATGAAATTCCCGAGGGATGCGCGCTGCGCGGTGAAATTCACCACCCGGTTATTGCCGGTGCGCCCGCACAGCACTTCGGGCGCCTGGCGCGACGGTCCCTCCACCAGCACACGCTGCACGCTGCCGACCATGGCCTCGCTGTAGGCCCGCTCCTGGCGCCCCAGCAACTCCTGCAGTACCTGCAGACGCCGCTTTTTTTCCGCAAGGGGGACTTCGTCCGGCAACGAGGCGGCCGGGGTACCGGGACGGCGGCTGTAGATAAAGCTGTAGGAGCGGTCAAAGCGAACCGCTTCCACGAGCCGCAGCGTGGCTTCGAAATCCGCTTCGTCTTCCCCGGGGAAGCCCACGATGAAATCCGAGGAGATGCTGAGCCCCGGCCGCGCCCGGCGTAACCGCCGCACCTTGGAGCGGTATTCCAAGGTCGTGTAACCACGCTTCATGGCCACGAGTACACGATCGGAACCGCTCTGCGCCGGCAGGTGCAGATGTTCGGCCAATTGCGGGATGCGTCGATGTGCTTCGATCAGGCGGTCGTTCATTTCCAGAGGATGAGAGGTAGTATAGCGGATGCGTCCAAGACCCTCCACGGTCGCCAGCAACTCCAGCAAGGTGGCCAGGTCGGCCTGGCCGCCGCCGTGCATGGCACCGCGGTAGCCGTTCACATTCTGCCCCAGCAGGGTGACTTCACGCACTCCCTGGCTCGTCAGCGTGCAGACCTCGGCCAACACTTCGTCCAGCGGCCGACTGAACTCCTCTCCCCGCGTATAGGGTACCACGCAGAAGCTGCAATATTTGCTGCAACCTTCCATGATCGAGACAAAAGCGGTGACACCCTGGGCACGCGCTTCGGGCAGGCGATCGAATTTTTCGATCTCCGGGAAGGAGATATCCACCACCGGGCGGCGCGTGCGGCGCACCTGCTCCAGCAGCTGTGGCAAGCGGTGCAGAGTCTGCGGCCCGAACACCAGGTCCACGATCGGCGCACGCCGCACCAGGGCCGCGCCTTCCTGGCTGGCGACGCAGCCGCCCACGCCGATCACCAGGCGCGGATTGCGCCGTTTCAAGGGTTTCCAGCGACCCAGCTGGGAGAACACCTTCTCTTGGGCTTTCTCCCGTATCGAACAGGTGTTGATCAGCAGCACCTCGGCCTCGGCCGGGTCCGACGTGGGCTTCAGACCATGGCTGTCTTCCAGGGCGTCCAGCATGCGCACCGAGTCATACTCGTTCATCTGGCAGCCATAGGTTTGGATGTAGATTTTTCCACTCATTTTGCATTGCCTGGAACGGATCGTCCCGGAGACCCTGGGTGCGGCGCGCGGGATGCGCGAAACCTGCCAGCATCATAAGCTACTACGATTCCCGATGCTTTTTCCGGCGGTGCCCGGTTGCCCGGGGCGGGAATGCCCGGGGAGGGTCTGCGCCGACCGGCGTGGATGCACTACAATGCCGTGGGAAGCGTGCTCTGCTTCAGGGGGCGGTAGCGGTCGTTTCTTCCCATCCCGTATTTCCCAAATGCCGTATTTCCCGGATGAGGGTGCCGTGCCATGCCCCGGCGGTGTCTCACGCACCCTGCCCCGTCTTCCCGGTGCAGAGCAGCAGCCATGACGATACAACTCTACAACACGCTGGGTGGCCGCAAGCAGGTCTTCAAGCCCACCGACCCCGGGCGCGTCACCATGTACGTATGCGGGCCTACCGTGTACGGCCCGCCGCACTTGGGCAATGCTCGCTCCGCGGTGGTTTTTGACCTGCTCTACCGGCTGTTGCGCCACCGCTATCCGCGCGTACTCTACGCCCGCAATATCACCGACATAGACGACAAGATTCAGGCCGCCGCGCGGGAAGAGGGCGTGGGCATCGAGCAGATCGCGGCGCGCTACACCGACGTCTATCACCGGGATATGCGGGAACTGGGCGTGCTGACGCCCTCCCTGGAACCCCGCGCCACCGAAAACCTGGAGGAGATGCGGGCACTGATCGGGAAATTGCTGGACTTCGGGTACGCCTACGAGGCCGAGGGGCATGTGTTTTTTAGTGTTGCCGATTACGCCCGTTATGGCGAGTTGTCGGGCCGCCGCCCTGGGGAATTGCTGGCCGGAGCCCGGGTTGAACCGGCTTCCTGCAAGCGCGACCCCATGGATTTTGTGCTTTGGAAACCATCGACGGCGGAGCAACCGGGATGGAGCAGCCCCTGGGGACGGGGCCGGCCGGGCTGGCATACCGAGTGCTCGGCCATGGTCCTGCGCTACCTGGGGCCCGGCCCCATTGACCTGCACGGCGGCGGCCGTGATCTGATCTTTCCGCACCACGAGAACGAGATCGCCCAGGCGGTGGCCGGCTGCGCCGGGCGCGAATTTTGCCGCTACTGGGTGCACAACGGCTTTGTGCGGGTGCAGCGCGAGAAGATGTCAAAATCCAAGGGGAACGTGCTGCTGGTCCGGGAACTGCTACGCGAGGCATCCGGTGAAGTGTTGCGCTGCGCCCTGCTGTCTACCCATTACCGCCATCCATTGGAATGGGGCGCGGACAGTCTGCGCCAGGCGCGGCGCACCCTGAAGCGGCTCTACGACGCCCTGCCTGAAGGCGCTGCCCCGGTGGCACCGGACGCGACCCCTCCGGAGGATTTTCTCGCATGCCTGGAAGACGATCTGAACTCCCCCGCGGCGATAACCTGCCTGCATGCCCTGGCGCGCAAGGCCGCCGCGGGCTCGGGCGCCGAACGCCGCAAGGCCGTTGCGAGCTTGCGCGCCGCGGGGGCGTTGTGCGGCCTGTTGCAGCATCCGGACGGGGTCTGGCGCGCCCCCGCCGACGGCGATGCGCGCCGGCGACAGGCTGACAGGCAGCCGGACGGGAAGGCTGTAGAGGTCCTGCTGGAGGCACGCCGGAAGGCTCGTCAGGCCGGTGATTACAGTCGTGCCGATGAGATCCGTGCCAGTCTCAGCGATATGGGTGTGCGGGTATATGACCAGCCGGACGGCAACGCCACCTGGGGACTGAAGCACGGTGGAGAATAAGCCGGCTCCGGGTGTTATAGTTCAAGGAGCGGGTTAGGACCGAAAAGAACAGGGCTACAACACTGATCCGCAGGGAGTGATGTGTGGATTTGGTGAAGCGATCCAGCACGGATAAGGATAGAGGCCGGTTGAGGGTTACCGGTCAGAGGCGTGGTGCTACCCGGGTGTCCACGCGCCACAGCACCCTGGTCCTGGAGTTCCTGGAATTCATTGAAGCCCAGCCCAGGCAAAGCCTGCGCTCCCTGTTGGACCGCATCCTCAGCAAGAGCCGCGAATTATGTCACGCCGAGGCCGGCACCCTGTTTATCTGCGAGCGGCGCGGCCCCCGCCGGCAACTGCAGTCGGTTTGCGTACAGAACGATCGGGTGCCGGTGCGGCGCAGCGCCTTCCTGGTTCCGGTGGGGCCGGAGAGCATTGCCGGCTATGTGGCCGCTTCCGGGCGTAGCCTGCGCATTGACGATGTGTACCAAATTTCCCGGCGCTGCCCTTACAAGTTTGACGAACGCAACGAACTCCCCGGCTACAGGACCCGTTCCATGTTTTGTTTCCCCCTGCTGGATTTTGAGGGCCGCGTAAACGGGGTGGTGCAGATCATCAATTCCCTGGCTCCCGGTCGGAAGCGGCCCGTCCCCTTCCCGGCCGAGGTGGATGAGATGATCCCACCCATTATCCGGATGGTGGGCCAGTGGCTGGAACGTCGCCTGATGCTGGAGAAAATCGCCGCCCGCACCCGCAAACTACGCAAAAACAACCAGTATCTGCAGCAGCAGCGCCAGCGTATCGTCGAGTTGCAGGAAGCAACGGAGGAGGCCTTTCAACTTTCTATCCGTTTACTTGCGCGCGCCGCTGAACTGCACGACAAGGAAACCGCCGCCCACCTTCAGCGGGTCAACGAGTACAGTTACAGGCTGGCCCGCCTGCTGAACATGCCGGATAACTGGTGTCGCGAAATCCACTACAGCGCCCAACTGCACGATGTAGGCAAGATGAGCGTGGATTCCTCCCTGCTGTACAAGACCGGCCCCTTGAACAGGCGGGAAAAGCAGGAGATGTCGCGTCATACCGTTTACGGGCACGCTATTCTGTCCGGCAACCCGCGTTTGCAGATGGGTGCCGAGATCGCCATGAATCACCATGAGAAATGGGACGGCAGTGGTTATCCGAACGGCAAGCGTGGAGAGGACATCCCGATCGCGGCGCGCATCGTGCAGCTGGTCGACGTCTATGACGCCCTGCGCGCCAGGCGACCCTACAAGCGCGGGTTCAGCCACGCCCAGGCGATGCGCATCATTACCCGGGGTGATGAGCGCATCAACCCGGAAGCCCATTTCGATCCACGGTTGCTGGAGGTCTTCCAGCGCAACCACGAGGAGTTTAACCGCACATGGAAGGAAGCCAGGCCCTCCCTCGCTGCCCGGCACGGTCTCCGGACGCGGTCTTGAGGATGGTGGAAGAGTGGTGGCTATGGGTGGACTCGAACCACCGACCTCAGCATTATGAGTGCCGCGCTCTAGCCGGCTGAGCTACATAGCCTTGGGGACGGGCGCCCCCGGCCCCCGACACGTACCCACGACACATACTGGGCGCGCCGCCACGGGCTTGTCAAGTGCGGCGGCGCTTCCAAACATCCCACGAAAGTTTCCAAGGGGAAGGGTATATCATGCAGGTGAAAGTGCAATGGCGGGACGGAGTCTGTTTCGCCGGAGAGAACGACGCGGGCGGCACGGTGCTGATGGACGGCCCCGCGGAGGCCGGCGGTCTGGGACGCGGCCCGCGCCCCATGGAACTGTTGCTGCTCGGCCTGGGCGGTTGCACGGCCTACGACGTGCTGACCATTCTGCGTAAGGCGCGCCAGTCGGTGACCGGTTTGGAGGTACTCATCAAGGCCGAGCGCGCCGCCGAGCCGCCCCGCGTGTTCCGCGCCATCCACCTGCACTACCGCCTGCGTGGCAGCGGCCTGCGTTCCGCCCGGGTGGCGCACGCGATCCGCCTGTCCGCGGAAAAATACTGCTCGGCTTCGATCATGTTGGCCCAGAGCGCTAAGATCACCCACGACTACGAGATCCAGGAGCCTTTGGAGTAGCGGCTTTTTCGCCGGTGCACGAAGGCCGCGTTTACGGTCGCTGGACGGCCGGACGTGGCAAGGGAAAGGCGGATTTTCCAGCCCATGGCGGTGGCATCATCCCGCGTGCGGGAGCCGGGATTCAGCCGTTTAGCTGCTGGATGAGGCGTGCGGCGAGGGGGATGCGTTCCGATGCCTGGATGGGGCCTGCGATGCGCAGTACCTTGCCTTCCTGGAAGCGGTAGGCGCCGTGACCGCCTTGCACCAGTTCCAGCACGCGCGCGGGCGGTACCGGGCTGTGTTCATGAAAGCGCAGGGAGCCGCCGCGTTCCCTGAATTCGACATGCAGGATGCCGGCGGCGCGGGCCGGGGCTTTGAGCTCTGCGAGGCGGAACAGGTCCCGGGCGGCTTGCGGCAGGCGGCCGAAGCGGTCTATGACTTCCTCGCGCAGTGCCGCGAGCGGCGCCGCATCGGTAAGGGTCGCCAGGCGCCGGTAGAGCAGCAGGCGTTCATGCAGGTCGGGGATGTAATCTTCCGGGAACAGGGCCGGCAGGTGGAAGTTGAGTTCCACTTCCGGGGCGGCCTGTTCCGGGTATCGTGCCGCGCCGGAGCGTAGATCCCGCACGGCCTGTTGCAGCAGCTCCATGTAGGCGCCGAAGCCCAGTTCCTGGACATGGCCGCTCTGCTCTTCGCCGAGGAGTTCCCCGGCGCCGCGTATTTCCAGGTCGTGACCGGCCAGGTTGAAGCCGACTCCCAACTCGTTCAACTGGGCCACCGCCCTCAGGCGCGCCTGGGCGGTCTCGCTCATGGCCTGTCGACTCGGCGCTACCAAGTAGGCGTAGGCGTTGTGATGGGATCGTCCGACGCGTCCGCGTAGTTGGTAGATCTGGGCCAGGCCGAGGCGTTGCGCCTGGTCGATGATGATGGTGTTGGCGTTCGGAATGTCCAGGCCGGTTTCCACGATGGTCGTGCAGAGCAGGACGTGACAACGTCCGGCGCGGAAATCCAGCATGACGCGCTCCAGCTCCCGTTTCGGCAGTTTGCCGTGCGCCAGCGCGATGTTGGCCTCGGGCAGCAACCGGCGCAGTTCCTCCAGGCTGCGCGCGATGGTCTCCACGCGATTATGGATGAAGAACACTTGGCCGCCACGGTTGATCTCGCGGAGCATGGCCTCGCGCAACAGGGTATCGCTCCACTCGCAGATAAAGGTCTTGACCGGGAGGCGGCGCGCAGGCGGGGTGGAGATCAGGGACAGGCTGCGCAGTCCGGCGAGCGACAGGTTGAGCGTGCGCGGGATAGGGGTGGCGGTGAGCGCGAGGAGGTTCACCTTGGCGCGCAGTTTTTTCAGGCGCTCCTTTTGGTGCACCCCGAAGCGATGTTCCTCGTCGATAATAACCAGTCCCAGGCGTTTTATCTTGAGATCCGCGCGCAGCAGTTTGTGGGTGCCGATGACGATGTCCACCGTGCCGTCGGCCAGCCCATCCAGCACGGCGCGTTGCGGGCCGCGCTGCTCAAAGCGGCTGAGCGCCTCAACCCGTACGGGCCAGTCGGCGAAGCGTTCCAGAAAACTGCGGTAATGCTGCTGTGCAAGCAGCGTGGTGGGCACCAGCAGGACGACCTGGCAGCCGTTGTCCACCGCCACGAAGGCGGCGCGCAGCGCCACCTCGGTCTTGCCGAAGCCGGAATCACCGCAGACCAGGCGGTCCATCGGGGTGGTGGCGCGCAGATCCTCCAGGACTTCCTGGATGGCCCGTCCCTGGTCTTCGGTTTCATCAAAGGGAAAGGAGGCGGCGAAGCTGCGGTAGGCCTCCTCGTCTACGCGGAAGGCGGCGCCGCCGCCGGCGGTGCGCTGGGCTTGTAACTCCAGCAGTTCGGCGGCGGTGTCGCGGATACGGGTCGCGGCCTTGCGGCGCGCCCGTTCCCATTGGTCGCCGCCGAGGCGGTGCAGGGGGGCGTGCTCCGGATCCAGGCCGGTGTAACGGCTGACCGCGTTTAAGGCCGCAATGGGTACGTAGAGCAGATCGCCCCCGGCGTATTCCAGTTGCAGAAATTCCTCGGGGTAGTTCTCGGGTGTCAGGGTGACGAGGCCGCGGTAACGTCCGACCCCGTGCTCACGGTGTACCACGGCGCTCCCCGTCCGGAGCTCGGAGAGGTTCTGAATCAGTTCCTCCAGGTCGGCGGCGCGGCGGCGGGCGCGGCGGCGGCGCTTGAGATCGCCGAAGACCTGTACTTCCCCGAACAGGGCCAGGGCGGGATCGTGCAGGAACAGGGCGCGTTCCAAGGGTGCCGGTGCCACGCCCAGCCGGGCTTCGGAGGCCAGGAAGGCCGGCCAGTCGGCGCATTCCACGGGCCGCAGTCCGGCGCCGCGCAGCAGCTCCAGCAGGGTTTCGCGGCGCCCGGGGGAGCCCGCTGTCAACAACACCCGTCCGGGAAACTTTTTCAGGAAAGCCTGCAGGTGCTGACTGGGGGGATTAGCCTGGGCGTTCAGGGCCACGGGCGGCGGCATGCCGCTTTGCAGCCCGTGCGCTTTCCGTGCGCTGCTTTCCCACAGGCGTATCCCAGGGTGTGTGGCGCGGCGGCGCTGCAGTTCCTCCAGGGATGCGAAGATGCGTTCGGGCGGCAGCACGGGTTGTTCCCGCGCCGTGTGTTTCGCTTCAGAGCGCTCTTTTGCTTTTTCCAGGAAGTCCGCCGTCGCCCGGTCCGCGTCTTCATGGGTCAGCACGATGGTGTTTCGCGGCAGGTAGTCGAAGAGCAGGGCGGTGCTTTCAAAGAACAGCGGCAGGTAATACTCGATGCCGGGAGGGCCGCGTCCGGCGCTGACTTCCCGGTAAATATTCACGCGGCGCGGATCGCCTGGGAAAGCCTCGCGCCAGGCACTGCGGAAGCGCTCCACGGCTTCCTCATCCAGTGGGTATTCGCGCGCCGGCAGCAGGCGCAAGCAGTCGATGCAGCCGGTGGAGCGCTGCGAATCCTGGTCAAAGGGGCGCAGGCTGTCAATGCGTTCATCATCCAGATCGATGCGACAGGGCCGCGCGGCGCCCATGGGGAAAAGGTCGATCAGGGAACCACGTATGGCGACCTCGCCGTGTTCGCGCACCTGGGAGACGAAGCGGTAGCCGCCCCGCTCCAGGCGCCGGCGGAAGTCCCGCGGATCCAGGTTTGCGCCGCGCCGCAGTTCGAAGCCGCGCGCCTCGATGTATTGCGCGTGCGGCAGGCGGTGCGCCAGGGTGCCGGCCGCCACCAGCACGATGCCGCGGCGCAGGCGGGGAAGGGCGTCCAACAGTTCCAGGCGGCTGGAGACGATGTCGGCATGGGGGGAACATGCGTCGTAAGGCAGCGTCTCCCAATCCGGGAACACCCACAGGGGTGTCGTCGCGCGCCGTGCACCCAGGAAAAACTCCAGTTCCGTGTACACGCGTTCCACCGCTTCCACTTCCGGCAGCACCAGCAGCAGCGGCGCGTGCGTGACGCGCTGTGCGGTTTCCGCCACTGCCAGGGCCAGTCCCAGGTCGCACAGGCCGCCCCAGTGCAGTTCCCGACCGGGCGTTGTCGGTAACGGCAAGCCACCGCAGGCCGGTGCTCCGTGCGGGGTTTCGTTCCCTGCCCCCGGCGCGGAGTGCATGCCGGGTTCCCCGGCGCTATCCATCTTCAAGCCGCCTGGAGAGCTTTAGTCGTTGGCCGTTTCAAGCTCCGCCTCGATCGCCCGCAGGGCGGCGCGCGGGTCCGCCGCCTGGGTGACGGCGCGGCCGATGACCAGGTGATCGACCCCGTTCGCGATCGCCGCGGCCGGTGTCATGATCCGTTGCTGGTCGTTGCGGGCCGTTTGCGGGGAACGAATACCTGGACTCACGATGCGAAAATCAGGGCCGCATGCGGCTCGTATCCGGGGCGCCTCCCGGGCGGAACAGACGACACCGTCCAGACCCTTCTCCCGCGCCAGGGCGGCGAGCAGCGAGACCTGCCCGGGGAGACTTTGCCGCCACCCCATGTTCCCGAACTCCGTTGCGTCCATGCTGGTGAGTATGGTCACCGCCACCAGCAGGGGTCCGTCCTCCCACCTGGGCAGGGCGGAGCGCGCCGCTTCCAGCATCCTGGGACCTCCGAGCGCGTGCACGTTGACCATCCACACGCCCAGGTCCGCGGCCGCGGCGCAGGCCTCGGCGGTCACGTGCGGGATATCGTGCCATTTCATGTCCAGGAACACCCGGAACCCGAGCCGCGTGATGCGACGCACCAGCGCCAGCCCCTCGCGCATCAGCAACCGCGGTCCCAGCTTGACCGCATGCCTTGCGGTGTCCAGTTCTTCGCAGAAGGCCAGGGCGGCACGCGCGCTGCCGTGGTCCAGGGCGATCACGATGCGGGCCGGCGTCTTGTGCATGATATTTCGGGAGGGTGCGCGGTCAGGCCTGGTAACGGCCTCACAAGGGCTTGACCGTGCCCCAGTTTTTACAGCCCAGGCACTGCCAGTGCAGGTTTTTCCCCTTGAAGCCGCAGCGTCGGCACTGGTAAGCGGGGGATTCTTCCAACACCCGCGTCGCGCCGCTTCGCAGCAACTCCATTTCCCGTTGTCCGGCGGGATCATCCGTGGCGGGAGGATCGAGTAGTTTCAAGGTATGCGCAACCAGCAAGGGGTCCGGTGAGCGCTTCTGCACGCGGGCCAGGCAATGCACCGCCGCGGCTCGTTCTCCGTATTCCGTCAGGAGCTGGGCCAACAGCAGGGGCGTCGTCAGGTCGTGATGCTCCAGCTCGGCGAGGTGATGCAGGAAGGCTTTGAACTTGTCCTCTTCGCCGAGCAGAGTATAGCATTCGCGGACGTGCGGCAGGACCAGCGCCAGGAAGCCCGGCGCCTGGTCGTTCACGCGCTGGTAGAGGCGCAGGGCTTTCTGCGGCTGGCCGTCGCGCCGCACGCTGTCGGCGCGCAGCAGGGCGGCCCGCACACATCCCGAATCGGTGCGCAGGGCCTTGCCGAGTAGCTTCAGCGCCTGCCGCTTGTTCCCCTGCTGGAAGAGCGCCTCGGCCTGTTCGCAATGGAATTGGGCAATGGTCGGAGCCAGGTTGCGGCCGGTGGAATTGCTCAGGCGCCGCGCCACCGCCACGGCCTGTTCCCATGCGCGCTCCTGCTGGTAGATATCCAGCAGCTCCTCCAAGGCCTGGTGGGAGCGCGGATTGACCTTCAACATTTCCTGGAAGATCTGCTCGGCCCTGTCCAGCAGGCCGGAGCGCATGTAGTCCAGTCCCAGTTCCAGGAGCGCGTTGGCGTGTTGCCCTGGTTTCAGGTTGGGGCGCGCGATGAGGTTGCGGTGGATGCGGATGGCGCGTTCCACCTCGCCTCGCCGCCTGTAGAGCAGCCCGAGCGCGAAGTGCGTCTCCACCGTGTCCTGATCCACCTCTAACATGCGGATGAAGACCTCGATGGCCTTGTCGGGCTGTTCATTGATGACGTAGTTCAGTCCCTTGAAATATTCCGGGCGGATGTTCCTGGCGCTCGAAGTCGCCTCGGGAGGCCGCGTGGAGCGCCCAAGCCACCATCCGGCCAGCACCGCGGAGCCTGACAGCAGCAGGTAGTCCAGCCAGGGAGACAAGGCCTGTTCCACCTGTGCTCAGGTACCCGTGTGGCTGTTCCGGACCGGTTCCCCTGTCTCATCCTCGGACGCCGCCTGTCCCGGCGCGACGACCTCGGCAACCCGCTCTATGCGGCGCCGCAATCTTTGGTTTTGCCACGCATAGAGCCACTGGCGCGGCAGTTGCAAGATCCAGCCGAGCAGAAAACCCAGGGCCAGGCATAGCAGCATCAGCACCGACAGCGGCATCTGGAAAGCGTAGAAATACAGGTTCACGCTGACAGGATCAGGGTTACCCTGGTGCAGCAACACGCCCGCCACGATCCCAAGTATCAGCACGATCCAGAAAAGAATGCGCCTTAGATCATTCATGCGGAACCCGTGGGGCTGGAGGCCGCGCCGCCTGCCTGGTTGGTTCGGTTGCGTAAGCGCTTACCTGCCTTGAAGCAAGGTCGGTACATGGCGTCCTGCCGGATCGCCGCCCCGGAGCGTGGATCACGCCCCATGCGCGCCGGGCGGTAGCGTACGAAGAAACTGCCGAAGCCGCGGATTTCCACGCGCTCCCTGGCTTTCAGGGCGTTGCTCATGCTTTCCAATATGGTTTTCACCAATAAATCAAAGTCCGCTTCACTCAGCAACCGGTGACGGGCGGCCAGGCGCGCCACGAGATCCGTGCGGTTCACGCCATGTTCGCCCCGGATGCATGCTTCCGGGGCGCGGCGCCCGCCTCTCCCATCACTTCCGCGATACCCGTGCAGGCGTTACCACGGATCCTGTCATTTCCCGCACCAGCCAGCACCTGGTCTGTCCGGTCGGCCGGTCTCAAAAATGCTCGCCCAGCTTGCTTCCACCCGACCCGTCGTTTTTGTATTCTTCCAGCATTGCTTTCTGCTCGGGATCCAGGTCCTCTTTCACCGAGATCACCACCAGGCGCTTCTTGCGGTCCAGCGCGCTGATCCTGCCTTGCATCTGCCGGCCTTTTTCCAGGGGCGGCAGTTCCTCCCCGGCGTCTTTCAACTTGTTCAATTCGCTGGTCTTGATGATCCCGAAGATGCCTTCTTCCAGTGCCAGCTTCACGACCCTGGAACCGGTCTCAACGATCTCCCCCGTCACCTGGGTGCCGACCTTGTGTTCGGAGAAATATTCAACCAGTGGATCCTTTTCCATCTGTTTCAGGCTGAGCGAGATGCGCTCGCGCGCCGGATCCACCGAGAGCAGCACGGTCTCCAGCTCTTCGCCGCGCCGCTCTTCGTACTGCTTTAACAGGGCCTCATTGTCCCCGTTCCAGGAAATGTCGGAGCAGTGCAGCAGGCCGTCAATGCCATGCTCCAGGCCGAGGAAGAGACCGAAGTCGGTGACCGCTTTGATCTTGCCGCTGACCTTGTCGCCGCGTTGGTGGGAATCGGCGAATTCCTGCCAGGGGTTGGTACGGCATTGCTTGATACCCAGTGAGATGCGGCGTCGATTGGTGTCTATGTCCAGCACCTTGATCTCCACCTCCTCGTTCTGCTGGACCACCTTGGAAGGGGATATGCTCTTGTTGGTCCAATCCATTTCAGAGATGTGCACCAATCCCTCCACGCCTTCCTCCAGTTCCACGAAACAGCCGTATTCGGCGATGTGCGTCACCTTGCCGGTGAGGCGCATGCCGCTCTTGTAAACCTCCGGAATTCTCACCCAGGGATCTTCACAGAGCTGTTTCCTGCCCAGTGAGACTCGCCCCTTCTCAATATCCACCTTGAGGAGCTTGACCTCCAACTCCTCCCCGACCGTCACTTCCTCGGCGGGATTGCGCACGCGGCGCCAGGCGATATCGGTGACATGCAGCAGGCCGTCGATGCCGCCCAGGTCCACGAAGGCTCCGTAGTCGGTCAGGTTCTTGACCACGCCTTTTATCACGGTCCCTTCTTCAAGCTGCTTCAGACGTTCCTTGCGATCCTGGTTTCCGAAGATTGCGCGTCGCGACAACACCAGGTTGCGGCGGCGTTGGTCCAGCTTGATGATCTTGAACTCCAACTCCTTGCCGATCAGGTAAGACAGGTCGCGCACCGGCGAGATGTCCACCAGGGAGCCGGGCAGAAAGGCGCGTTCACCGCGCACGTTGACCTTGTAGCCGCCGCGCACCCGATCCGTGATCACCCCCTTGATCTTGATGCCTTCCTGGAATTCCAGTTCCAGTTCCTTCCAGAGCTTGATGCGCTTGGCGCGCTCGCGTGACAGCAGGGTTTCACCGGTGCCGTCCTCCACCGCGTCCAGGGCTAATTCCACTTGATCGCCGATGGCGATTTTCTCGTCGTCGAACTGCGTGATAGGGATAATGGCTTCGGACTTCAGGTTGGCGTTCACCACCGCCACCTCATCGTTGAGAGCGATGATTTCCCCTAGTACAAGGTCGCCCGACCGCAGGGGGCGTGCTGCGGCGCTTTGTTCGAACATTTCCGCGAAATTCTCACTCATAGAACATTTACTTCAATCTGGGTTGGCGCGCGCTCCTGAAACGGGGGAGCCGCACGGGGTCTGGATGGTTGGGGGACAGCGGTGTGTCACCGCTGACGCGCATGCAACGGGGCGGGGCCCATGGAAGAGCTGCCTTCCTTTGAATCCATGCATCAAGTTCCCGCACCGGATTCCTCCGTGGCCGGGACTTGAAAACGCCTGCGCACCCAACGTTCCGCACACGCAAAAACTTCATCCCGACCGAGTTCGGTGGTGTTGATGAAGATCGCGTCTGGGGCGGGCCGCATGGGTGCGGCGGTGCGCGTGCCGTCGCGCTGGTCACGTTCGGATAAGGCACTTCCAATGTGGGCCATACTAGCATCCAGGCCCATTTCTTTCAATTGGTGGTGGCGGCGCAGGGTGCGTTGTTCCTGGCTCGCGGTGAGGTAGAACTTAAGGGGGGCGCGGGGAAACACCACCGTGCCCATGTCGCGGCCATCCGCCACCAGGCCGGGGGGGCGCAGGAAAGTGCGCTGCGTTTCCAGCAGGGCGGCGCGCACGGTTGGTTGCGCGGCGTTGATGGAAGCCGCCCGCCCCACCTCTTCGCGCCGCAGCTTCGCGGTGACTTCCCGCGTTCCCAGGAAGACCCGCGCACTCCCGTCCCGCGTCTTGAAGGAAAGCTCCATGGATTCGGCCAGTGAAACCAGGCGCCGCTCGTCCCCCGGTTTCAGGCCGGCCTCCAGGGCGCATAGCGCGAGCGCCCGGTAGAACGCGCCGCTGTCCAGGAAATGCCAACCCAGCCAGTCGGCCAGGCGCAGGCCCAGGGTTCCCTTTCCGGTGGCGCCGGCCCCGTCCAGGGTCAATACCGGCACTTCAGCGGTCACGGGCCTCGGTTTCGGGTGATGCGCCCGCTGTCACTTCCAACTCCAATCCGGCCTTGCGGGCGGCTTCCGGAAAGCCGGGGAAAGAGGTGGAGACGCCGGCACAGTTCAAGATCTGTACGGGGCCGTCCGCGGCCGCCGCGGCCATGGCAAAGGCCATGGCGATGCGATGGTCGCCGCATCCGTCCACTACCCCGCCGTGCAGGCGGCCGCCGTTGATTTCCAGGCCGTCCGGCAGCCGCCGCAGCTCTACGCCCAGGGCTTCCAGGCCAGCCGCCAGCGTCTCAATGCGATCGCTTTCCTTGAACCGCAGTTCCCGGGCCCCCCGCAGCACGCTGCGCCCGCGCGCGCAGGCGGCGGCGATCATCAGGGCCGGCCATTCGTCGATGGCGTTTGCCACCACCTGCACGGGCAACCGCGCCACGTCGTCGCTGGAGGCGTTGTCTGCAACGCGCACGGCGCGCAGGGCGGCGGTGCGTACGCGCAGATCGCAGAGTGGCTCGCCGGGCAGCAAGGCCGGGCGCGGACGCTCCTCGATATCGGCTCCCATGGCGCGCAGGATCTCCAGGACCGCGCGGCGTGTGGGATTCACTCCCACCCCCTCGATGAGCAGTTCTGAACCGGGTGCGATGGAGGCTCCTACCAGGAAGAAGGCCGCCGAGGACAGGTCGCCTGGTATCGGGATACGGGCGCCGCGCAGACCTGTTCCGCCCTCCAGGCAGACTTGGCCCGGGGCGCGTTCCGGTGCGGCGCCGAAAGCTTCAAGCAGGTTTTCCGTGTGGTCCCGCATTTCCAGCGCGGCGTGGCCCAGTTGGGTGGGTTTTTCCCACTTCAGACAGGTGCGCCCGCGCGCGTGCAGGCCGGCCAGCAGCAGGCAGGACTTCAGCTGGGCGCTGGGCACCGGCAGTCGGTAATGAATACCGGCGGGTTGAGCGCCGCCGTCCAGGCGCAGGGGCAGGGTGCCGGCGTCGGTGCACTGCAGGCGCACGCCCATGCAGCGCAGAGGTTCAACGATGCGGCGCATGGGGCGGCGGCGCAGGGAAGCGTCGCCGTCCAGGGTGGCCGCCAGGCCGAGTCCGGAGAGCAACCCGGTCAGCAGGCGTACCCCGGTGCCCGAGTTACCGAGATCCAGCGCCTGCCTGGGAGCGTGCAGGGCGGCCGGGCCGGTGCCGTGCACCCGCAGCGCCGCGCCGCGCCAGCGCCAGTCCACCCCCAGGGCGCGCAACGCCGAGGCGGTGGTGCGCACATCCTCGGAGTCCAGCAGGCCCTGCAGTTCACTCTCGCCTTCGGCCACGGCTGCCAGCAGCAGGGCCCGCTGCGAGATGGACTTGTCTCCGGGTATTGCTACGCGCCCGCGCAGGCGTCCGCCGGCGCCGACCCGATACTCAGTTTCCATCGGAGGAGCCGCCGCGCCACGTTCCTGGGTCTTCCAGGTAAGCGTCGCGTTCCCGCCCGGCGTGTCGGAAGCGCTCTTCCAGGCGCTCCCGGTCCTGCTCTTCCATGAGCTTGCGCAAGCCGCCCGGCCTGGTCTCGAAGCGGCGGCCGGCGCCCACCTTGCGCCCCATGCGCGGGGAGCGGGAGACGATGCGCGTCAAGTCGGCGCAGCCGCCGGCGCCGACCTGATACTCAGTTTCCATCGGAGGAGCCGTCGCGCCACGTTCCTGGGTCTTCCAGGTAAGCGTCGCGTTCCTGCTTGGCGTGTCGGAAGCGCTCCTCCAGATGCTCCCAGTCCTGCTCTTCCAGCAGCTTGCGCAAGCCGCCCAGCCTGGTCTCGAAGCGGTGCAGCAGCGGTAACAGCAGGTCGCGGTTGCCAGCGCACACCTCGCGCCACATGCGCGGGGAACTGGAGGCGATGCGCGTAAAGTCGGCGAAGCCGCCGGCGGCGTGTCTGAAGATCTCCCCCTCCTCTTCCAGGCTGGAGAGAAAATCCACCAGGGAGTAGGCCAGGAAGTGCGGCAGGTGACTGGTGGCGGCGAAGATTGCATCGTGCCGCGCGGCTTCCATGTGCAGCACGCGCGCCCCGGCGCGGCGCCATAAATCAGCGATGGCCTTGAGCGCCGCGGCATCGGTCTCGGGCAGAGGGGTCAGTACCGTGGCGCAGCCTTTGAAGAGTTCCGGGTCGGCGGCCGCCGGGCCGTTGTGCTCCGTGCCGGCTATCGGATGGCCGGGCACATAACGGGGTAACAGCGCCCCCAGGGAAGCCCGTGCCGCGGCGATCGGCGCGCGTTTCACGCTGACGGTGTCGGTGAGCAACTGTCCGGGGTGCAGTACCGGCGCCAGGGTCTCGAACAGTTCGGCGCAGGCCGCCGGCGGCGCCGCCAGGACCACCAGGTCGGCTTCCCGCGCCACTGCCGCGGGCGTTGCCGCGGCATGGTCCAGCAGACCATGCTCCATGGCATAGTGCAGCACCTCGGGATCCGGATCCCAGCCGCTGACCGAGGATAACGCTCCCGCGCGGCGCAGCGCGTGGACCAACGAGCCGCCGATCATCCCGACACCCAGCAACCCCATGCGCAGGCCGCGCCCGGCGTTCGTTGCGTCGCTCACGTGGAATCTTCCAAGGTTTCCGCCAGGGACTTCAGGAAACGCTGATTTTCCGACTCCAGGCCGACGCTGACCCGTAACTGCCCGGGCAGGCCGTATTCGGCTATCGGGCGGACGATGACGCCGCGGCGCAGCAGGGCCTCGGAGGTCGGCGCGGCGTCGCGACCCAGATCCAGGCACAGGAAATTGCCTTGCGGGTGCGTGCGCGCGGGCAGGCAGGGCACGGACATCTCGTTTAGCCCCGCACGCAACTGTTCCAGGCCGGCCCGGTTCAGTTCCCGGCTGCGCCGCACATGGCTTTCGTCGCCGAGCGCCTCAAGGGCCGCGAGTTGTCCCAGGCTGTTCACGTTGAAGGGTTGTCGCACCCGGTTCATCAGGTCGGCCAGATCCGGGTGGGATACCGCGTAGCCGACCCGCAGACCGGCCAGGCCGTGGATCTTGGAGAAGGTTCGGGTCACCACCAGGTTCGGGAATTCCTGGATCCATGGGATGCAGTCCGGGTAGTCGGGAGCCTCGGCATATTCGGCGTAGGCTTGATCGAGCACCACCACCAGGTGCGGCGGGATGGCTGCCAGGAGACACCGCAACCTCTCCGCGTTCAGCCAGGCGCCGGTGGGATTGTTCGGATTGGCAAGAAACAGCAGCCGGGCGCGCGGACCCAGGGCGGCGAGAAAAGCCTCCACCTCGTAGCCGTAGTCAGCTGCAACCGGCACCTGCACCGCACCGGCGCCGATGGCGGCCGTGATGAGTTGATAGACGATGAAGGAATGCGCCGCGAACAGGACTTCATGCGCGGGACTCACGACCGCCCGCGCGGCCAGTTCCAGGACCTCGTTGGAACCATTGCCCAAGGTAATCTGCTGAACCTGGACGTCATGCCGCTCCGCCAGGGCGGCCCGCAATTCCGCGGCGCCGCCGTCCGGGTAGCGCCCTATTTCGGGCAGGTTCTCCAGGGCGGCCCTGGCCCGGGTCCCGGGTCCCAGGGGGTTTTCATTGGAAGCCAGCTTGATCACATCCCGCAGGCCGTAAGCGCGCATGATCTCGCGCAGGTGACGGCCCGGCTGGTAGGGACGCAGGGCGGCGACGCCGGGCACGGCCAGGCGCAGCGGGTCGGAGGCAGGCACCGCGGAATCGTTCAAAGCACCGCTTGCGGGTAGGAACCGAGCAGTTTGACCATCTCGGCCTGCTTGCGCAGGCTGGTCAGGGCGGTCGCCACCCGCTCGTCTTCCTGGTGTCCCTCCACATCAACGAAGAACAGGTAGTCCCACATGCTGCGCCTTGAGGGCCGCGACTCGATGCGGCTCATACTGACTCCGCTCTCGGCAAAACAGGACAACATGCGATACAGCGCACCGGGCTTGTTGGCGGTGGAGAACAGCAGCGAGGTTTTATCCTGATCGCTGGGCTCGCAGTTGTGGCGGCCGATCACCAGGAAGCGGGTGGTGTTCTCCGGATCGTCTTCAATGCGTGTCTCGAGCCGTTGCAGATGATGCAGGGCGGCGGCGGCTTCCCCGGCGACGCAGGCGGCGTGCTTTTCGGTGGCGGCGCGGCCCGCCGCTTCGCTGTTGCTGTTCACGGGGATGCGTCGCGCTTCGGGCAAATGGGTGTCCAGCCAGCCGCGGCACTGGGCCAGCGATTGTGCATGCGAATACACCTGGGTCACGGCCGAAAGCGTGTTTTCCCGGCTGAACAGGTGCTGGTGCACCGGCAGCAGCACCTCACCGCAGATGTGCAGCGGTGAGTGGATCAGCATGTCCAGGGTGTGGTTTACCACTCCTTCGATGGAGTTCTCCACCGGCACCACGCCGCAGTGGCTGGTGTCCGATTCCACCTCCCGGAAGACCTGGTCAATGCTGGGACAGGCCTCCAGGTGCGCGGCGGCCCCGAAATGCTTGAGCGTCGCGGTATGGGTGAAGGTGCCCTCGGGCCCCAGGTAGGCGATGTGGAGTTTTTGTTCCAAGGCCATGCAGGCCGAGATCAGCTCTCGGAACAGCCGCGTCATGGCTTCTCCGCCCAGGCCGCAGCGTTTCCCCGCAGCGCGCACGCGGCGCAGGATGCGCGCCTCGCGCTCCGGGCGGTAGAACAGCTCCAGGCCCGCATCACGCTTGGTGGCGGCGACCTTGCGCACCAGGTCGGCGCGCTCGGCTATCAGCTTCAGCAGCTTGTCGTCGACGTCGTCGATGTTTTTGCGGAAGTCCGCGATGGCCTGCTCCACGGTGGCGGCGTCAGCGGAAGCTTGAGTATTCGGGGAGGGTTTTCCGCGTTTAGCCATGGTGCCGCTCGAACTCGCGCAGGAATTCCGCCAGTACCCGGGCGCCGGCCATGGGCATGCCGTTGTACAGGGAGGCGCGCAGACCGCCCCGACTACGGTGACCGGCCAGGCCGGCGAGACCGGCGGCGGCCGCCTCGCGCAGCAGTTCCGCCTCCAGGCTCCGATCGGCGATGCGGAAACAGGCATTCACCCGGGAACGCCATTCCGGCGCCGTGGCGCATTGGTAAAAACCGCTTCCATCCAATACCTTGTACAACTCCCGGGCGCGCCGCCGGCAGCGCGCCTCCATCTCCTTGAGTCCCCCCTCCCGGCGTGTCCAGTCCACCATGCGCTCCGCCAGGTACCAAGCGGGCAGCACCGGCGTATTAAAGGCCGGGCTCCGCCGCGCCAGCAAGCTGTAATCATAGAGCGAGGGCGTCCCCGGTTGGGTCCGACCAAGCAGTTCCTCACGCACGATGACCACGGTCAGGCCGGCGCTGCCGAGGTTTTTCTGTGCTCCGGCGAAGACCAGCGCGAAGCGTTCCAGCGCCAGGGGCCGGGTCAGGAAATTGGAAGTCAGGTCAGCCGCCAGGGGCAGGGCGCCGACATCGGGCGGGCCTGGGAATTCCAGGCCCTCCACCGTCTCATTGTCGGTGTAGTAGAAGTAGGACGCCGCTTCGTCCGGTTCCCAGTCGGCGCGCGGCGGCAGCCGCCACGGTTCCCCGGCGGCGCGCGCCGCGACGCGCACCGCGGCGTAGCGGCGCGCTTCCTCCAGGGCCTGTCCCGACCAATAGCCGCCATGCAGGTAACAGGCGCTTTGCCGCCCGCGCAACAGGTTCATGGGCAGCATGGCGAACTGCGCCGACGCGCCGCCCTGCAGGAACAGGAAGCGATAGCCGCGCGGCGCCTCCAGCAGTTCGCGCAACCCTTCCTCGAGGTGCTCGGCGAGCGCGGCGAAGCGGGTGTCCCGATGTGACCACTCGGTCAGCGGCAGGGAGCCGTCCTCGGGATGCGTTCGCCGCGCCGTCTCCGCCAGCAATGCGCGCGGCAGCATGCCCGGCCCGGCCGAGTAGTTGTAGAGCACGCCCGGCGCGGCGGCTGGAAGGAGTTCAGCGAGCGCCGCCATCAGGATTTTCCGGTCTGGTTTCCGGGCTGGATCCGGCTTCCCCGGCCTCCCGCGCCGCATCGTCCGCCGCCGGCGCAGCGCCGCCCAGGTGTTCTTCCAGATCGGCGACGCGTACCACGCCGACCAGGCGCTCGTCCGGTTTCAGTCTCATCATCCGCACACCCCAGGTGTTGCGACTGTGCAGCGGCACTTCCCCCGCCGCCGTGCGAATCAGCAGACCCTGGTGGTTGATGAGAAAGATGTCGTCCTTTTCCTGTACGATGACGGCCCCCACCAACTTGCCGTTGCGCTTTCCGGTGCGGCCGGCGATGACTCCCATGCCGCCGCGGTGCCGGAGTGGGAACTCCTCGAACGGAGTGCGTTTACCGAAGCCGCGCTCAGTGACCGTCAGCACCGTGGCCCGCAGCTCCGGGAGCAGCATGGAGATGACCTGTCCATCCGTGCGCAGGCCGCGCACACCGCGGCTGATGCGTCCCATGGAGCGCACCTCGGAGGTTCGGAAGCGCAGGCCCCGTCCCAGGTCCGAGAACAGTATGACTTCGTCTTCGATGCCGACCAGTGCGGCGCCCACCAGCTGATTCCCGGGCACCAGCTGGATGGCCCGGATGCCGGACCGAAGCGGCCGGCTGTAGGCGTTCAGGGGGGTTTTCTTGACCGTTCCGTTCCGGGTCGCGAGCAATATCCAGCGGTCTTCCTGGTGCAGGTCGGAGAGCGGCAGTAGAGTGCGGATGTGCTCATCCTCCGCCAACGGCAGCAGGTTCACGATAGGCCGCCCATGCGCGGTGCGGCTGCCGCTCGGCAGCTTGAAGGCGCGCGGCAGCCAATAGACCTTGCCCAGGCTGGAGAAGCAAAGCAGCGTGTCGTGACTGTGCGCCACGCACAGCTGATCGATGTCATCTTCCTCCTTGACCCCGGCCGCGGCCTTGCCGCGCCCGCCGCGCCGCTGTGCGCAGTACACGGAGACCGGCTGTGCCTTGACATAACCGCGGCGCGACAAGATCACCACCAGCTTCTCCGCGGCGATGAGGTCTTCCATTTCCAGTTCCTCACCCTGCTGGACGATCTCGGTGCGGCGTTCGTCTCCGTAGCGCTCGCGAATCTCCTCCAGTTCCTCGCGCACCACCTGGGTCAGGCGCGGCGGCTGGTCGATGATCTCGATCAGCTCCTGGATCTGTTTCACCAACGCCTGGTATTCCTCCACCAGTTTGCCTTGCTCCAGGCCGGTGAGACGCTGCAGCCGCAGTTCCAGGATGGCCTGCGCCTGGGCGTCGGAAAGCACGTAGCCTTGCGCGCCCAGGCCGCCGCCGGGCGGCCGATCTTCCAGTTGCAGGGATTCTGGATCTACACCGCGCAGCAGTCCCTGTATGACCGTCCCCGGCCAAGGGCGCTGCAGGAGGGAAACGCGCGCCTCGGCCGGCGACGCGGAGGACTTGATCAGCTCCACCATGGCGTCCACCGCGTCCACCGCGACCAGCAATCCTTCCAGGATATGCCCCCGCTCCCGCGCCTTGCGCAGGTCATGCACACTGCGCCGGAAAACCACCGTGCGCCGGTGCCTGATGAAAGCCTCCAGGATCGCCTTGAGCGGCATCAGGCGCGGGCGCCCGTTTTCCAGCGCCACGATATTCATGCCGTAGGCCGTCTCTAACTGGGTCAGGTTGTAGAGATTGTTCAGCACCACCTCCGGGACTTCCCCCCGGGAGAGCTCGATCACCACCCGGATGCCGTCCTTGTCCGACTCGTCGCGCGGCTCCCCGCGGATGCCGGTGAGGCGCTTCTCCCGTTTCAATTCCACGATCTTCTGCAGCAGCCGGGTTTTGTTGACCTCGTAAGGCAGCTCGCTGATGATGATGCGCGGCCCCGCGCTTCCCTTCGCTTCCTCGAACTCGGTGCGCGCACGCACCAGGATGCGCCCGCGCCCGGTGCGGTAGGCCGCACGGATGCCGGCCGCGCCGTTGATGATGCCGCGCGTGGGGAAATCCGGCCCATGCACGTAGCGCAGCAGTTCCTCCGTGCCCAGTTCAGGCTGCTTCAGCAGCGCGATGGTCGCGTCGATGACTTCGCGCAGATTGTGCGGCGGGATGTTGGTGGCCATCCCGACCGCGATTCCGCTGGAACCGTTCACCAGGAGATTCGGGAAGCGCGCCGGGAGCACCGTCGGCTCCTGCTCCGAGTTGTCGTAGTTCGGCACGAAGTCGATGGTGTTCCGGTCGATGTCGGCGAGCAGCTCGTGGGCGATGCGCGCCATGCGCACCTCGGTGTAGCGCATCGCCGCCGCCGCGTCGCCGTCAATGGAACCAAAATTCCCCTGCCCGTCCACCAGCGGATTGCGCATGGAAAAATGCCGCGCCATGCGCACCACCGCTTCGTACACGGCGCTGTCCCCGTGCGGGTGATACTTACCGGTGATTTCCCCTACCACGCGCGCCGACTTCATCTGCGCGCGGTTCCAGTGATTGCCCATGCGCTGCATGGCGTAGAGCGCACGGCGATGCACGGGCTTCAGTCCGTCCCGCACGTCCGGCAGGGCACGACCCACGATGACGCTCATGGCGTAGTCCAGGTAGGACTGCCGCATCTCGTCTTCGATATTGATATTGGTTAGCTGAAAGGCGAAAGGAGTATCCATGGATGCTCACAAGGCAAGTGCGCCCGAGGGCCACGCGGTGCCGACCGCCCCGTGCGGGGAGGCAATAAGATAAGAACAGCCCGCATCGCAAAACGGGGAGTGCATTCTTGGTATGGCGCCCGTCTCCCTCGGTTTTCGGGCGCACGCCGCTCAGCCCCAAGGTCTGCGCAAAATCATCAACCTGAGCGGCCCCGGCGGTTAAAGGGCTTTTAAGAATAAGGCTTATTTTAGCACAACAGCGCGCCCCCGGCCATCCCCGGAAGGACCGAAAACAGCAGACTAAAAGAGATTAAAAGCATCGAAAAGATTCTGAAATCTCCTTTTCTACCACGAAACCAGCAGCTACCACGGTCGCTCCAAACACACCCAGAACAGCAATGGCCGCGAACAATCATTTTGAGGCCGAATGCTGCAACCCGCCCGGAATCTTGACCAGGAGCGCATGGGGAGTATAGGCCCTGGCTCCCGCGGAGCTGGCCTAAAGCGCCTGACAGAGCGCCTGACAGCGGTTCATCTCCTTGAGGCGGCGGCTGCCCGGACTTTCGGTTCAAAGCCTGGGCTGCACCCCAGGTTCCGGTTCTCGCATGTCCCCCGCGTTTCTTCCGTTTCCAGCGGCTTTATCTTTCTTCAGCGGGTTGGCTTCATCAGTGATGCCAGGGACTGGTTGCGTCCGCATACAATCCTGCTTCGATCGTATCTCTATCCTTCTTTATGAAGGATGAAGGACCCTTTACCGAGGTTGGATTTCAACAGAAATCCAGTGTGTAACAGAATCGTAAACACAGTTGAAATCTATCACCTGCCAGGAAACATCAGCAGTGCCTGAATACACGATGGAATGCCCGTCCCTCCTCAAGCTTGGTCCGTCGCCGAAATGTAACAAATCACTTCTAACATTGATCTTATTAAAGTTAAATTGCTTCATCATCTCCCGGGTGCAGCCTTCAACGATTCGATCGCGCAGGCCTCCACTCAGCAAAATCTGATCCTGGGGGGAATCATATCGCTGGCCCATCGCGAATGATGCAAAAAACACAACTCCACTTAAAATCAGGATACTTTTATTCATCATGGAGTGAAGAGCGTCTTGTCTTGTGTCTCGTCTTGTGTCTTCTGGGCGCTGGCAGGCATTGGGGCGGGTTTCTCTATCAACCTGGTCAAAAACGCCGCTCATTTCGCGCCACTGCACGGCGGTGGCTTCCCTGGTCCTTCATCCCATTCCAATCTCTTTCATGTGTACCAATAGTCGGGGTGCCAATTGCGTTTTTTCCGCCGTCAAGACGGTTGCTCACGCTGCCAGGCTGTTAGTTTATGCGCTTTCCCGGTATTCGTACAGCTTGTAAGCCTCCCCGTTGAGTAAATAATTCAACCAGGCTTCGGGCTACATGAACGGAGAGGGCTCTTCCGCCGCCCGGCCTGGCCTCCAGGGAGGCCATGGTGGGACTCCTCGGCAAAGGACCTGACTCCATGGAACAGGAGGAGAAGATGCCGGAGTTCCTCACGCCGACCTGGCCGTCGCCGATGGGGTGGCCGGAGAAGGCCGGCCAAGGCTCCGCGGAGCCTGGTGCAATTAAAGGTGACACCATGACGACCCTACACACAGAGCTATATGATGCGCTCATCTCCGCAGGCGCGGATGCGAGCAAGGCCAGGACTGCGGCGATCGGCCTCCCGCTTAACGAACAGATGGCCACGAAAGCCGACCTCGCCGTCTTGGAGACCTGCCTGACCTGGCACATGGTCGGCGTGGGAGCGCTCATCGTCGCCGCGGTCGCCGTCCTACAGCGCTGGCCGGCATAGAGCCGCGCGGCCGGTGGCTCAGCAGCCCATGCCGCCGGGCTCGTCATCGCCCCCAGAAGAAGGCTCCCGCCGCCCTACTTCAACCCCTTGACCAAGTCGCCGGCCGCTCTCCCGCGAGCTCTCCGGGGCTTTTTGCTGAACAGCTCAAATTTGGCGGGCTTGCCCGTTTTTTAGGATTTGCACCCTCCCGCGGCCTTGGCTGCCCGGGCTCCTCGTAGTGCCCTGATGATGCCGTGTCCGTGGTAGAGATCAGTTACCTTGAGGCCCGCGTTCGCCGGTTCCAGGATGGAGACGACGATCCGGGGCCCGGGCCACCGGGATTGCCGCATCGAGAAGCGCTTCAGTCGGGGGGATTTGGCCGCAATACCCTCGTGACGGCCTGTGTCTATACCTTTGGGGAGGTGACAGTTGGGTGTCGTCAATCCGGGAGTTTGACTTAGTGTCATATGAACACGATAATAGCCCCTGATGCTTGACATGGAGCACAAGAAGTCGCCCGTCGCAGCCTCCGGGGGCCGCGCCGGGCATGCTGATGCGTACCCGGCGCTCAGCACGGACGTGGTGGTTTTTCGAATCCACGAGCAGCGCCTGGAGTTGTTGCTGATCCGGCGTGGTGAGGCGCCTTTTCGCGCCGACTGGGCGTTGCCCGGGGGGTTCGTGGAAATGGATGAAGATCTGCGGGATGCCGCCGCGCGTGAACTGCTTGAGGAAACGGGGGTGCGCGGCGTTTACCTGGAGCAGCTTTACAGCTTTGGGCGGCCGGATCGAGATCCCCGTGGAAGGGTGGTCAGCGTGGCCTACTATGCCTTGTTGCCGGAAGCGCGGTGGGTTGCACCGCGGGCCGCCGCCTCCGATGCGCGCGAGGCGGCCTGGTTTGCCTGCCGCGCCCTGCCCGCGCTGGCTTTCGACCATGCCCAGATCATCGAGGCCGCGCGGCGGCGCCTGTGCTCCAAGCTGGAGTATTCTTCCATCGCCCTGCAGTTTTTGCCGAAGGAATTCACCCTCGCGGAATTGCAGCGGGTTTACGAGGCGATCCTGGAGCGTCCGCTGGATAAGCGTAATTTTCGCCGCCGCTTGTCAGCCGGCGGCCTGCTGCGTTCCACCGGAAGGAATGCACCCGGGGGACGCCACCGGCCCGCTCGTCTTTATACCGCGCAGGTACCTGGAGCGGTGGAGTATTGGAAATGAACCTGGAAATGCAGACCCTGCTGCGCGGCGCCCGCTCCCAGGCACCGCTGAAGCTGCCGGAGCGGCGCCCGGAAGTGCTGGAGCCGGGTGAGCGCCTGCACCTGCGCAAGCGCATCAAGCGCCTGTTGCGGGAGCGTCACGCTGTGCTCGTGGCGCATTACTATACCAGCGCGGAGCTGCAAACCCTGGCCGAAGAGACCCATGGCTGTGTGTCCGATTCTTTGGATATGGCGCGCTTCGGGCACGAGAGCGACGCCCGCACCTTGGTGGTTTGCGGCGTGCGCTTCATGGGGGAGACCGCCAAGATTCTGAACCCGGAGAAACGGGTGTTGATGCCGGACCTGGATGCCGAATGTTCCCTGGATCTAAGGTGTCCGCCGGGGGAGTTTCAGCGCCTTTGCGACGCGCACCCGGAGCGCACGGTGGTGGTTTACGCGAATACCAGCGCCGCGGTGAAGGTATGCGCCGACTGGATGGTGACCTCGGGCAGCGCCTTGGAAGTGGTCTCCCACCTGCACGCCCGCGGGAAGAAGATCCTGTGGGCGCCGGATAAGTTCCTGGGTGACTACGTGCGCCTGCGCAGCGGCGCCGACATGCTGCTCTGGGACGGCGCCTGCGTGGTGCACGAGGAATTCAAGGGTCGGGAGTTGGCCGAAATGCGCGCCCTGCATCCCGAGGCCAAGGTGCTGGTGCACCCGGAGTCGCCGGCCGCAGTGCTTGAGCAGGCCGACGTGGTGGGTTCCACCTCGGCCCTCATCCAGGCCGTATCCAGGTTGGATGCGCAAAGTTTTATCGTGGCCACTGAGCAGGGCATCTTTCACAAGATGCGCGAAGCGGCACCCGGCAAGACCCTACTGCCGGCGCCTACCAGCGGTCGGGGGGCCACTTGCCGCAGCTGCAGTTATTGCCCCTGGATGGCCATGAACAGCTTGCGTGGAGTGGCCCGGGTGCTGGAGACGGGCGAGAATCTCATCCGGCTCGACGCGGCGGTGCGCGAGCGCGCCCTGGTGCCGATCCGCCGTCTCCTGCGCTTCACCGCCCAGCGGAAACTGCAGGTTTACGGCAATAACGATGCTTAAGGCGCCTCCGTTCCGGGAAGGGGGAGCGGGACTCGTCGGAGAGCGGCAGGCGGGCAGGAGAAAAGGGTGCTGCCCCGCGCACATGGTGCGGGGGAACCGGCGCGGGGGAGCGCCGGATGCACGCGGGGCAGCGATCGGACGTTGCCCCCCGCAGAGCAACGCATGTTCATTGCAAAGCCTAGTATAACCTATTCTTACTCGCTCACAACTGGTTCATGCACCGGAGAGGGCGGCGGCTCCGCACCTGTTTCGGGGAAATGCCCCGCACCTGTTTCGGGGAAATTCTCCGTCTCCGGCGTTGTCGCGTTTTCCGCCTGCTTTTCCTTGACCAGGGAGTCCAGGTCGCGGGCGAAATTCAGATGCTTGAAGAGCGGTATCTCGAAGACCCATGGCGCCAGGGATTTTTCCAGGCGCCGGGCCTCGGCGCGCACCGTCTCGCCCTGATCTTCCATGGTGGCTTCTTCCGCGCCCGGTTCCGTCGCGGCTGCTTCTTCCTCGGAAGGCCCCTCGTACTGGATGTGAAAAGCGGCGTAGGCGAGGTTCGCCCTGCGTTCCGTGGTGACCTGAATATGCAGTCCATCAAAGGTCCGGTAGGAAATGCTCGCGCTTTCCGGGCCGAACTTGAAGGAGGGGGCTTGCATGGAATTGTCCACATGGGTCTGTTCCAGGGCGGCAGCGATCTGGTTCAGCAGGGACTGGGATCGAGGCTCCTGGTTTTCCGCAAGGGGTAACAGTACGAAGTCCTGGTCGGGATCGTCGCGTCGCATGCTCCATTCCCGGTCCGAGCGTGGCTGGAAGGTGACTTCGCTGATGCGTTGCTTGCTGATGTCTAAAACCAGGCTCTGCAGCCAATCGCGGCTCGAGGCGCTCGGGCGTAAAACGCCGGCTACCAGCAGGGCGTGCGGGTTAGCCACGCGGCGGGCGTAAAAGCGTTGATTCTGGCCCTCGCGCTCCCGGCCGATGATGAGCTCCACGAGGGGCTCCTCGCCGGCGAAGGCTTTGAAGCCGATGCTCTGCGAGTTTTCCGCCCCGGGATCTTCCACCCCCAACTTTGCGTATTTCTCCGGGTTTTCCGTCTTGTATTCCAGGAGCTCGACCTGGGACAGCGACAGCAGGACATTGCGTACTTTCGAGTAGTCCGCGGGGTAGTCGCCGCTGCTCCTGATGCGCCAGGTATTGTCGTCCTTGCCGAGGGTGACCTGCTCCGCACCCTGACGCACTTCCACGCGGTCGATGTCGTTCAGTTCCTGGAGCAGACCCGGGAACACCGGCTGCCGCTCCGGCAGCGACACCGGGGCCCTGGCCTGCACCGCGAAGTAGGCGATGAAGATCGCCGCCGTGGTGCCCAGGGTCAGCAGGATGGCCTGGCCTCGGCTCATGGGGAGTCGTCATCCCGCGACCGGCGCGACGCGGTACGGCGGCGCGGGTGCGCGCGCAGGTGGCCCGCGATCAGGGCCAGCAGCAGCACCAGTGCCGGGAACAGGCCGATGTTCAGGAATTTCAGGGTGGTGCCGAGCCGCTCGATGTTTTTCTGCAATTCATGTTGCACCGCGCGCAGCTGTTTGCGGGTCTTGAGCTGCTCGCGCTTGAACTGCTCAATTTCCCGGGCCTGCGCCGCACTCAGAATGCCGCCGCCATCCGGACCTTGCGGACTCTGCAGGTTGCGCAGTTTTTGTTCGGTCTCCTGCAAAGCGTTTTGCAGCCGCTCTTCCTCGTCGCGGTATTTCTTTTCCGCGGTGCGGCGGATTTCTTCCACCCGGTCAAAGTTGCGCGGATAGACCCGGCGGGGATTCAGCTTGAGCAGCTCGCTGCTGCCGGAGAGATGGTCAACGGCCTTGATCAGGAAGTTGGCGTTATCGGCGATTTCCTGGTTGAAGCGCAGGGTGCCCAGGGATTGCTCCCGGTACCAGAAGAGGTCGCGCAGCAGGTCGGTGTCGGCGATCAGGACGGCCTGTACCGGGCCTTCGGACACGTGGGCGTCGGGGTCCGCCGCGGGCGTGTCGCTCGCTGCTGCTTCCCCTTCTTCTCCCTCCGCCTGTTCCACGGGCGGAGGGCCGTCAGGGAAGGCGCTGGGCGCGTTCCCCCGCAGGCGGGCCGCGAGCACGTAGCGGTCGTCGGCGTTCTGCAGGCTCCGCAGCAGAAACACCGGATCGCGCTGCAGGAGGATCAAATCCCGTTCCAGCAGGCCGGACTGCATGCTGCTTTGCACCAGGGGGATGAATTCCAGGCCGTCCACGGGCTCAGTCTGCAGCAGGGCACCCACCGTGCCCATCTGCAGAAGCTTGATGCCGGTAAGAGCGAAGTCCCCGCTGTTCAGGATGAAGTCTTCCGCATCCTCCGCCGCGTCCTGTGCTTCCTGCTGCCCCGTGTCCAGGCGCAGCCAGGGGGGATAGAGGCTTTCGCTTTGGCTGCGGGTGCTGGAGACCTGTACCCGCATGGCATACTTGAGATCGCCCACCACCTTGTCGTCCGGCATTTCCAGCCCCCAGGTTTCCAGCAGGCGCGGGAGATTGGAGCCGAAGTCGGGGAGTACGCTCTGGGCGGCGCCCTGTTGGGCGGCGGACGCCTCGGCCAGGGGATCCAGCAGCAGCAGCAGTTTGCCGCCGTTCAGCAGGTACTGGTCGATGGCATAGACGAGCTGCTCGGAAAACCCCTTGGGGTGTGCCACCATGAGCACGTCGATGTCGTCAGGGTCAACGTGGTGCAGATTGGCCTGCAGCTCCCGTACCTCCATGAATTCGCGCAGCTGACTGATGATGGTCCAGGGTTTTTCCGCGGCGCCCTGGGGCCCGAGGCCGGGGTTCCCGAGGCCGGGAAAGATCGGCAGTCCGGTGAGCACACCCAGCGTGAGGCGCCTGGGGTTGGAGAGCTTGTGGATCAGCTTACTGACATCGTATTCCAGGGAATCCTCCCGCGCGGGGGAGAGGAAGGGCAGCACCTCCCGGTCATCGGTTTCATTCACCCCGACCAGCCCCAGGTAGGCCAGGCTGCCGCCGCTGTCCACCTGGAAGCCGTTCATACCGTCCTGCACGGCTTCGTCTTCCTCCTCGGAGAAAGGCTCGGGCTCGATCACGCTGAGCCTCAGTGTGCCGCCGGAGCGGCTGGCGTATTCGCGCAGCATGTCCTGTACGCGTGTCGCGTAGCTGTTCAGGCGGGGGAAGTTGGTCAACTGGCCGCGCGACACGTAGAAGCGCAGTTCGATGGGGTCGCGCTCGCGCATCGCCTGCAGCAGGTCGCGCGTCCCCTCGGACAAGGTGAACAGGCGGTTGGAGGTAAGGTCCAGGCGCCAGGAGGTGACCAGGGTGTTGCCGATGAGGTTCAGGGAGCCGAACAGCAACACCGCGAGGAGCACGCTGCCGCCGGAGAGAAGGCGTTCAAGGCGCATGGCGGCTTATCGATCCTTGCAGAATTCCACCGCGACGACGTTCAGGTACAGCCACAGCAGGATCAGGGTTGAGAAATAGAGCAGGTCGCGGAAGTCCAGCACACCCTTGCGGATGGCATCGAAGTGGGTCAGGAAGCTGAAGGAGGCGATGACCTCGAGCACCGCCTGTGGCACCCAGCCCCTGAAGAAGTCCAGGACCAGGGGAAAGCCGCTCAGCATGATCAGGAAACAGACCATCACGCTGATCACGAAGGCGATCACCTGGTTCTTGGTGCAGGCCGAAATACAGGCGCCGACCGAGAGGAAGCCGCCGGCCATGAGCAGGCTGCCCAGGTAGGCGATCAGGATGATCCCGTTGTCCGGGGCGCCCAGGTAATTCACGGTGATCCAGAGCGGGAAGGTAAGCGCCAGGGCGATGCCGGTGAAGCACCAGGCGGCAAGGAATTTCCCGAACACCGCCTGGGCCGTGGAAACGGGCAGGGTCATGAGCAGCTCAATGGAGCCGTTGCGCCGCTCTTCCGACCAGAGACGCATGGAGATGGACGGGATGAGCGCCAGGTACAACCATGGATGAAAGCGGAAAAAGGGCTCCAGGTTGGCCTGGTTGCTTTCGTAGAGGGCGCCCAGGTAGAAGGTGAAGAGGTTGGCCAGGAACAGGAAGATGCCGATGAAGACGTAGGCCACCGGCGTTGCGAAGTAGCTCGCCAGTTCGCGTCTAAAGACAGCACCGACGGCGTTCATGAGTGCCGCGCCGCGCCGGTCCGCGCTTCCCGGCCCAGCGTCAGGGTGCGGAAGGCCTCGTCCAGGTTGGCGTTTTTCGAGCGGGCGCGCAGTTCGTCGGGAGTACCCTGGAAACAGATTTTCCCGTTAGCGATGATCATCGCGCGGGTACAGGCCGCGTCCACCTCTTCCAGGATGTGCGTGGAGATGATGATGGCCTTGTGCTCCGCCATGTTGCGGATCAGCTCGCGTACTTCGTGCTTCTGGTTCGGGTCCAGGCCGTCGGTGGGTTCGTCCATGATCAGCACCGGCGGGTCGTGCAGGATGGCCTGGGCCATGCCGACGCGGCGCTTGAAGCCCTTGGAGAGGGTTTCAATGGTTTGCTGCAGGACGCTCTCCAGGTGCACCAGCCGCACGGTGCGGTCGATGGCCTGGTGCAGGGCCGGGCCGCGCAGGCGCCGCACCGCGCCGATGAAGCGTAGGAACTCGTTGACTTTCATTTCGCCGTAGGTGGGCGCGCCTTCCGGCAGGTAACCGATGCGCCGCTTGATTTCCAGGGGCCGTTCCTGCACGTCATGGCCACAGACCAGGATATCGCCCGCGGAGGGCGCCATGAAGCCCGTGATCATTTTCATGGTGGTGGATTTGCCGGCTCCGTTCGGCCCGAGGAAGCCCAGCACCTCGCCCTGGTACAGCTTAAAACTGATGCCCTGTACCGCATGCAGCGACCCAAAGCGCTTGTGCAGGTTGCTGACGCGCACCTGTTCCACCGCGCCCGCGGGCGCGTGCTTTGACTTCTGGGCTGGAGGGGAAGCGTTTTCGGGCACGCTGAAACTCCCTGGAGTGTGATTTTGCCTTGGTCTGTGCATGCCGCAACAACAGCGCCCGCCCGGGCGGTGTCGCGACAAATGAAAACCCCGCATGCCGCTTTAGGGCGGTTCCCGCGGGAGGGGAATGTCCTGGGCGGTTCCTGGGGCGCCGTACAGGTGCCGTGCAGGCGCTGCACGGACACCGTACCCCGGAGGCCGGAGCCGGGCCGCCCTGAATATACTCAATCCAGATCGGACCGTCCATTCCAGGGGCGAGGACGATGTATTGTGCCGAAAGCGCTGCCTTGATGCAAGAGTGATGCAAGAGTTAGGGGAGGAACGACCGATGGTCTCCGCCGCCCCGTGCTAAAATCACGATCGTATTACCAATACGTTATCGTGCCGACGCGCGCTCACATGGCTGTGACACCGCGCCTGGCCGTCCCCGCGTCCACCGTCTGCTTGACGCGCCGGGGACGGCGCCTGCGGATCTTGTATTCCCAAGGCCGCGAGTCGGCGCTGTCGTGTCCCAGCCGGAGATATCCCTAATATGCCAGAAGCAACCCGCAAGCGTCCCCAGCCACCTCCCAAGGCATCCCCCAAGGATCCGGTTTTGGAAGTGTTCGCCGACCTGCTCATGCGGGTCCAGGTGCATGCCGGGGTGGCGCGCGTGGACCTGGGGATCATTGAACAGCCGGAAGGGCCGAGCGGCCAGCTGGTGCGCGACAGCCGTCTGCAGTTGTACCCGCGCCTGCGCCTCATCATGCCGCTGGACGGCTTGCGCCAGACCGTGAACAGCCTGAGCAAGGTATTGGAAGAGCTGGAATCCTCGGTGGCACCGGCGCAGCCGCCCCGCCCGCCGATCGCGCACGTCAACTAGCGCTCCCCGCGGCGCGGGGCCGACACCCCGGTGTCTTCCGCCTTGGCCTGCACTGCCCGCCGCCTCGGCCTCCCAGGCGCGGCCCTGGGCTTGGCCCTGGGTTTGGAAATCCTGCCGGATCCGGCCTGTGCGACCAGGTGCTTCAGCCGCCCAGCCGCCGGGGGACACACCACGATCACTTCCGCCGTCCGGCACCCCGTGTTCTCAAGTGCCGGGTATGCGCTGACTGGAGCCCGCGGAGTGCATCATCGACCAGCGGAGACCTACCGCCCGCTTAGCGCACGGAGCGGTGCTTCCGGGCCTTATGCCCCGGTTTCTGTCGGCTCTTCAAGCAGATGCACCAAGGCTTTGATCCCTTCGATCAAGGCGTTGAAGCTTTTGGATTTATTAGATCCATCCACTTTTAAATATTTGCTGATTTCCCGGGACCCATCCATTTTATGATATCTTTAGCAAGATCTTAAGCTTCTCGGATGGGTCAACCCGTTACGTTAAGTGTTGATGGAAAGGATGCGGTGCAGTAGGCCGCCGCCGCCGCTACTGTCTCAGCCCATAACCTCAACATCAAGGCCGTCTAGAAGGCAGGTATGCCCCGATTACTTACCTCAGTTGCCCATGCCTGTGCTGCCTGAGATGGTGCATGTGGTCGATCACTTACGTAAAGTTAATTATTGCTACCATTTAATAAGGAGTTTGAACATGACGTCTTACATAGAGTCTTCACGCACAAAGGACGAAACTATTTCAAAGATTTTCACTTTAAGCCTTTTTGTATTGATTAGGCCGGCGCTCTGGGTACTCTTGATGACAATATTCTTGCTTTCGTGGAATATCTCTTGGGGGATAGGCGGCATTATATTTTTCTTTTTGATGATGCCTTTATATTACTATTCAATTGAACAAGGCATTACCGCTAAAAGGATCATTCGCAAAAGAGGAATCATTGCCAGAGACGTCCAAGATATTCTATTGCCTGCTATAGAGACTATTAGCATCAAGCAATCTATTCTCGGGCGTCTACTTGAATTTGGAACTTTGATCATCACCGGTAGAGGTTCCAGTAATTTGGTGCTTGAATACATTTGTGATCCAATAGATGTAAAAAAACACATTGAAGAGACCATATCTAATGAATCGCACTGAGCCTCCATTTAGCATAGTCTTTGGTTGTGTCACAAAAACCTTCGCGGGTTCGAAAGAAAGCAACCACTATTTTGAAAACCATATCTGGCGGGTGGTGTCCATCTCCGTTTCAATCCCGGGGACGATCTGCATTTAAAGTCCACCCGCTTCTGTCGCCGTTCCGCCTTGGGCGTGTTCGGAAGCGCCGGTTCGGGCACTGTCCTTCGTGGGTTTAGTCGTTGCGCGGCTTTTGTGCCAGGCGGCGGCGCTTGAGGCGGTAGAGCGAGGAGATGTCCAGTTCACCAGCGCCCTCTTGCATCAGCTCGGCATAGTGCGCCAGGGTCATCTCCAGGATCGGCAGGGCGCCGCCGCCGGCCGCGCGGGCCATGGAGCGGCAGATTTCCAGGTCCTTGTGGTGCAGGGCCAGCTTGAAGCCGGGCTCGAACTCTCCCCGCGCCATGGTGCGGCCGCGGTGGTTCAGAAACCAGTTGCCCGCGGCGCCGCCGGCCAGCGCTTCGATGAGGCGTTCCAGGTCCAGGTCCAGCAGTTCCCCAAAGGCCAGGGCTTCCGTGACCGCCTGGTTGATGCCGGCGGCCATGAGCTGGTTCACGGCCTTGGCGGCCTGCCCGGCACCCGTGGGCCCCATGTGGAAGATGCGGGAGGCCACCGCTTCCAGGGCAGGCTGGACCTGCTCCAGGCGCTTCGCGTCGCCGCCCACCAGCATCACCAGGCTGCCGGCGCGCGCGCCCTCCACGCCGCCCGATACCGGGCAGTCCAGGAAATGGGCGCCGCGTTCCGCCAGCAGGGCGGCGGCCTTGACGCAGGTTGCACCGCTCACGGTGGAGGTGTCGGCCACCACCAGGCCCTGCCGTACGCCCGGCAGCAGGGCTTGCAGCACCTCCAGCACATCCGCGTCCCGGGACACGCTGAGCAGCAACAGGTCGCAGCGCTGCGCCGCCGCGGCCGGCGTCGATACTCCCGGCAGGCCCCGCGTGCGCCCCGGGCCGCGGTTCCAGCAGGCCGCAAGCAGCCCGGCGCGCTGCAGGTTCGCGGCCATCCCGGCGCCCATGGCCCCCAGTCCTAAGACGCCGCACTTCATGGGGATACCCGCCGCCGCGTCCCAAGATAGGTCTGGGCGCGCAGGTTGCGCCGCAGCAGTTCCATGCAGCGTGTCTTGGCGGCGGTGGCCGCGCCGGCCGCGTCCAGCTTGGACGCGCAACGCTCCAGGATGGTCTCCGCGGGCAGGCCGATATAGCGCAGCAGGTCGGCCGCCAGGTCGCCGTCGCGCAGTTCGTTGATCCGGTAAGAGCCGTTGGATTGCAGTTCCACGTTGACCGAGGCGGTGTCGCCGAACAGGTTGTGCTGGTCGCCCAGGATTTCCTGGTAGGCGCCCAGCAGGAAGATGCCGAGCAGGTAGGCTTCGCCGGCGCGCGGTGCGTGTAGGGGCAACTGCGCGGCGACGCCGGCGCCAGTGACATATTGGTCCAGGCGGCCGTCCGAATCGCAGGTGAGGTCGTGTAGCACGGCGCGGCGTTCGGGCGCTTCGTCCAGCCGGTGCAGCGGCACTACCGGGAAGGATTGGCGGAGCGCCCAGGCGTCCGGGATGGTCTGGAACACGGAGAAGTTACATAGGTACTTGTCGGCCAGGCGGCGGCGCAGGTCCGGCGCCGCTTTAGCGTCTTCCGGCAACAGGGGCAACGCGGCGCGGCAGAGTTCGTGGTACAGCGCCGCCGCCCGGGCCAGGCCGTTCAACCCGAGCAGGCCGTGGTTGAATAGCTCCTGCGCCTCGTCGCAGAAGGACTCGGCCTCGGAGCAGGTGGCGGCAGCGTTTTCCCGACTGAGCCCGGCGCGCAGCCGTTCCAGTTCCAGCAGCGCCTGCGCGTGTGGGGCGCCTTCCGCCGGGGGCGCGCGCTCCGGCACATGCTCCGGGGCGCGCTCGGTGTTAATGACATTGGTGATCAGCATGGCGTGGTGGGCGGTCATGGCGCGTCCGCATTCGGTGATGACCCGGGGTTGCGGTAGTTGGTGTTGCGCGCAGCCCTGGGCCAGCGCCTGGATGACCACCTCGGCGTATTCCTCCATGGAGTAGTTCATGGAGCAGGGGTCGGTGGAGCGATTGCCTTCGTAGTCGATGCCCAGGCCGCCACCCACATCCACGGTGTCGATGGGCGCGCCGGCGGCCCGCAGTTCGGCGTAGTAACAGGCGCCTTCGCGCAGGGCGCGCTGAAAGTAGCGCACGTCGGTCACCTGGGAGCCGATGTGGAAGTGCAGCAGGCGCAGGTCTTGCAGCCGCCCGGCGGCGCGCAGCTGACGCAGGGCCTCCAGCACCTGCCCGGGAGTCAGCCCGAACTTGGATTTGCCGCCGCCGGTGTTCTGCCAGTTGCCGGAGGCGATGGAGGCCAGGCGTACGCGCAGGCCAAGGGACGGGTGCACTCCAGCTTCCGCGGCCGCCTCCAGCGTGGGCTGCAGTTCGGAGAGCTTGTCGGCCACCAGGTAGAGTTCCAGGCCCATGCTCAGCCCGGCGCAGACCAGGCGCAGGTAGTCCTGATCCTTGTAGCCGTTGCAGATGAGCGGCTGTCCGGGCACCGCCAGGGCCAGGAGTTGCATCAGCTCCGCCTTGCTGCCCGCCTCCAGGCCGGTGTGCGCGCTCCCATGTCGCAGGATGCCGGCAACCACCGAATGTTGCTGATTCACCTTCAACGGATACACCGCGTGGTAGCTTCCCGTGTAAGCATGGCGCTTGCGGGCCGCTTCGAAGGCCGCGTCCAGGCGCCGCAGGCGGTGTTCCAGGATGTTGGTGAAACGCACCAGGACGGGAGGCGGGTAGCCGATGTCTTCGAGTTTCAACGCCAGTTCATAGAGGTCGACGACGGCCTCCGGGCGGCAGGAGGGGTGAGCCAGCAGGCGGCCGCCGCGGCCGACCTGGAAGTAGCCGTCAGCCCAGCCCGCCAGGTGATAAAGCGCGGCGTTTTGTGCTTCCTGCCGCCGCGCCCGGGCGGTGTCAGGCAGGGGCCGCGTGGCGTTCACGCGGCGCCTGCGGGGGGATGGGGATGTGCGGCGCGCAACCCCGCACGGCAATCGGCCAGGTGCCGCGCCTGCGGCGGGTGCGGGAACTCGTGCGGATCGTGAGAGACGTTGGAACGCGGTCCCGATTCGGCGCGGCCCCGGTCCTGGAGTAAGCGCGCGTCCCGCTGCATGTGCTTGCGGCATTCAGGGCCCGGATCGAAGGGGAGCGATCGATGCGGAAGGCGCAAGTGGTCGCGGCGCTTGTGCCGGGAAGCGCGCGCGACCTCCGCACGGCAATCGGCCAGGTGCCGCGGCGGCGGCGGGTGCGGGAACTCGTGCGGATCGTGAGAGACGTTGGAACGCGGTCCCGATTCGGCGCGGCCCCGGTCCTGGAGTAAGCGCGCGTCCCGCTGCATGTGCTTG
>JABAAT010000008.1 GCA_014238615.1 Gammaproteobacteria bacterium | reverse complement strand
CTGGGTGGGGTTATTCCAGGCGCTGCTTCTCGTAGAGTTCCTGGTAGAGGGTGGATTGTTTTAGGAGCTCTGCGTGGGTGCCGGTCATGAGGAGGTGTCCGTTTTCTACCAGGGCGACCCGGTCTACGAAGTCTATCAGGGAGAACCTGTGCGTGATGATGATGGCGGTTCTGCCTGGAAGGAGTTGGCGCAGGGCGCTCTTGATGTCTGACTCCGTCTTGCTGTCCAGGGCCGAGGTGGCCTCGTCAAAAAGCAGGATGGGGGCGTCCCTGAGAAAGGCCCTGGCGATGGACATGCGCTGCTTCTGTCCTCCGGAGAGCCGGGTGCCCTGCTCCCCTACCCTGGTGTTCATGCCTTGTGGAAGCTTTTTGATGAAGTCCATGGCGGCGGCTCTCCGGGCGGCCTCTTCTATTTCTTTGCGTAACTCGTCCTGTGGGTTGGGGTAGGCGATGTTATAGGCGATGCTCTCGTTGAACAGGACGACATCCTGGGTGACCAGGGCGATCTGCCTGCGGAGGTCGGCCAGGTGGAGCTCCTGCAGGTCGGTGCCGTCCAGGAGGATGTTGCCCTGCTGGGGCTGGTAAAACCTCAGCAGCAGGTTCATCAGGGTGCTCTTGCCGCTGCCCGTGCGGCCGACCAGGGCCAGGCTCTCCCCCGGTCTCAGCTGCAGGCTGAAGTCCTGGACGGCGGGGGTCTCCGAGGTGGGGTAGCTGAAGGTCACATTCTTGAAGTGGATGGCGCCCTTGGTGCGTTGCATGCGCACCCGGCCGCGGTCGGGCTCCGGGGGGCTGTCCAGCAGGGAGAAGACCTGCCTGCCCGATGTGATGCCCATCTCGAGTTGGGCATGCAGGTTGGTGAGGCCGCGCACCGGAAGCGGCAACAGCAGCATGGCGGTGAGGAAGACCGCCACGTCGCCCGGGGTCATGGAGCCGTTCTCAAGGCTGACGCCGCAACTCCACAGGACCAGGGCGAAGCCTACCGCCAGGACGAGCTGGGTCAACGGCTGGTTGAGGGCGATGGCCGCGCCCCGGCGGATGAAGACCTGCCTGAGTGTGCGCTGCACCTCCACGACTCGCTGCGCGGCCTGGCGCTCGGCGCCGTGGGCCTTGATGACCTTTCTCCCGGCGATGGTCTCGTACAGCAACTCCAGGGCGTGGCCCTGGGCGAGATTCAGGCGCTCGGTGCGGCCGCGGATGCGCTTGGCCGATCTCCTGATGATCAGGGCGATGACGGGGATCAGGCAGATGATGAACAGGGCCAGTTGCGCGTTCAGCCACACCAGCACGCAGATGAAGCCGATGAGCCTGGCGCTGTCCTGTACCAGGGTGACGCTGGAGTGCACCGCCGCATGGCTGAGGGAGGCCACCAGGTGTGTGATACGATTGATGGCCATACCGGTGGTCTCATTGTCGTAGTGGGAAATTGGCAGGCCCACCAGGTGACTGACCATGTCGTTGCGCAGGTCGCGCTGGAAGGTGGCCTCCAGCCAGTTGGAGCAGTAGGTGCGGCCGAAAGCGGCCAGGCCGCGCAGCAGGGCCAGGGCCAGGAGCAGCAGCGGCAGCCATTTCGTATCCACCGTGCTCTCCGTGCTGTCCAGGAGGGGTTTGAGCAGCAGCGGCAGCAGCGGTTCGGTGGCGCCGAAGATCAGCGTGCAGATCACACCGCCCAGCAGCACCATCCAGTACGGCAGTACGTAGCGCAGTATGCGCAGGTAGATATGCCGCCCCTCACTCATGATTTTGTGCCTCGGTCTGGCGCGGCGCGGACGGCCTGCGCATGAAGTTGCGGCGTTGCGGCTGGTGTGGGGATGATCCTTTATACATCACCTATCACGACCGGGAGTGGGGGGTGCCGGTGCGCAACGATCGCAAGCTCTTCGAGTTCCTGGTGCTGGAAGGGATGCAAGCCGGGCTGAGCTGGTTGACCGTGCTGCGCAAGCGGGAGAATTTCCGGGCCGCCCTGGACGATTTTGATCCGGAGCGGGTGGCGCGCTACACGCCGGCCCGCATCCGGCGTCTGCTCGCCGATCCGGGGATCATCCGCAATCGGCGCAAGCTTGAAGCCACCGTCGGGAACGCCCGGGCGTTCCTTGCCGTGCGCCGTGAATGCGGCTCCTTCTCGCGCTACATGTGGGCTTTTGTCGAGCACCGGGTCATCGTCAATCGACGCATTCACGCCCGCGAACTGCCGGCCTGCACGCCGCTCTCCGAGGCCATCAGCCGGGACATGCGGCGGCGGGGCTTTCGCTTCGTGGGGCCTGTCATTCTCTACGCGCATATGCAGGCTACCGGCATGGTGAATGACCACCTGGTGAGTTGCTTCCGGTATCGTCCGCTGGCGCGGGCGGCGCATCGGCTGCCTGGGAAGCACTGAGCACAAGCGCCATCGGGCAGTCCAGCAGGGCCGCGTAAACGCGCAGCAATTCGGCTTCGGAGACCCGCACCTGTTGATCGTGCTGGATGCAGCTTAAGCCGGCCCGCAGAAACCGCTCCTTGAGGCGCGGCGTTAAGCCCGCCAGGCGATGCATGGCGCGTTCCAGGCGCAGCATGTCCGGTGCACCCGACGGCGGCCGCAGTTCCAGGCCCAGGGTCGCGCCGCCCGCGCTGAACGCCGCTGCCACGTGCGCGTCCGGGCTGTCGGCGCGGGCCAGCAGGAAGAGCGCATAGGCGCAGTCCTCGCGCAACGCTTCCATGCGGCCGACGGCGGGTGCACGGGCACGCGGCTGAAAGTGTGCGTCCAGGTAGTGAAACACCAGGGACTTCAGGCACCACTCAAAGAGCGTGACCTTCTGATCCATCAGGATGAGCAGTTCCAGGTTCTCCCGGAAGCGCTTGAACTGCGCGGGGCTGAGCGCACGCAGGCTGGGGATCGCCAGCTCCACCAGGGCCAGGCGCATGGTGGACTGCAGGCGGCCGAGCTCGGGCAACAGCTTGACGGTCTCGGGGAACACACCGTGATCGGCGGCACGCTCCAGCTGCGCCAGCTGCCGCCGCCTGAGCCCGGCGTCAAGGGGACTCAGCAGTAATGCGTAACACAAGGCGCGCGCCGTGTTGGGCGCCTCCGTGGCGTTCCGCAACGGAAGCGGCAGGCCGCTCAGCAAGGCCCGCGCGGCGGCGCCGTGTGCATGGCGTGGGTTACCGATGGAGTCGATGAGCTGGCTCCCGGGGACCGCTCCCGGACGGCCTCCCAAGGCGGCAACTCCCAGCAAGGCGCCCGGAAACCCCATACGCGACCGCCGACCCTGCTGCCCGCGCTCCGGTGCTGCTTCCGGCTCCAGCTGCTTCAAGCTCACTTCAGGGCGGCCGCGCCATTCCGGCAGAATGCGCCGGACGCGATGTTCCAACGGCGGATGTGTCGCAAAAATTCCCCCAAGGTAAGAGGCGATGCCGCTGCTGAAATACATGTGACCGTATTCCGCGGCCCGCGGGTGCTGCAACAGGCCATTGGCCAGCATCACTTTCTGCAAGGCCAGTCCGATGCCGCGGGGGTTGCGCGTAAACTGCACCGCCGAGGCGTCCGCCAGGTATTCGCGCTGGCGGCTCACCGCCGAACGGATCCAGTTGCCGAAGAAAACGCCCGCGGAGCCGGCGACGCAAAGCACAAGGCCGGGCAGCACCGTGTTGCCCGAGGAGCGACGGTGGAAACGCGAATAGAGCATGGCGCGGCCGATATGACTCAGCCACTCGATACCGCTCAGCACGGACAACAGGCGGAGGTTGAAACGCATGTCGCCGTTCAGAATGTGACTGAACTCGTGGGCCACGACCCCCTGCAATTCGTCCCGATCCAGTTGCCTGACGGTGCCGGTTGTGACACCGATGACAGCGCTGCCGTAGTCGTGACCGGCGGCGAAGGCGTTGATGCCTGTCTCGGGTAACAGGTAAACCTGCGGCGCCGGCACCCCGGAAGCGATGGCCATCTCATCCACCACGTTGAGCAACCGGCGCTGATCCGGATCGCTTGCCGCGCGCGGCACCAGGCTCCCGCCCAGGGTTTTCGCAACGACCGCGCCGCCGTCCTTGAGCTGGAGATACCTGACAAGAGAACCGCACAGGACCAACGCGCTGATGCCGAAAGCCACCCCTGCAAACAGGCTCCCGGAAAGCTTCTGCAGGGAAAACCCGTGCGGGGTCTGGAGTTGCACGGCCCATTCCAATCCCAGGTACACAAGACAGATAACGGCCAGGACGGCGCAACCGAACAGCAGCACCAGCCACAGGGTGTTGCGGCGCGCCTCGTCCTGGGCTTTGAAAAAGTTCATGGCCGCACGCCGCCGGGCGCGTCCCCGGGGGTATCAAAACGCCTCCTGGATGCACGCCGTATCCGCCTCCTGGTTGCGCAAATGTTCACGGCCGACCGGACGACGACGCACGCCGTGCAGGCGGCCGCACACCCCGGTGCATGCCCCGATGCATGCCGCGGCCGCACGAGACAGGCCCTGCCGGGCGCATGCAGTCAGCCATCAATCCGGCGTACAACACGCATGGACGACAAGCACATCAGGTGGTTCAGGCGGACGACCCAGGTGGACCCGGCGGGCGAAAAATCTTCCTGGTCAGAAGGAAATTTGCGGTGCCTGTTCCAACTGCTTGCGATCCTCGAACTCCAGGAGAGGCACATCACGCGGGTGGCCGAACATGGGAGCCAGGAGCAAGGCCGGAAAGCTTTCACGATAGGTGTTGTAATCGGTGACGGCGTCATTGAAGGCCTGGCGGGAGAAGGCCACCTTGTTTTCAGTGGAACTGAGTTCCTCTGAAAGCGCAAGCATGTTCTCGTTGGCCTTGAGCTCCGGATAGGCCTCCACCACCACCTGGAAGCGCCCCAGGGCTCCCATCAGGTTGCCTTCGGCGCCAGCCAGTGCATTCGCGGCCCCGGCATCACCGAGGTTGGAAGCCATTTGCTGAAGACCGGCCGCAGCCTGGTTGCGCGCCTCGATGACGGCCTCCAGGGTTTCCCGCTCATGCTTGATATAGCCCTTCGCCGTCTCCACCAGGTTGGGAATCAGGTCGTAGCGCCGCTTGAGCTGCACGTCAATCTGCGCGAAGGCGTTCTCGTAGCGATTCTTGAACTTGACCAGGTTGTTGTAGATCAAGACAGCGATAAACAGCACCGCCGCAATGATCACCAGGAACCCTATGAAGATCGTGAGCATAAAGACTTACCTCCGGGTAGCCGTGCTGGGCGCGGGGCATCGCAAGCAGGCTCCAGGGGGACCGCGTTTCCCCTGTCCGGCACTCCGGAAGCGCGCTTCGCGGGGGCGCCCGGCGCACCTTCCATAGTAACCGATCCGTGCCCGGTGGCCGAAACGCCCGGGCAGGCCGGTTGGATTCGCCGGACGCGCCTGGGCGCCGCCCGGGCGCCCGGGGCGATCGGGTGGCCGGCGCGGCGCGCGGCGCATTTCCAGCCTTGTGCGCCAAGGGTCCCGGGGGCGCGGGGCGACCGGGGGGCGCCGCGGACAGCGGCGGCGGCGCCCGGAAGCGATGACGGCTTGCCCGCCTTTCCGTTATGCTTTACGGCTCTACCCGTTGCTGAATCTTCTCCAGATCGTGGGGACCCTGGAATCCAGCGGCGTCCGGTGCGCGGCGCATGCTTCCATACCTGCCCTCCGGGCAACAGGCACGAGGCCCAAACCAAGTCCATTCAGAAACCTGTGTGCGAGAACATCTAAAGATGCCTGGAAAAAAATCATCCGTTGCAATACGGACCTCAGTATCCAACCCAGGTTCCAATAAGAAATCCCGACTAAAAAGCAAAACCGTGAAGACGCGCGGCGCGGCGGCTGCCGGACCGGAAGGCGGGAATGGGAGCGCCGGCTCCACGACGCAGCCCCCCGGAGCTCCTCCGAGTTGGCAACCGACAGGGGGCACCCTGGCCACCCAGGTACGCCACGCGCTGGAGGAATACATCACTTCCCTGAACGGTGAGCAACCGATTCACCTCTACAAACTGGTGTTGGCCGAGGTGGAACGCCCGCTGCTCGAGGTGGTCATGCGGCATGTGCAGGGCAACCATGCCAAGGCATCAAAACTGCTGGGGATGCATCGGGTGACCCTGTGCCGGCGTCTGACCCGCTACGGCCTGTTGCAACCGAACGGGACGCGCCGCACGAATGGACAAAGGCAGAAAGCCTGATTGACCGGGCCACGCCTGGCGCTGGTCAGCGTCTCCGATAAAAGCGGGCTGGGGGAATTCTGCCAGGTCCTGAAGGACGAGCACGGCTTTGAGTTCCTCTCCACCGGCGGCACCCGGGAGCTCCTGCTGAAGGCTGGCCTGACGGTGCGGGGAGTCGCCGATTACACGGACTTCCCGGAACTTCTGGACGGCCGCCTGAAAACCCTGCACCCGCGAATCCACGGCGGCCTGCTGGGACGCCCCGGGCTGGACGAGGAAGCGCTGGCGGCGCATGACATCTCGCTCTTTGGGCTGCTGGTAGTCAACCTCTATCCCTTTGAAAAGACCATCGCCAGGCCGGACTGTAAGCCGGCCGAGGCCATCGAGCAGATCGATATCGGCGGACCGGCCATGCTGCGTGCCGCGGCCAAGAACCACGCCGCCGTGGGCGTGGTGAGCAGTCCCGACGACTATCCACGGGTACTGGAGGAACTGCGGCGCGGCGGGGGCAGCCTGAGCGACGGGTTTCGCCTACACCTGGCTCAGAAAGCTTTTGCCCTGGCCGCTCGTTACGACGGCGCGATTTCGAATTACCTGGGCGGTCTCATGGAAACGGATGCCAAGGGCGCGACGATCTTTCCACGCACCTTCACTTTCCAGTTTCGGAAGCGGCGGGAACTGCGTTACGGAGAAAATCCGCACCAGGGAGCGGCGCTCTACCTGCCGGAGCGCAGCCCCCCCGGTTCCCTGGCCGCGGCGCGCCTCCTGCAGGGCAAGGCCCTGTCCTACAACAACCTGCTTGACGTGGACACGGCACTGAAGTGCTCCCTGTCCTTTACCGACCCCTGCTGCGCCATCGTCAAACACGCCAATCCCTGCGGGGTCGCGCTCGCGGAGAGTTCCGTGGAAGCCTACGACCTCGCCTACCGCGCGGACCAGGAATCGGCCTTCGGCGGCGTCATCGCCTTCAACCGGCGCCTGGACGAGAAGACCGCCCGGGCCATACTGGAGCGACAGTTCGTGGAAGTCATCGCGGCACCGGAGGTGGCGCAGGAAACCCTCGCGGTGTTGGCCGCCAAGGCGAATGTGCGGGTGCTGGCCTGCGGGCGGCGCGCCACGGGGGCGGCGCCGGAACTGGAATTCAGGCGCATCAACGGCGGCCTGCTGGTGCAGGATGCCGACCAGGGTGCGGTCGCTCCCGAAGACATCAAGCTGGTCAGTGCACGACGACCCACCGACAGCGAGTGGGAAGACTTAAGCTTCGCCTGGAGGGTGGTGCGCCACGTGCGCTCGAACGCCATCGTGCTGGCCCGCGGGCGCGCCGCCGTGGGCATCGGCGGCGGGCAGCCAAGCCGCCTGCTGAGCGTGCGCATCGCGCTGTTGAAGGCACGCGCGGCGCAGTTGGACACGGACGGCGCGGTGCTTGCCTCGGACGCCTTCTTTCCTTTCCCCGACGGGGTGGAAGAAGCGGCCCGGGAAGGCATCCGGGCGATCATCCAGCCGGGTGGGGCACAACGTGACGCGGAAGTCATCGGCGCTGTCAACCGTCTGAAACTGGCCATGCTCTTTACCGGCATGCGGCATTTCGCCCACTAGGGGAAACGCGGCGGCATGCGCGTCCTGGTGATCGGCGGTGGGGGGCGCGAGCACGCCCTGGCCTGGAGCATCGCGCGCGCGGCGCGCGGGCGCCGGGTCTGGGTGGCTCCCGGCAATGCCGGCACCGCCATGGAACCCGGCGTCTCGAATATCGACATCTCTCCCGAGGCCTTGCCTGAATTGGTCGATTTCGCGCGGCGCGAGAAGCCGGACCTGACCATCGTCGGTCCCGAGGCGCCGCTGGTAGCCGGGCTGTGCGACCGCTTCCAGGCCCTCGGCCTGCCCTGCTTCGGCCCCTCCCGCGCCGCCGCGCGCCTGGAAGGTTCAAAACGCTTCGCCAGGGAATTCTGCGCGCGGCACGGCATCCCCGGACCTGCCTGGCGCGCCTTCGACGACTCCGGCGCGGCCCTGGAACACATCGCCGCCGCGCCCTTGCCGCTGGTGCTGAAGGCGGACGGATTGGCGGCCGGCAAAGGCGTGCTGATCACCTCGGATCGGGACGAGGCGGTCGCCGCCGCCCAGGCCATGTTGTCTGGAAAGCTGCACGGCGATGCCGGGCGCTGCCTGGTGATCGAGGAATACCTGGAAGGCCGCGAACTGAGTTTCATGGCCATCTGCGACGGACGCGACTGCCTGCCCCTGGAGGGGGCACGCGACTACAAGACGCGCGATGCGGGCAACCGCGGGCCGAATACCGGGGGCATGGGCGCCTATTCCCCGGCGCCGTTGCT
>JABAAT010000025.1 GCA_014238615.1 Gammaproteobacteria bacterium | reverse complement strand
CTTCACACGACCGCGCCCGAGTCCTTCGCGTCCCGGGTGCGCAACTGCAGATCGCGGTGGCTGACCCCCAGGCCCAGGGCGACCGGGCTCGCGACAAACAGCGACGAGTAAGTCCCCACCAGCACGCCGACGGCCAGCGCCACCGTGAACGGCCGGATGATCTCGCCGCCGAACAGGAACAGCGAAGCCAGCACCAGCAGGGTGGTCAGCGTGGTGACGAGGGTGCGGTTCAAGGTTTGATTCAGTGAGACGTTGCAGACCTCCACCGGGGTTTTCTGGTGCAGACGACGGAAATTCTCACGGATGCGGTCAAATACCACGATGGTGTCGTTCAGGGAGTAGCCTATCACCGCCAGCAGCGCTGCCAGCACGGACAAGTCAAAAACGAAGCCGAAGACGGAAAAGAAGCCGGCCGTGAGCAACACGTCATGCAGCAGGGCGGCGATGGCGCCCACCGCAAAGCGCAGTTCAAAGCGCAGCGCCACGTAAATCAGGATACAGAGCAGCGCCATCAACAACGCCAGGCTGCCCAGTTCGGCTAATTCTTTGCCGACCTGCGGGCCAACGAAGTCCACCCGCTTGAGCCGCGGCGCGCCGCCGCCGCCGCGCAGCAGCTCCAACAGGCGCTCCGAGCGCGCGGCGCCGTCCTCTGCCTCCGCCTGCAGGCGCATCAGCAATTGCTTCTGCTCCTCTCCGACGGCCTGCAGCACGATGTCCTCGAACTCGGTGCCGGCCAGCAGTTCGCGGGCCGCGCCGATGTCCACGGGCGTTTCGTACTCCACCTCCACCAGGGTGCCGCCGGTAAAGTCGATGCCGAAGTTCAGCCCGCGGGTGAGCAGGGAAGCCACGGCGATGCTTAGTAAGACGCCCGACAACACGGCGCCGAAGCGGCGGTGTCCCATGAAATTCAGGGCGCGGGCGCGTCGCCTTAGCAGCTGCATGGCCCCGATAGGCAAGCGCCGGAGCGCCCGGGCGCGGCCGTAAAGCAACTGCATCAGGGCGCGGGTGCCCATGATGGCGGTGAACATGGAGCAGAGGATGCCGAGGCTCAGGGTGACCGCAAAGCCGCGCACCGGGCCCGAGCCGATTGCGAACAGGATCACCGCGGCGATCAGGGTGGTGATGTTGGCGTCGGCGATCGTGGAAAATGCCTTCTCGTACCCGGCCTGGATACTGGCCAGGGGCGTGTTGGCGTTGCGCAGTTCTTCCCGGATGCGCTCAAAGATCAACACGTTGGCGTCCACCGCCATGCCGACGGTGAGCACGACGCCGGCGATGCCCGGCAGCGTCAGGGTGGCCTGCAGCAGGGAGAGCAGGGCGGCCAGCAGCACCAGGTTCAGCATCAGGGCGAGATTCGCGATGAGTCCGAACACGCTGTAGTAAAGCACCATGAAAATCAGCACCAGCCCCAGTCCCAGTTGGATGGAGTTCAGGCCGCGCTCGATGTTTTCCCGCCCCAGGCTGGGTCCCACGGTGCGTTCTTCCACGATGGTAAAAGGCGCGGCCAGCGAACCGGCGCTGAGCAGCAGGGCCAGGTTGTGCGACTCGCCGATGGAATCCAGCCCGCTGATCATGAAATCCCGGCCCAGCACGCTGCGCACCGTGGCCACGCTGATGACTTCCTCGATCTCCCGGCTGCGCAACACCTGCTCG
>JABAAT010000009.1 GCA_014238615.1 Gammaproteobacteria bacterium | reverse complement strand
GCCTTGCGTTGCCTGGCGCGGGAGCGGGGCGCGCGGCGCCTGGCCCCGGCGACCTCGCGGGCCCTGTGCCGGTATGTGCCCTCCATGAACCGTGCGGCGCGCGCCGATGACCGCACCCGCGCCCTGTTCATGGAACTCGTGCGCGGCCCAGGCGCCGCCGGGATCCTGCGGCTGCTGCATCGCTACCGGCTGCTCGGCGCCTGCCTGCCTTATTTCGGGGAGGTAGAGGGCCGCATGCAGTTCGACCTGTTCCACGCCTACACCGTGGACGAACACAGCCTGCGCGTGGTGGAGCAGGTGGGAGACTGGTTGCAGGGAGAGGCGGACGACCCGACCTTCCCGCTCGCGCGCAACCTGGCGCGGGCGCTGCCCAGGCCTGAGCTGCTGCTGCTCGCGGCCCTGTTTCATGACCTCGGCAAGGGCCGCGGCGGCGATCACAGCGTGTTGGGCGCGGACGCGGCGCTGGACTTTTGCCGCAGGCATGGTCTCAGCGAATACGACGCGCGCCTGGTGGCCTGGCTGGTACGTCACCACCTGGTGCTGTCCCACATCGCGCAACGCGCGGATCTGGACGATGATCGCGTCATTCATCGCTGCGCCCGCCTCGTGGGAGATCGCCTGCACCTGGAGTACCTGTTGCCGTTGACCGTGGCCGACATCCGCGGCACCCACCCGAACCTTTGGAACGACTGGAAAGCTTACCTGTTGGAGCTGCTTTATCAACGCACCCTGTTGGCCCTGCGGCGCGGCCTGGAGCATCCCCTGGAACTGCGCGAGCGTTGCGCGCAGACCCGCGCCGCGGCGCTTGCGCTGCTGCCCTCCGGGACCGCGCGCCGCGCGCGCATCAAGAAGCTTTGGGACAGCCTCGGCGAGGAGTACTTCCTGCGCTACCTGCCCGGGGAAATCGCCTGGCACGCGCGCGCCGTGAGTGCGCCGCGGGTGCCGAAGCCGCTGGTGCTGTTCCGCAGCCGCGGCTTCCGCGGTGGTTCCGAGCTGTTCATTTACATGCCGGACCAGGACCACATCTTCAGCACCATCGTGAACAGCCTGGATCGATTGGGAATGAACGTTGCCGACGCCCGGGTGATCACCGCCGCCAACGCTTACACCCTGGACAGCTACACGGTGCTGGAACGAGAGCACGGGGCGCCGCGTGACCGCCGCCGCGCACTGGAGGTGGTGCAGACGCTGCGCGCCGCCCTGGGCGCGATCACGCGCCGGGCGCCACGGCGCGCGGTGCGGCGACACCCCCGGCGCCTGCGCCACTTTCCTATTCCGACCACGCTGAGCTTCACCCAGGACCCGGCCAGGAGCCGCACCATCCTGGAGTTGACCGGGACGGATCGGCCCGGCCTGTTGTGCAGCGTCGGCAACTCGCTGCAACACTGCGGGGTGCGTTTGGGCGGGGCCAGGATCGCCACCTACGGCGAGCGGGTGCAGGATTTCTTCTTCATCCGAGACCGTAAGAACCGGCCGTTGACGGATCCCAGGCTGTTAGAGCGCCTGCGCCGCACGCTGCTGGAAAACCTGGGCGGCGTGCTGGAAGAGGGTGGCCAGGCGTGAGGGTGCTGCGCCCCTTGCCGCCGGCCGACGAGCAGGAACACCTGGGCGGTGCCAGGATCGCCACCTACGGCGAGCGGGTGCAGGATTTCTTTTTCATTCGAGACCGTAAGAACCGGCCGTTGACGGGTCCCAGGCTGTTAGAGCGCCTGCGCCGCGCGCTGCTGGAAAGCCTGGGCGGCGTGCTGGAAGAGGGTGGCCAGGCGTGAGGGCGCTGCGCCCCTTGCCGCCGGCCGACGAGCAGGAACTCCTGGGCCGCGCCAGGATCGCCACCTGCGGCGAGCGGGTGCAGGATTTCTTCTTCATCCGAGACCGTAAGAACAGGCCGTTGACGGGCCCCAGGCTGTTAGAGCGCCTGCGCCGTACGCTGCTGGAGAGCCTGGGCGGCGGGCCGGAAGAGGGTGGCCAGGCGTGAGGATGCTGCGCCCCTTGCCGCCGGCCGACGAGCAGGAACTCCTGGGCGGGGCCAGGATCGCCACCTACGGTGAGCGGGTGCAGGATTTCTTCTTCATCCGAGACCGTAAGAACCAGCCGTTGACGGACCCCAGGCTGTTAGAGCGCCTGCGCCGTACGCTGCTGGAGAGCCTGGGCGGCGGGCCGGAAGAGGGTGGCCAGGCGTGAGGATGCTGCGCCCCTTGCCG
>JABAAT010000011.1 GCA_014238615.1 Gammaproteobacteria bacterium | reverse complement strand
CGCAAACGTAACGGCCGCCGCAGCCGGACAACAGGCAAAGCAGCACCGCCGGAAGCAACAGCGGCGCCTGGTTCACGGGGAACCCCGGGTGAAAGGATCATGCGGCGCGGCGGAGGAAACATCGCTCCGGGCGGCACGCGCAAACAGGTCGGCCCCCAACTCCAGACCCTCGGTCAGTACGATCTCCACGCGCCGCCCGGAATCCACCTCGAGCACCGGGTAAACCTCCTCGGCCCGCTCCAGGTACCACTGCGCGATCCGGTCCAGGGCGCCCCCGGCTCCCCGGGCCAGACCGTACTCCAGCAGCCTGTCACCACTGACCGATTCCACCGAACCGAGCGCGTTGGTGCTGACGCTGGTCAAGGATTGCGACAAACCCTCACCGATGCCGCCGGCCACCCCCGCCAGCAGCGAGCGCGCGATGAGGGCGCCCTGCTTGGAGACCACGCGGCCGCGCAGGCCGGCCTTGCCATCCTCACCCACCACGTAGCCGCGCACCTGCAGATCCAACACCAATCCATCACGCAGCACGCAGGACAGGCGCTCCAAGCGCAGGTAAGCGCGTTCAGAGGCAAGATCGCCGTGCCCGGCGGCCGTGACCTGGCATTCGCTCACCCGATGCCGAAACCGGTTCGGCAGACGTCCGTTATCGACCAGCGCCAGCAGGACCGGCAAGGGATTGCCGCGCGCCAGGCCGCCGGTAGGAGCATCCAGGCCGGTGAGCAACAGCGCCGTCACGAAACTGCCCGCCGGCAGGTAAGCCGCGACACGGTGCGTACCAGCCGCCCGGACATCAGCTCCCGGGGTGCCGGAAGCGGGTCCCGCGCCGTTGACTTCCAAGGTCAGAAAATCACCGCCGGGATGCGTCGAGGGCGCCGTCGCGACGGACACCGACGGCAACTCCACGGGTAATGGGAGAACCGGTTCCGGGAGCGGCGGCGCCAGTTCGAAATCCGGTGCCGGAAGCGGTGCCGGCGCCGTTTCCTCCACGACCTGCTCGAACTCGTTCCGGGCCTGCCAGCCGCTCTCCAGGCGCGCCAGGTTTTGCTCCAGGCGCCGCAGACTTTCCCGCTCCTCCTCCGAATGTTCCAATATCTTTTCCAATTCCCGTTGCAGGCGCTCGTCGCTGTCGCGCAGGTGCTGTATTTCGGCCTCGGAGCGTTCCAGCCACAGCGCCCCCGTATCCATCTCCCGCCCCGGCAGCCGAAAGTCATGACGCAGTTCATCCCGAACGGCGCGCCTCGGTGCGAAGCTCCGCTCCGAGATGTACAAGCCAAGCAGCACCAACCCCAGGAAACCCAGGAAGATAAGGATCGCCAGGAACATCTGGCGCGCCTTCAGACGGGTCGCGGTGTCCAGCGCCACCGACCTACTCCGCGCGCCGCAACAGGAACACGGCGCCGCTCTCACCCGGCGCCAGCACGTGGCGTTCCACGGCGACCGCCAGAACCCGTCCCAGTACTGAGAATTCGCGCTCCTCGACGCGCAGTTCCGCATCCCCCAGGTTGGCCAACAGGTAACGCTCCCCTACCAGGTCGCCGGCCCACGCCCGCAGCCGCAGCCGCAACCCAACCTCCTCCCAGAGCGGCACGGGTTCGTCCAGTTCCAGCACCCGCGCCTCCCGGGGCACCCCTCCCCTGGCCAGCACCCGCGCCCAGCGCTTCAGACGCGCCAGGTAGGGCTCGGACACCGCCCCGGCCGGCGCGGCAACCGCCCCGGGAGGATTGGCCGGGCGAATAAACACGGTGTCCCCCGGTACCTCCGCCGGCAGCGCCAGCAGGCTGTAAGTGGCGCCGGCGGCGTCACGAAGGTACAGGGTGAAGGCCTCCGTACCGGGTGTCGGCCGCAGGAACACCTGCCCCGATTCAGAATCGGCGCGCAACGTCACCTGCGAGGCCCGTGTCCAGACCCGCACGATGCGCCCCCCATCCGCCATGGCAATGCGGGTCAGATCGGCGCGCGCGACCTGCACGGGAACGCTGCGCCCCTCGGTCACCTCCACCACTTGGGCGGCGCGACCCGGATCAGCGCTGAGTAAGCTCAGCAGCAGGAGCGCTGAAAGGATCCAGGGCATGCGGGTCCACCTCCCATAAAGCCAGAACCAGGGGCCGGTCACCTGAAGAAAACTCCACCACCAGGACCAGCTGCCGGCTATCAAGCACCTTGCCGCCCGTCATACGCCGATGCATCCCGGTCACGAGCACCTTGCGCTCAGCGGTGCGCACCCGCGCTTCCTGCGGATGGAACACGGCCGCCGTCCTGGTGCGCTTGACCCGCTCGGCCTCGGCGTGCAGTTTCCTTGAGAGCTTCCCGTAAACAGCCGGATCGCTGAGCCGCAGCAACTGTTGGATCCGGTAGTGCGTGTTCTCGGGGCTGTAAGTCAACGCCAGCTCGACCGCGAAAACAGCCACCTGCTCCAGGTAGGAGGCGCTGACCGCGCCCCCCTGCATCCAGAAAGCCCGCTCCAGGCGCGGCGGCACCACGATGACGCGCTCCCGCACCTCGCGCGAAACGAGAAAGACGGCCAGCAGCAGGTTACAGCCGGTCGAAAACACGGCCACCACCATCCACAGGTTGCGGCGCCGCACCACGGCCGCCAGTGAAGCGCGATACCAGCGGGGACTCACGAGCTCAGGTACTCGCGCACGCTGCTGGACGGCCGCCCGGTCAGCCACAGGGGTCCATACCAGTACAGCAGCGCCGGCAGCAGGCCGCGCGCACCGCTTTCGCGCATCCGCCCCCAGGCACGCGCCGCCAGAAACCCAAGCAGGGTGGCGATTATCGGGATCTGCAACAGGCAGCCCAGGATAAAGAAGAACACCACCAGCAGGACCGAGTCCGCCTGCCACAAGAACAACATCGGCGGGTCATCAAGATGCCGCGGAATGAAGTAAGGCCTGTCACTCATCAGATCACGGCCCCGAAAATAGCAT
>JABAAT010000012.1 GCA_014238615.1 Gammaproteobacteria bacterium | reverse complement strand
GATGAGATTGCAAAGCAACAAGGCGGATAGGTCATAGAGTTTTGTTTAGATAACGATTCAAAGATAAAAGAGTGTAGGTTATGAATTATCAAACTGTTTTTACGATTCCACGTTTGTGGGCCATCTTCATTGTTTCTCTTGCCTTCTCATTTTCGGTTTTACTGTTGATTGGCGGACGCATTTATCAAGAAATGCCGCCCCGCCCTGACCGGGTAGTCGGCGAAAGCGGACAGGTGATTTTCACTGCCGACGATATTCAAAATGGCATGGATTTATGGCGTCGATTGGGCGGCATGCAGCTTGGTTCCATTTGGGGGCATGGCGGCTATCTTGCGCCCGACTGGACGACTGACCAACTACATCGTGAAGCACTGGCCATTCTCAATAGACGCGCCGGTGGCGATTATATGGCTTTGCCGGAGAGCCAACGCGCTGCGCTACGCGCCGAACTCAGCGTCGAGATGAAGCGCAACCGTTTCAATCCGGATGACGGCACAATTACCGTATCGAATGACCGCGCACGCGCCATTGAACAGATGACTTCCTATTATGGCAATCTGTTCGGCGACAGTCAGAGCCCATTATTCAAAAATTTGCGTGAAGCCTATGCCATTGCCGACAATCCGCTGGGTGATGCGGCGACACCGCAGGAATTACGGGCGCTGACGGCGTTTTTCTGGTGGACATCATGGGCGTCGGTGACACATCGGCCAAATGATACGGTCACCTATACCAGCAATTGGCCGCACGAGCCGTTGGTCGACAATCGCCCGACGCCGGAGGCTTTTATCTGGACTTTCGTCAGCGTGATACTGCTGCTTGGTTCTATCGGTCTGCTGGCATGGTTTTTCAGTCGCCAGCGCGATGCATGGCAATTGGAGCAAAAACCCGAAGATGGATTCGCGCAAACCAATCCGTTGGAAAAGCTAACGCCGACGCCGTCCATGCGCAGCACCGAGAAGTTTTTCTGGCTGGTCGCGGTGTTGTTGGGATTGCAAATCTTGCTGGGCGCGATAACGGCGCATTATGCGGTGGAAGGGCACGATTTTTACGGCTTCCCCCTGGCCGATTATTTGCCCTATGCGTTGACGCGCACATGGCACACACAATTGGCGGTGACGTGGATTGCCGTGTCATGGCTGGCGGCCGGTCTTTATATCGGCCCGCTTATCAGGCAGGCAGAACCTACGGGGCAAAAACACCTGGTTAATGTGCTGTTTGTGGCGCTGGTCGTGGTGACGCTGGGTTCAATGATCGGCGAGTGGGCCGCCATTCAAGGCCATATCACGGACCCGGTGATGAATTTCTGGATTGGTCATCAAGGCTATGAATATCTCGATTTGGGACGCCTCTGGCAGATTTTACTGTTTGCTGGACTGTTGTTCTGGCTGGTGCTGATGGCGCGCAATATCGTGCCGGCTATCCGTGCCCGCCGCGACGACCGGCATTTGTTGATTTTACTGTTTCTGGCCACGACCGCCATCGGCCTGCTTTACGGAGCCGGACTGTTATGGGACCGCACAAGCCATCTCACGATTGCCGAGTATTGGCGGTGGTGGGTTGTCCATTTGTGGGTCGAAGGTGTGTTTGAGGTTTTCGCCACAGCGTGGATTGCATGGATCTTCGTACACATGCGCTTGCTCAACGCCAAAGCGGCAACAATCTATACAATGTTCAGTGCCATGATATTTTTGGGCGGCGGTGTGATAGGCACATTCCATCACTTATATTTTTCCGGCACCCCGCAATCGGTTCTGGCTTTGGGGGCGGTTTTTTCGGCACTGGAAGTGGTGCCGCTGGCCCTGATTGCATTTTCTGCCTACGACCATTGGCGTCTTGAGCGGGATGCGCCGTGGACACGTAGCTATCATTTGCCGATGATGTTCTTTTTGGCCGTGGCGTTTTGGAATCTTATCGGTGCAGGCGTATTGGGCTTTTTAATCAATCCGCCGTTGGCACTTTATTATATGCAAGGCTTGATGACGACATCAACGCATGCCCATGCGGCTCTATTTGGGGTGTATGGTATGCTGGGTATTGGCTTGTTATTGTTTTGTATGCGCGGGCTGGCGGGCAAAACATCGGCATGGAAAGACTCAGGTCTGCGCTGGGCTTTCTGGCTGTTCAATGGCGGCTTGGCACTGATGGTGTTTGGGTCGCTTCTGCCGCAGGGTTTGATGCAGGCTTACCAGTCTTTCAGCAAAGGCTATTGGCATGCCCGTAGTGAGTCATTCGTGCATTCCGAATGGATGGAACGACTGGTCTGGCTGCGTGTGCCGGGCGATATTGTGTTTGCCCTTGGCGTTTTGCTACTGATCTGGTTTTTGATGCGACTGTATCTTGCCCGTCGTGGATGGCTGCTCGCTAAGGGGGAATAAGGGGGACACGCCGAGAATTTATGCGCAAACGCTTTTTTCAATGGCGTGTTTCACCTGGGTTATCACATGCCTCGACTTTACCGATTCTTCCTCGCCTGCGCTTTGCGCCTGTTGAAGGTGGCCGCGCTCGGCAGGGGACACGGCGCCTTCCTGCCGGGGCTTGGCGGCTGGACGGGCACGCGAGACTTTCCCATCAGCCGCGGCGCCTGCTCGGCGATTACGCTTCACGACACCCCTCCCGTGCCATGACTCCCGTGCCATGACCGCCCCCATTTTGAGCGAGCAACGAAACGCCTTGGCGTCCGCGAGGATTACGGCGAAATTACGCAGTGCGGAAGGTGGAGGCGCTTGCCGCGCAAAAAAACAGGGATGCAAAAGCTTTGCGCGCAAAGCCCGCGCGGCCAAAGCTTAAGGAAGAGGAGCAGGATCTCACCGCCTGTTTTGTCTCGCGCGCACAGGCTCTTTAACGTGTCAATTCCTGGCGGCCGGAAAAGTGACGGACAAAAAGGCTGTCGGCAAGGTTCTCAAAGCCTTTTTCAAGCAACCAGGTGGCAAAGGAGACGACTAGCCTCTCCTCCTCCTCGACGCCTCCCAGAAACCTCTTCTCGAAAATCCTGGCCTTCTCGCCAGCCTCGAAGATTGCTGCCGTCCGAGAGAATTGCACGAAGGCACGGAAGGAACAGATTTTCTCGTCTCGCCTTTTCCTGCTTTTTCCCTGCAGCGCGCAGCTTGCGCGATTGCCGAGACGGGCAGTCTTGTTTTTACGAACAGGCCGCGCGCGCAGGCTGTTTTGACCTTTCTGCCGGCAACGCACCTGGTGCTGTTGGAGGAGTAGGACATCGTCGACTCGCTGGAGCAGGCTTTCGCGCACGCCACCGTCCTCCTCGAAGCCTCCGCTATGGGCTTGTCATTGCGTCAATGGTCCGTCGCGCACCGCCGACATCGAACAGACGCTGCATACAGGAGCGCCCGGCCCGAAGGAGCTTTTCATCCTTCTCTATCGCTGACAAGTAATCCCGGGAGGACCGTCATGAACGCATCCTCTAACACCTCTTAACCCATCCCCTTCGTTTTCTATCAAGGGTCGTGTCGCTTTGGTGACAGGCTCGGCCAGGGGAATCGGCACTTGCAGCGCCGAACGCCTGGCTGCCCGCAGCTGCGACCTCATGCTTCACGGACTGCTGACGGAGCAAGACAACGCCAACGGTGCGTTGGCCACGGTTGCCGAACAGTGCAAAGGGCTTGAGACGGCGATGTGATGCGAAGATCTAGCCTCTACCTTCCCGCTGATTCGACCATGCCAGGTGATTCCGCACGCTTCTCGGGTACGTGCGCATAAGCGCGTTGTGGGGGATCGCCGTCCCAGGGTGTTGTAATCAGGCCGAGGGGCTGGATGTGCGGCGCGGCACGGAGCGGGAAGCTGCCACCTGGCCTACGAAGAGTGGTCGGCCTGGGCGGCAGGCGTGGGAAGAGGCCGCGCGGGTGCCTTTCTGGCCGCTTCTTCTGGCCGCCCCCTGCAGGATTTCGCTTGGCGGGTTGCTGCGGTGCGCCCTCCTAATCGACGCGTATGCCGCGGGGCCGGGCGGTTAGCCGTGGGGTCTTGATTTTCCGGCTTGGCGGATGCGCTTGACTTTCTGATTTCCCGCTGCTATCCTGCTGAACATTCGTAGCGGGGAGGTGCCTCAAGGGCGCTCCCGGCGGTTCTTTAACAAGCGTGTCAGGAAGTTTGTGTGGGCGTCTGGCGTCTGAAGTGATTGCGCATTCGTCCCGGGTGCGGTCGGCTTGCCGGCTGCGCGCGGGGTAACTGCGTCGCCTTCGGGCGGCAAAAGCCTTAAATTGAAGAGTTTGATCCTGGCTCAGATTAAACGCTGGCGGCATGCCTAACACATGCAAGTCGTACGGTAACGCGGGAAGCTTGCTTCCTGGCGACGAGTGGCGAACGGGTGAGTAATGCGCAGGAATCTACCCACTAGTGGGGGATAACCCGGGGAAACCCGGGCTAATACCGCATACGTCCTTACGGGGAAAGCGAGGGACCTTCGGGCCTCGCGCTGGTGGATGAGCCTGCGTCTGATTAGCTTGTTGGTGAGGTAACGGCTCACCAAGGCTCCGATCAGTAGCTGGTCTGAGAGGACGACCAGCCACACTGGGACTGAGACACGGCCCAGACTCCTACGGGAGGCAGCAGTGGGGAATATTGGACAATGGGGGCAACCCTGATCCAGCAATGCCGCGTGTGTGAAGAAGGCCTGCGGGTTGTAAAGCACTTTCGGCAGGGAGGAAAAGCGCGAGGTTAATAGCCTTGCGCCTTGACGTTACCTGCAAAAGAAGCACCGGCTAACTCCGTGCCAGCAGCCGCGGTAATACGGAGGGTGCGAGCGTTAATCGGAATTACTGGGCGTAAAGGGCGCGTAGGCGGCCGATAAAGTCGGATGTGAAATCCCCGGGCTTAACCTTGGAATTGCATTCGATACTGGTCGGCTGGAGTATGGCAGAGAGAGGTGGAATTCCCGGTGTAGCGGTGAAATGCATAGATATCGGGAGGAATACCAGTGGCGAAGGCGACCTCTTGGGCCAATACTGACGCTGAAGCGCGAAAGCGTGGGGAGCAAACAGGATTAGATACCCTGGTAGTCCACGCCCTAAACGATGAAAACTAGCTGTTGGAGGGGTAGCCTTTCAGTAGCGAAGCTAACGCGTTAAGTTTTCCGCCTGGGGAGTACGGCCGCAAGGCTAAAACTCAAAGGAATTGACGGGGGCCCGCACAAGCGGTGGAGCATGTGGTTTAATTCGATGCAACGCGAAGAACCTTACCTGGTCTTGACATCCTCGGAATCTTCTGGAAACAGGGGAGTGCCTTCGGGAGCCGAGAGACAGGTGCTGCATGGCTGTCGTCAGTTCGTGTCGTGAGATGTTGGGTTAAGTCCCATAACGAGCGCAACCCTTGTCCTTAGTTGCCAGCGGGTCATGCCGGGAACTCTAAGGAGACTGCCGGTGATAAACCGTGAGGAAGGTGGGGACGACGTCAAGTCATCATGGCCCTTACGACCAGGGCTACACACGTGCTACAATGGTCGGTACAGAGGGTTGCCAACTCGCGAGAGTACAGCTAACCTCAGAAAACCGATCTCAGTCCGGATTGCAGTCTGCAACTCGACTGCATGAAGTCGGAATCGCTAGTAATCGCGAATCAGAATGTCGCGGTGAATACGTTCTCGGGCCTTGTACACACTGCCCGTCACACCATGGAAGCTGGCTGTACCAGAAGCAGATAGCCTAACCTTCGGGAGGGCGTCTACCACGGTGTGGTTAGTGACTGGGGTGAAGTCGTAACAAGGTAGCCGTAGGGGAACCTGCGGCTGGATTACCTCCTTTCCGGCGATTCGCAATCGCCAGGATGTCGGGCGCCCACACAAACTTCCCGCACGCTTGGTTAAAGATCATCCTCTTAAAGACCGATTGGTAAAGACCGCCCGGACTCCCCCAAGGCCCCTTGCCGGGCCGTGCACACACCCTGTGCGGGTCTGTAGCTCAGCTGGTAGAGCACACCCCTGATAAGGGTGAGGTCGGTGGTTCAAGCCCACCCAGACCCACCACCCCTCGTTTCCTGTTTCCCCCCTGTTTCTTCTCGACGCCTGCTGGAGCACCGGCGGTGGCGCCTGGTTCAGGCCGTGTCGCTCGAGCGTCAGTCCCCCACCATGCAGCTGACCTTGGGGAACAGGCGTCGGCTGACCGCCGGTTTGATCGGACACGCCGTGAAAACAGGCCAGGAAAGTGCGCTGGTAAGGGTGAGGTCGGTAGTTGAAAATGGTGCGGTGAAACTTATACGATCTTATAGGATGTCTCGGCTTACTGATTCATCTTGTTTATTATCGGGATATCTCCGTTGTAAGCTTCCGCTGTTTCCGCTATTTTTTACCAATTCTACCAAGGGCGCCGCCGCCGGCCGCGCCTCCGTCGGAAGGGGAGACCCAAAAAGCCGAGGACGCAGATCGCCAGCGCACCTAAGCCGATAATCTTTAGGATGGGTGTTGCGTCAGGGGCCGGGACAGGTGCCGCCTCAGCCAGTCCCGCAATCACAAGAGTAAGAACGCACGTCCCGAACAGCGTCCGGCTGGCTGGTTTCCAAGTATTTATTATCTGCTCATTATACAAATACAAGCCCCCGTCCAGATTTCTCGCTGTTGTTCCTGGCCGCCCTGAATGCTACACCGCAACAGATAATGACCACCGAATTCGTGAGAGGCTGGACCCAGACCCGCCACCCCTCGTTTCCTGTTCCCCCTGGTTTCTTATTCGATTCCTGCTGGAGCATTGGCGGCGTGCGTCTGGTTCATTCCGTGTCGATCGAGCGTCAGTCCCGCAGCAAGTGGCTGACCTTGGGGAACAGGCGGCGGCTGACCGCCAGTTGATTGGGCACGCCGTAAAAATAAGCCAGGAAGGTGCCCTGCGCCGTCCGCTCCAGCTTCTTGATGTAGCGCGGTGCGGCCAGGGCGTTGCGGTGGACACGCAGAAACAGTTTGCCGAATTCCTTTTCCAGGGAGCGCAGCGATTCGCTCAGCAGCAGTTCTTCTCCGGGCCAGCAGACCTGCACGTATTTCTGTTCGGCTTTGAAGAAACGCACTTCGGTCACCGGCGCCAGCCGGAAGCCGCCGAGATGGGGGGCGCTGACATGGGCGCGCTGCTTCTTCCAGCCGAGGCTTTCCCGTAACAGCTGTAGCTTGCCGTGTTGCATGATGCGCGCACGCTCCAGGGCCTGGAGCAGCTTTGCCCTGGAGACGGGCTTGAGTAAATAGTCCATGGCCTGCAACGCAAAGGCGTTCAGGGCATGCTGCTCATAGGCGGTGGTGAAGATGAGGATGGGCGGCGTTTCCAGCTTGTTCAGGTGAGCGGCCGTCTCCAGGCCGTCCATGCGGGGCATGCGAATGTCCAGCAGCACGAGGTTGGGCTGCGTGCTGGAGAAGCCAGACAGTGCCGCGTGTCCGTTCTCCGCCTCACCAACCAGCGACACGTCCGGTATCTCCCGCAGCAGCGCGCGCAGTCGTTCCCGCGCCGGCGCCTCGTCGTCGACGATCAAGACACGCATGGCTATGCCGGGGGCTTGTGCATGGGGATCACCAGCTCGGCACGGTAGAGGTCGGCTTCCCGGCCGTGCCGGAAGCTGGCCTGGGAGCCATAGGTGATCTCCAGGCGGTGGTGGATGTTTTCCTGGGCCAGGCGCAGACCGTGGGTCATGCCGCGCGCGGTGTCTTCGTCCACTGGGTTTTCGATGAGCAATTCCAGCCGCTGCGCGCGGCACCGCACGCGGATCCGGATTTCCCCACCGCCGGACATGGGCTCAATGCCGTGATACACGGCGTTTTCCAGCAGCGGCTGCAGCAACAGCGGCGGCAACGGCAGGTCCTGGGGCAATTCCTCCAGTTCCCAGTGCACCCGCAGGCGCTCCCCGAGGCGCGACTGTTCCATGCGCAGGTAGCGGCGGCATAGTTCCAGTTCCTCGCTCAGCGTCGCCTGTTTCCGGTTGTTCTGGATGCTGCCGCGGAACAGTTCTGACAGGTCCTCCAGCATTTGTTCGGCCTGTTGCGGTGCATTGTGCACCAGGCTCATGATGGTGTTCAGGCTGTTGAACAGGAAATGCGGGCGGATGCGCGCCTGGAGCGCGTCGATGCGCGCCTGCGCGGTGGCCTGCACGCGCAGGCGCAGGTCATTACGCAGGTACAGGTAGCGCAACGTAACCCCGGTGGTGATGAAAGCCACCCCCAGGCGCTTGAACAACAGCGTAGGGTCGTTTTCCGTCGCCCAGGTAATCCCCTGTAAGATCCGGTCAGCCCACGAGGCTGCGTAATGCACCAGCGTCAGCATGATCGACACGAGCAGGAAACAGCAGCAGGTGTTGAGGAGCACGGGCAGGCGGTTCAGCACGGGCCGTCCCAGGCACAGCAGCCCCGCGGAGGTGAGCACCGTCCACTGGATAAAGACCGAGAGGTAAGCCAGCCGCGACGCCCAGCCCGACACGGCCGGGCCCTCCGGAGTACCGAGCAGCAACAGCAGCGCCAGCAGTTCTCCGCCCACGGTGAGGAGCAGCACCGAGCGCGCTGAGCATAGCTCCGGCAGGAAGCTTTGGGTGCCGGGAATGTCGCGTTTCATCACGGGCATCGGGGGCGCGGCCCCCGCGTTATAATGCCCTTCACCACCGGGCATTGTCCGCTGTTTTCAGATCGCAAGTCGGAACACCTCGTGTTTTGAATACACCACCCACCAAGTTCACCAAGTCCACCCCAGGGCAGGCCGCCGGTAAAAAACTCTGGGGCGGGCGTTTCAGTGCGCCCACCGCGGCTGACATGGAGGCCTTCAACGCCTCCATCCACTTTGATCGGCGCCTGCTACCCTACGATGTTACCGTATCAACCGTCTATGCGCGCATGTTGCAGCGTCTGGGCCTGCTGGATGAGCAGGAGTGCGAACGCATCTGCACCGCCCTGGGCCGCCTGGAGGAAGAGGCGGCGGCCGGGGTGCGGCGCTGGGACACGGCGCTGGAAGATGTGCATACCCACGTAGAGGTCTGGCTGGTCGAAGCGGTCGGCGAGGCCGGGCGCAAGCTGCATGCCGGGCGTTCCCGAAACGACCTGGTGGTCACCAGCATGCGCCTCTACCTGCGCGACCAGCTGGACGAGATCGACGCCACCCTGAACAGGTTGCTCGAGGTGCTCATCGAATTGGCCGAACGTGAAGCTGACTCGGTGATGCCGGGCTATACCCACCTGCAGACGGCGCAGCCGGTGACTTTCGGGCACCACATGCTGGCGTGGTTTGAAATGCTGTTGCGCGACCGGGGGCGCCTGCGCGACTGTCGCCGCCGCGCCGACGTGTTGCCGCTGGGTGCGGCGGCGCTGGCCGGCTCGGGGTTCCCGCTGGACCGCGCCTGGCTGGCGGCGGAACTGGGTTTTTCCGCGTACACCGAAAACTCCCTGGACGCGATCAGCGATCGCGACTGCTTCATCGAATTTGTAGCGGCCGCGGCCATGCTCATGATGCACCTGTCGCGTTGCTCCGAGGAGCTGGTGCTGTGGAGTTCTCATCCGTTTGCTTTCGTGGAACTGCCGGACGCCTATTGCACCGGCTCTTCTATCATGCCGCAGAAGAAGAATCCGGACGCTGCGGAACTGGTGCGCGGCAAGAGCGGCCGGGTTTACGGCTCCCTGCTTTCCCTGCTGACCATGATGAAAGCCCAGCCGCTGGCCTACAATCGCGACAACCAGGAGGACAAGGAGCCGTTCTTCGATTGCGCGGATACGCTGCGGGACTGCCTGCGCATCTACGCCGGCATGTTGCCCGGCATGCAGGTGCGGCGCGAGCGCCTGCGCGAGGCCGCCGAACAGGGCTACAGCAACGCCACCGAAGTGGCCGATTACCTGGTGCGCAAGGGAGTACCTTTCCGCGACGCGCACGAGGCGGTGGGAGGGGTCGTGCGCCGCGCCCTGAAAAAAGGCCGGCCCCTGGCCGAGCTGTCCCTGGCGGAGCTGCAACAGGCGCATCCGGCCATGGAGGAGGACATTTACGACTGTCTGCGTCTCGAGGCGGCGGTGGGGGCCCGCGATTTGCCTGGAGGCACGGCTCCGGGACAGGTACGCAAGGCCCTGGAGCGGGCGCGTCGTCGTCTGCGCGCCCCGTGAACGCGGTTCAAGAAACAGTGGAGTAAGACACCATGCGTAAGATTTTCAAGATCGGATTATGGCTGTTGGGCCTGTTTTGCCTGGTAGTAGTCCTTCTGCTGTCGGTGCTGCTCCTGCAAGACCCCAACGACTACCGGGAGGAGGTCGCCGAGGCGTTCCAGGAGCAAACCGGCCTGGTGATGACCGATATCGGCCGTATCGAGTTGGACTATTACCCTTGGCTGGACCTGCGCCTGGAGGAGGTCGTGATACAGGGTGCTGAAGGCTACCAGGGCGAGCCCCTGGCCAGGCTGCGCGGCGCCCGGGTGCGGGTCAAGCTGTTTTCCCTGCTGTTTGGAACACCGTACATGGATACCGTGCAGCTGCATGGTGCGGAATTCCACCTGGTGAAGGACGCCTCCGGGCGCGCGAACTGGGAGCCGCGGGACGCCGCGGCCGCACGTTCCGATGCGGATGACGGGGCGGCGTCCGCGTTCGGCGATGCGTTGGCGTTCGTCATCGGCGGCCTGGACGTGCGGGATGTGAACCTGCAGTGGCGGGACGAGAGCGCCGGCAGACGAGTGCAAATCGATGCCCTGAATCTGAAAAGCGACGCCCTGGCCGTGGAGCAGCCCATGACCTTCCAGGGAGATTTCGGGCTACAGGTCACGCCTGGTTCCATCAAGGGCAAGGGTGATTTTTCGGCCACCGTAACCTATGCCGACGAGCAGGTCTCCGGAGAGGGCGGGTTGCAGTTGAGCCTGGAGGGCGGTCGGAAGTTCGAGACAAGCATGCAATTCAGCTCGGACCTGGAAGAGGGCGTCACGGAATTTCGTGGGTTCAGCCTGCGGGGCCCCGCCGGGCTGAACGCCGACGGCGGGTTTTTGCTGAACGCCGCCGCGCGTCAACCGGAGTTGCGCGGCAGCCTGCGCCTGCAAGTCAAGGATACGCTGGAGTTGTTGCGCATCGCCGGACTGGAGCAGGCGGCTGCGGCCGCCGCCAAACTGTCCTCGCGCGAGCTGGATCTGCAGGTGCAGGCGCTGGAAGTCGCACCCGCCGCCAGCCCGTTCCGGATCACCGGCTTGGCCGCCAAATTACTGGGCGCTGAGTTGCGGGCGGACCTGGAAGGCAAGGGACTGTTCACTCCCCGGAAGCTGGCCGCGCGCGGCAAGGTGACCCTGAAGGTGCCGGACGTACCGACCCTGACGGCCTTCCTGGCCAGCCTGCCCGGCCTGACTGCCGTTGAGCCGTTAGGCGTCATGGCCAAGCGCATGGCCGGCCTGTCCAAGCCGCGCGCCGCCGTCCTGGAGTTGGACCTGGACCTGGACCTGGCGCCGTCCAGCATGCGCCTGGACCTGCCGCGCCTGGAAGGCAATCTCCTGGGGCTGCAGCTGCAGGGCATGGTGAGCGGGGATGCCGAGAAATTGAGCGGCCGCATGGCCTTGACGACCGAACGCCCCGGTGTGCTCGGCGTGCTGGCCGGCAACCAGGAGCTGGGGCGGCACTTGCGTTCCCTGCACATGGAAGCGACCCTGGCCGGCAGCGCGGAGCGCCTGCGTTTTAAGCCGCTCAGCCTGCGCCTCGTGCCGAAGGCGGGCCAGGGCGCCGAGTCCGTCACCGTCACCGCGCGGGGCATGCTGCAGCCGGCCGAGACGCGGCTGCAACTTGAATCCTTGAACGCCGCAGGCCTGGGCCTGGCCGTCACGGGCCGCCTGGATGCCCGCTGGGAAACGGATGAAGCCCTGCCCCGGGCGGACGGTGCACTGAGCGTACCGGAATTCAACCCCACGCAACTGCTGCGCATCCTGGGCCTGGAGAAAAGCCTGCCGAGCGGCGAGGGCGTGTTGCGCAAGCTGGCCCTGGAGACGGAGTTCAAAAGCGATGGGAAGAACCTGAACATCCCCCGCCTGCAGCTCACCCTGGATCAGAGCAAGCTGAACGGCCAGGTGGAATTCGACTATTCCTCCCGGCCACGACTGGCCTTCAAGCTGGACCTGGATCGCATGAACCTGGACTCCTACCTGCCGCCTGCGACCAAGGAGGAGACCGGCGACCAGGCGGACGCGGCGCCCCTGGAATTCAGCGAAGAGCAGTTACGGCTCCTGGCCGGCTTGACACTGGACGGGAGCCTGCGCGCCGGGGAACTGCTGGTGCGTGGGGTGCGGCTGCAGGAACTGCAGGCGACGCTCCGCGGCCAGGACGGCCTCTTCAGCCTGGAGCCGCTCAGCGCAAAGCTCTACGAAGGCAGCGCCAACCTCAACCTGCGCGCGGACGTGTCCAAACCCGCACCCCCGGTCTCCATGGAGGCGAAGCTGGAGGGCGTACAGGTGGGCCCCCTGCTCAAGGACCTCAGCGGGAAGAACACCCTGAGCGGCCTGCTGCGCGCACAGGTACAACTGGAGGGCGCGGGGGCCGGAGTCCCCGCGATCCTGCAAAGCCTGAACGGAGACCTGGGCTTTCGTGTCAACGAAGGGTCCCTGCGCGGCGTCAACATCGCGCACCGCATGCGCCAGTGGAAGTTTTTCAGCGGCCTGCTCAAGGGCCGCGCGGAGCTGCCGCCCGAGGAACGCAAAACCGACTTCACGGAACTCTCCGCCACCGGACAGGTCACGCAGGGCACATTGCGCAACGAGGATCTGCAGCTGCTTTCCCCCGTGTTGGAGGTGCGCGGCCAGGGCGAACTGAACCTGCCCCTGGCGACGGCCGACTACAGCGTCTCCGCCGCGCTGCTTGGTTCAAGCGCGGGAAACAAGCTCGTCCCCAAGGAACTGCGCGGCATCAAGTTCCCCATACGCATACAAGGCCCCCTGGCGGACCTGGAATACGGCTTTGACTACAAGCAGCTGCTGGCCACGGGCGTAAAGGACGCGATCATCGACCAACTGAAAGACAAGCTGAAG
>JABAAT010000013.1 GCA_014238615.1 Gammaproteobacteria bacterium | reverse complement strand
TGAAGCACCTGAATCGCCTGGAACAGGTATTGGCGCGCGGCGAGTGGCGTGATCCATCGATCCATGAAGGCCTGATGTTTGACCGCGCCGGGCACGTGGTGGAGGGCACCATGAGTAACCTGTTCCTGGGCCTGGACGGCACGTTGTGCACGCCCGCCCTGGAGCGCTGCGGGGTGGCCGGGGTGCTGCGTGCCGAGGTGCTCGCCGCCGCCACCGAGTTGGGTCTGCCGCACCGCACCGGGGATCTGACCCGGGAAGACCTGGAGCGCGCCGATGAACTTTTCCTGTGCAATTCCCTGATGGGAATACGGCCGGTGGCCGAATTACCGGGACGCCTGCTGCGGCCCGGGCCCCTGGCGGCGCGCTTACGCACCTTCCTCCAGGCAAAGGGACGGATCATGCCTGTATGAAACGGTGGCGGTGCTATCCCTGGAAATTTTCGGCGCTGTTGTTGCTGCTGCTCGCGGGCCTGCCCGTGCTGGCGCTTGCCGTGGTCTATGTCGCGGATAGCTATGCGGAATTACACCGGCCGGCCGAACTGTCGCGGGAGGTGGCCTACGAACTGTCGCCCGGCCGCGGCCTGCTCCAGGTGGCCCGGGACTGGCGGGACCTGGGATTGATCAGGCGCCCGTGGGGCATGGTGCTGCTGGCCCGCCTGGGTAGCCGGGGCAGTGAACTCAAGGCCGGGGAATATCCACTGTATCCTGGAGAAACCCCCTGGCGGATGCTGCGGCGCCTGCAGAGCGGCAAGGTGGTGCAGCACCGTGTGACCATTCTTGAGGGTTGGACCCTGGGCGAGCTGTTGCGCGAACTCCGTCGTCACCCACGGCTGCGCCACGACCTGCCCGCCGATGCGGAACAGGCGGCGCAAAAGCTGGGCGAGCTCCTGTCTTTGCCGGAGGGTTCTCCGGAAGGGCGGTTTCTGCCTGAAACCTACTATTACCCGAGCGACGCCAGCGACCTGGAGCTGCTGCGCCGGGCTCACCTGGCCCTGCGCGAGGCACTCCGGGAAGAATGGGCCGGGCGCGCTCCGGAACTGCCCTTGTCGACACCCGATGAGGCCCTGGTACTGGCTTCCATCGTGGAACGGGAGGCGCTGCTGCCCCGGGAACAAAGCATCATCGCCGGGGTGTTCATCCGCCGCCTGCGGCGCGGGATGCGCCTGCAGGCCGATCCCACCGTGAGTTACGGCAAGCACGGCCATTACCGGCACCGCTTAAGCAGGAGCGATTTGCAGCACGCTTCGCCGTACAACACCTACCGCCATGGGGGGCTGCCGCCGACTCCCATCGCGTTGCCCTCGCGCGGCTCGATTCACGCTGTCCTGCATCCGGCCGAGGGCCAGGAATTGTATTTCGTGGCGCGCGGCAACGGTTCCCATGAATTTTCCCGCACCCTGGCGGAGCATAATGCGGCCGTGGCCCGCATCCACGCTGAAAGAAAATCTAAAGAGGATTCCAGGCTGAATGCGGCCCGTTCCGAGGATGCCCCGTGACGCTCGGCGGGCGGGTGCGGCGCGGATTCTTTCTGACCCTGGAAGGGATCGATGGCGCCGGCAAAAGCACCTTGGCGAAAACGGCCGCCGAGCTGCTGCGCACCCGGTACCCGGATGTGCGGTGCACCCGGGAACCCGGCGGCACCCCCCTGGGAGAGGCGCTGCGGCGGCTCTTCCTGGAAGAACGCGGGCTGCCGATCGGTGCGCGTGCCGAATGCCTGCTGTTCAGCGCGGCCCGCGCCCAGCACCTGGAGGACGTCATCGAACCGGCCTTAGAGGCCGGCACCGCGGTCATCTGCGACCGTTACGTGGATTCCACCCTGGCTTACCAGGGGGCCGGGCGCGGTCTGAGCAGGGAACGCGTTGAAGCGCTGCAAAACTGGCTGGCACCGAGCTGGCGCCCGGACCTGAGCGTGCTGCTGGATTTACCGGTGGAGGAGGGGCGGCGGCGCGGGCAGGCACGCGCCACCCCCCCGAATCGTTTTGAAGACGAGCAGCGCACCTTCCACGAGGCGGTGCGCAAATGCTACCTGGAGTTGGCCGCCGCCGAACCAGAGCGTATCCGGGTCCTGGACGCCTCCCGCCCGCTGCCCGAAGTGCTGGAAGCATTGCGGGTGGTGCTGGAAGCAGCAATGCCGGAAGCAGAAGCGGGGCCGTGAACGACGGCGCCCCCGAGCTTTATCCCTGGCAGCGGGAAAGCTGGCGCACCCTGAAGGCCGCCTGGCGCACGGCCCGTCCGCCCTCCGGCCTGCTGCTCAGCGCTCCGCCCGGCGCGGGCCTGGAGCGGCTCGCCGAACGCCTGCAATATTTCCTGTTTCAGGAACGGTCGCGACACGCGGCCAACTCCTCCAAGGCCGGGCGTCTGTTGGCCGCAGGCGCACACCCGGACCTGCTGAAGGTGGAACCGGAACCGCCGGCGCAGACGATCCGCAGGGAACAGCTACGTGATTTGCTGCGCTTCTGGGAGCTGGGCAGCCGTTTCGGTGGCACCCGCATGGTGCTGTTAAGCCCGGCCGAGGCGCTCCAGCGCGGCGCCTGCGATGTACTCCTCAAGCTCCTGGAGGAAGCGCCGCCCGCGACCCTGCTGGTATTTCTCGCCGAGCGCACCGGCACGCTGCCGGCCACCCTGCGCAGCCGCTGCCTGCAACTGCTCGTTCCCTGCCGGCCGGATTCCGCCACCCTGGACTGGTTGCGGGAACGCCTGCCGCCGGGGGAAGACGCGGACGCCTGGCTCCGCCTGACACGCACCGGGCCGCTCGCCGTGCAGGAGATGGTGGCCCGGGGTGAGGGCGCTCTGCGGGAGCAATTGGAAGCTTTCCTGGCGGGCCGCGAGCGGCGCCCGGCGCTGCAGCTCGCCGCTGACTGGCAACAGTGGGGTGCCGCAAGGGTCCTGGAATGGCTGCGGCTCCTGGTGATTGAGCGCATCCGCGCCCGGATCGAAGCCGGGGGACAGCTTCCCTTGGGCGGCCTAATTGATTACTATGAAGTGCTGGCGCGTTGTCGGCGCGAGTTGGAAAGCAGCAGTGGGGCGCGGGAAAGCTCGCTCCTGGAAGAGAGCGTTCTTGCCTTGCGCCACCCGCGCCCGCGGTATCTTTAACAACCTGTAAAACAGCGGATAGAAATCAAAGCCAATGAGTGATCAAGAAGCAAAACGCTTGTCCCTGACGATTCGTGATGCGGGGGCTTTATACTCCTCCTACATGCCTGCGATTAAAAACGGCGGAATCTTTATCCCCTCTGGCAGGGAATACCCGCTGGGGGCGGACATCTTCATCCTGCTGACGCTGCTGAATATCGGCAACCAGAAGGCTGAGCGTATCCCCATCGCGGGCAAGATCATTTGGATTACCCCGGAGGGCGCGCCGGGGCGCAAGGCCGGCATAGGGGTGCAGTTCAACGAGTTAGACAAAGGCGGGACCAAGAGGAAAATCGAGGAGATTCTGGCTGGCGCCCTGGAATCGGAGCGTGCCACCGACACCATGTAGGCGCCCATGCGGCGGAGCAAGCCGCGGGGCGGCCCATGCTGGTTGATTCCCACTGCCACCTGCAGCTCCTGCCGCGCGGTCTGGAAGTCGGGGAGGTGGTTGCGGCGGCACGTGAGGCGGGAGTGGATCGCCTGCTTTGCGTCAGCGTGGATTTACAAGGTTACCCTGCGATGCGGGAGTTGATTCGCCCCTATGCGCGGGTCTGGGCCACCGTTGGCGTGCATCCCAACCACGAGACGCCGAGCGAAGCCGGGGCCGAAGACCTGGCCGAGCTGGCCGCCGACCCGGCGGTGCTGGCGGTGGGGGAAACCGGCCTGGATTATTACCGGGACACCTGCGACCCTGAACTGCAGCGGCGCCGCTTCCGCACGCACATACGCGCCGCGCGCATGGCCGGCAAGCCCCTGGTGATCCACTGCCGCGCCGCGGCCCCTGAGCTGCTGGGTATTCTTGAGGAGGAGGGCGCGCGCGAGGTCGGCGGCATCATGCATTGTTTCGTGGAAGACTGGGAGAGCGCCGCGCGGGCCATGGCACTGGGTTTCCTGATCTCCTTTTCCGGGATCCTGACCTTCCGCAACGCCGCCGAAGTGCGCGAGGTGGCGGCGCGCGTGCCGAGCGATTTTCTCTTGGTGGAAACCGACGCGCCTTACCTGGCACCGGTGCCGCATCGTGGCAAAAGCAACCAGCCGGCCTTTGTGCGCCACACGGCCGAGGTGCTGGCGCGCCTGCGCGGGGTCAGCCTGGAACATCTGGCGGAACAGACCAGCGCCAATTTCAGCCGTCTGCTGCCCGCCGCGGCCTGAGAAGGCGTCAGGAGCACAGGCTCTCCAGGCGTTCCAATGCCTCGGCCAGCTGTTCCCTGCTGGTATAGCAGTGCGGTGAGAAGCGCAGGCCTCCGCCGCGCGCCGCACAAATCACATCCCGTTCCAGGAGCGCGCGTTGTAACCCGCCCGGGTCGGCGGTGCCCCGCGGGCGGAAGGTCACGATGCCCAGGCAGCGTTCCGGAGTACTGGGCCCCAGCAATTCCCACCCGCGCTCCCGCACCGCCGTGCGCAGCCAGGCGGTAAGAGTGCGAATTCTCCTCGAAACTTCCCGTATCCCGATTTCCTCCAGCAGGGAAAGGCTGGCCGAGAGGGCATGGGCGGCGAGCAGGTTGGGACTGCCGCATTCAAAGCGGCGGGCGTCGTCGGCCGCCCGCGTCGTACGTTGTTCGTAAGCGCCGGGTTCCTCCAGCATGTGCCAGCCGTACTCCAGGAGCTCCAGGTCGGGACGGCGCGCCGCCGCGCAATAGAACAGCGCCAGGCCCTCCGGCCCCAACATCCACTTGTGGCCGTCCGCGGCCACGAAATCCGCGCCGCAGAGCTGCACGTCAAAAGGATGGGCGCCCAGCCATTGAATAGCGTCCACGCAAAACAGTACGCCGCGGCGGCGGCAGCCGGAGCCCAGCCGGGGCAGATCCAGGCGCAGGCCGTCGGCGTACTGCACGGCGCTGATGGTGAGCAGGCGGGTGCGTTCATCGCAGGCTTCGAGCAGAGCCTGCTCCGGATCCTCCACGGTGTCGCCGTCCAGGGATATCTCTCGCAACTCCACCGAGCGTCCACGCAGCGCCTCCCAGGGTAAGCGGTTGGACGGAAATTCCCCGGCCGCCGTGACGATGTTATCGCCGGGATGCCAGTTCAGCCCGCCGGCGACGAAAGAAAGTCCCTCCGAAGTGCTTTTCAGCAATGCGATATCGGCCGCCGAGGGAGCGTTGATCAGGCGTGCCAGTTGTTCCCGCAGGCGCTGTTCCAACTCTACCCAGGCGGGATAGCGTCGTCCTCCCATGCGTGTATTTTCCTGGGCGAAGCGGGTCACCGCCTCGGCCGCGCGCCGCGGCCAGGGGGCCACGCCGGCGTGGTTGAGGTAGATCAGCGCTTTTTCCTGGGGGAATTCCCATGCGAGCAGAGAATCCAGTTCTTCTTTTGTAGGCATTTCTAGATTCTAGCCTAGATTCCAATTAATTCAAGTAGTTATCTGTTCTATCTAATGTATATTCTGTTTTTTGAAAGGCATTGCTCGGGCTGATTGAAGCCTGTCGGCCCGCGCCCGTGCTGGGTCGTATAATATGTATTATGTAACTTTTTCAGGATAAACGGGGTGAGCTGACTTAAGCGCTGACTTAAGCTTGGAGAGAAATAGAAAGCTGACTTAAGCGCTGACTTAAGCCTGGAGAGAAACAGAAACTGGAATTGGTGCCCGGGGCCGGACTTGAACCGGCATGGCGACATTTCGCCGACGGATTTTAAGTCCGTTGTGTCTACCAATTCCACCACCCGGGCCCGCCCGGAAGGGACTGAGGTGATTGATCAGGCGGGAAACCTATGCGGGAGCTTGAAAGGCTGGAGCCGGAATTGAACCGACGTAGACGGCTTTGCAGGCCGCTGCATAACCACTCTGCCATCCAGCCGCGTGAACTTCGGAGCCACATCAGTCGTCTAAGCTTGATTGGAGCGGGAAACGAGGTTCGAACTCGCGACCTCAACCTTGGCAAGGTTGCGCTCTACCAACTGAGCTATTCCCGCTTACCGTGCCGTCCCCGGTTCGCGTTCCCCCGCCGCTGCCGTAAGGATAGTACTTCGAAAGCGCTTGCGCAAGCGTCACCGCGCCCCACGCTGAGGCTCCCGCAGCAGCTTCAGGGCGTCCCCCAGGTAGCCCACCAGCGACAGGACCGTCAGCAGGGCGGCCAGGTAAATCAGCCACAGGCCGATCAGTACCAGCGGCAGACCCATGAAACTGAGGTCGCAGAGCATCAGGATGATCGCGAGCATTTGCGCCACGGTCTTCAATTTCCCTACCCAGGAAACCATCACTGTCCCCCTGCCCAGGGTCGCCAGCCACTCGCGCAACGCGGACACCGCGATTTCGCGGCCGATGATGACCGCCGTGGCCAGGGCCAGCCAGGGTGATGGATAAGTTTGCAGTAACAGGATGAGGGCTACCGCCACCACGAGCTTGTCCGCCACCGGGTCCAGGAAGGATCCCAGCCGCGATTCCTGTCCCAGGCGGCGCGCCAGGTAACCGTCCAGCAGGTCGGTGAGTGCTGCCAGCGCGAACACCAGGGCCGCCACCAGGCGGTGTTCCTGGAAAGGCAGGTAGAAAATCAGCATCAAGATGGGAATCAGGCAGATACGGAGCAGGGTCAGGAGGTTTGGATAAGTCATTCAGGTTCACCTAGTTTTCACTGTCCGGATGTAGCAGTTCGTGGATGCGGCGGGCCAGGCGCAGGTGGATGCCGGGAACGCGTGTCAGCTCCCGCACACCCGCGCTGGAGACCCCCCGCAGACCGCCGAAGTGCTGCAACAGGCGCTGCCGTCGCAACCGCCCTATTCCCTCTACCTGCTCCAGGATGGAGGAGCGGCTTGCAGCGGCGCGCTGTCTCCGATGGCCGACGACGGCGAAGCGGTGAGCCTCGTCACGGATACGCTGCAGCAGCAGCAGCAGCGGCGCCCCAGGCGACAGGCGCAGACTGCGCGGGGGTTCCCCCAGCCACAGGCTGTCCAGCTCTGGTTTGCGCCCGGGACCCTTGGCGAGACCCGCCATCTCGGTGTCGTAGCCTAACTCCCCGAGCGCCGCCCGCACCACTCGGAGCTGGTGCGCCCCGCCGTCCACCAGGAGGAACTCCGGGGGCACGGTGCTTTCCCGGGCGCCGCGCCGGTAGCGGCGCCGCACCGCGCGGCGCAACGCCGCACAGTCATCACCCGCCGCGATGCCCTTGATATTGTAACGCCTGTAAAAGGCGGGCAAGGCTCCGGCGGCGCTGAAGACCACGCAGGAGGCGGTAGTGGATTCTCCGCCCGTGTGACTGATGTCAAAGCACTCGATGCGCTCCGGGGCCTTGTCCAGGCCCGGCAGCTCCGCCAGTTCAGCCCAGCGTTGTTCCCAGTGCTGCCGCGTTTCGCGATGCAGGCGCAGCTTGTAAGAGGCGTTTTCCAGGGTTGTTTGCAGCAGCCGCGCCTCTGGGCCCGTGCCGCGCGGCACCCGGCGGATGCGCACCCGGCACCCCAGGCGTTTCCCGAGCGCGTCTGCCAGGGCGGCCCGGTCGGGGAGCGCGTGGCTCACCAGGATTTCGGAGGGGATTTGGGTCGCACCGCCGCCCTGCAGGTAATGTTGCGCCAGGAAGGCCGAGAGTACCTGCTCTTCGCCCCCCATTCCGAGGTGCCGGGGGAAAAAAGAACAACTGCCCAGGTGCACCCCGTTGCGCACCATGGACAGCATCACGCAGGCATGTCCGCCTTCCAGACGGCAGGCCGCCAGGTCCGCGTCGCGCCCCGGTTTACTGCGTTGATGGCGTTCCTGCACCACCCGCAGCCGCGCGATCAGATCCCGGTAGCGCGCCGCCGCCTCGTAGTCCAGGCGCCCGGCCGCGGCACGCATGGGAGCGGTGAGCTCCTCGATCACCTGCTCGTTGCGTCCTTGCAGGAAGAGAGTCGCGCGGCGCAGGTTGGCGGCGTAGTCGATGCGGTTGACGAGTTTCACGCAGGGGGCGCTGCAGCGGTCGATCTGATACTGCAGGCAGGGCCGGCTGCGATTCTGGAACATGCTGTCGCTACAGTCGCGGATCTTGAAAAGCTTCTGGGCCAGGCGCAGGGTGCTGCGTACCGCACCCGTGTCCGGATAAGGCCCGAAGTAGCGCCCGGGGCCGCTGCGGGCGCCGCGGTGAAAACACAGGCGCGGAAAATCGTGGCCGGTCGTTTGGTGAATGTAGGGATAACTCTTGTCATCGCGGAACAGGTGGTTATAGCGCGGCCGATGACGCTTGATGAGCTCGCTCTCCAACACCAGGGCTTCCGCCTCGCTGGCGCTGAGCAGCAAATCCACGCTTTGCACCCGCGCCAGCAGCGCGCGCACCTTGGGCGCCTGCTGCTCTCCCGACCGGAAGTAGCTGCGCAGCCGCAGCCGCAGGTTGCGCGCCTTGCCCACGTAGAGCACCTCGCCGGCCTGGTTGCGCATCAGGTAAACACCCGGCCTGGTGCTTGCATCGCGCAACAGGGCGGCGCTGTCGAAAACCGGTGCCGCACGCGCGCGCGCCGCGGAAGGGTCTGGAGGAGCGGAGGCTGGAGGAGACATCGGTGCTCCGGCGCTTTACCGCGGCGGGCGAACCCTTTCCCGTGCGGCTAGAGCTTCTCCTGGCCGCTGAAGATCAGGATCTCTTCAAGCAGCGGCTCGCTGCCTTCGGGGTTGGGTACCATGGTGTGGATCTGGTAGAGCGCTCCGGGCACCTCCTCGGAGAAGATGAACTCGTAGTACTTGCCGGCGTATTCTTTCAACTCCGCGCGGTGCTCTTCGTCCTCGGCGTAGGGCAGAATGCGCACTACCTCGGCGGGTACGCTGCGTCCGTTCAGCTGCAGCTCAATTTGCTCGGTGGCCTGCCGGTCGGCCAGGGCAAGCTTGATTTGACGCTGAAAGTAACGCCAATGACCATCGGTGAGACGGTTCATGTCATGGACATCGCCCCGCAGGTAAATGCCTAGTACGGGGTTGCCGCGCACCTTGCTGAGGTTGTCGCTGTAATCCACCTTCTGGGTGCGATCGGCGCTGAAGAAGTCCAGGTGCGTGTCCTTGCTGCCGTCTTCGTTCAAAGCCCGTACATCCAGCAGTACCTGGTCATTAAAGTTTTCTTCCAGGCTGCCGCGTTTGCTGAAGTCGTAACGCAGGCGCACCGGTTCCTGTACATTGGAAAGATGGTCGCTCATCCAGAGCAGCGTCTCGGCGCGGGAGAACTCGAAATTCCCGGGATCCACCCGCACCGGCTCGCCCATGCGCCCGATGGAGGGGCGCTGCTCATCCGGCGGCGCTTCCTCCGCGGCGGCGCTGGACAGCGCCAGCACCAAGAGCCATCCAGGCAGGCGCCGCGCCCGCCGCGCCGCGTCGTTGCTACTATTCAACCTGGGCCCGGGGCACACCGTATTCGTCCAATATGGTATGGATCTCATCCAGATTCTCCGTGATTAAATCATTGACCCGTTGTTTCCACTCTTTTTCACCGTAGCGCACCGCCATGGAAATCCCGAAGTGGAAACGCATGCCCGGGTCCGAGGGATCGGAAGTCAAAGGCAGGAATTTCAACTGCCCCGGCCTGGATTTTTTCTTCGCGTAGTAACCGGCGAAAGGCCCCCAGGCGACGGCCGCATCCAACTTGTCGGTCAGGATATCATCCAGGATGTCTCCCAGGCTGTCCTTCTCGTGACCGGGCTGTCCCACGTAGGGTACTGCGTAGTCCATCAGCCCCTGCCTGAAGATCCAGAGCTGCCCCGGTCCCGTGTCAAAAACGCCGATGCGGATTTTCTCCCTGGTCGCTTGATCCACCTGGCCCAGTTGCTCGGCGCTCGTGATTTTATCCAGGTCGCGGCCGGCGGCGAAGACCAGCACATAGGTGGAGTAGTAGTAAGGACGGGTCGTCGCGGCCTGTTCGAACTTCCTCGACACCCCGATGACCAGGTCACACTTGTACACGCCGTCGCGCAACTCCGATTTGAGCGTGTTGCGAATAAATCCGCGCCGCTGCGGAAACCAGTCGTACTTCAGCGGCAGCCCCAGTTGCTTGGCCATGAGCCGTGCGATCGCGTTCTCAAACCCCTGTTCCTCCCGGTTCGAGAAAGGCAGGTTGTGAGGATCTGCACAGACCTTGAGCGCCTTGGTGTCCGGCGCGGCCAGGACCGGGGCGGTCGCTGGAACCGCCGCGCCGCCTACCAGCAGGGCGGCGCACGCCGCCCTGAAGCTTCCCTTGACGCGTCGCGACATTACTGCTGTTCCGCGGCTGCCCTGTTTTTCAGGGATAGTTTTGTCTTGATGACCACGCGCTTGGCCATGCCCTTGGCGTTCTTCTCCACCTCGTCCATGTTGGATGAATCCCCAAGTACGATGGAGCCGGCCATGCCCAACGAGAAATGGGGATTGCACTTATAGACGTAAACCCCCTCCTGCTCCAGGGTGACGCCGCCGTTCTCGCCCAGGGGGATGTGGAAATGCTCCGCGCCCTCTGGGATCATGCCTTCCATGGACTGGGCGTCGTGGCCCACCATGTTTTTCCACCTGATGGTATCGCCGGGTTCAGCGTACAGCACCAGGGGTGAGAACTTGGTTGACTGGGCCTGGATTACGTGCTCCGCGGCCCCGGCCTGGACACCGTACAAGGCGGCGCATAAGACAATGGCCAAGGCACTCGGCATGGGTTTGGCATGCAGCAGAGAAATCGTAAATTTCATGAAGGACTCCCAATTCTTGCTCCGGATAATAGGTGAGCGTGCTCGCGCGGCGTGTCGCTCAGGGCCTCTCAAGGCGATTCATCTGGATCCTGGGGCGCCCGGAACACGACCCATTCCCTGGTCGCTTCCGCCGCCGCGTGCCAGAACCTGTAAAAAGCGGCTTCTTAGCAGCATTCGATAGCAAAAAGCCAGCAAAAAGCATGCCGCAATTCAATATCGGGTCAACCGCACGCCTGCCTGGCTGGATGATATCTCGGGGCGTGCCCCAAGCCGATATTATAACCGAAACCACGGCAGTCCAGCCCAGGAGGCCCCGATATGAGTCACAACAGCCCCGCACCGATACATCTCGGCAAACGGAGCGTCGTCCCGGAAACCCCCGAGAAAGCCCTGTTGGATCGGGTGGCGAATCCGCATCCACGTGAGCGTTATGTCGCGCGCTTTACGGCGCCTGAGTTTACCTGCCTGTGTCCGGTCACCGGGCAACCGGATTTCGCGCACCTGGTCATTGAGTACGCTCCGGATGCCTGGCTCCTGGAGTCAAAGTCGTTGAAGCTGTACTTGCAGTCTTTCCGCAATCACGGCGCTTTTCACGAGCAAGCCACCGTGGGCATCGGCAAGCGCTGCGTTGAGATCCTGCGGCCGCTTTGGCTGCGCATCGGAGGCTATTGGTATCCGCGCGGCGGTATTCCCATTGATGTGTTCTGGCAGACCGGTCCGCCGCCCGCCGAGCTATGGTTGCCTGAAAGCGGCGTCGCGCCCTACCGCGGACGCGGCTGACGGGGGGTGCCGCGCGGCAGCCCCCGATTCCGGCACCCTACTCCCATTCGATGGTAGCCGGCGGCTTATTTGAAATGTCATAGGTCACACGGTTCACACCGGGCACCTCGTTCATGATGCGCCCCGCGCAGCTTTCCAGCAGCTCCGCGGGGAGCCGTGCCCAGTGTGCGGTCATGAAGTCCTCGGTACACACGGCGCGCAGGACGATGACCTGTTCGTAACAGCGCCTGTCGCCCTTCACGCCTACCGTGCGCACCGGCAGCAGCACCGCGAAAGCCTGGCCCAGCTTCTGATACCAGCCAGCGCGGCGCAGCTCCTCCAGGTACAGCGCGTCGGCATGACGCAGGATGCGCAGGGACTCCGCGCGCACCTCCCCCAGCACCCGCACCGCCAGCCCCGGGCCGGGAAAGGGATGGCGTTCCAGGAGTTCAGGCGGCAGACCAAGCCGTGCTCCAACGCGCCGCACTTCGTCCTTGAACAGGTCGCGCAGCGGTTCCAGGAGCGGCCACGGCATGTGTTCCGGCAGGCCGCCGACGTTGTGATGCGACTTAATGGCATCGGCTTTGCCCCGCCCGGCGGCGGCTGATTCTATGACGTCCGGGTAAATGGTGCCTTGGGCCAGCCAGCGGATGTCCCTGAGATCTTTCGCAGCCGTCTCAAACTCCTTGATGAAGCGATGCCCGATGACGCGCCGTTTTTCCTCGGGATCGGTGACGCCCCGCAGGTCACCCAGGAAGCGTTCGGCGGCCTCCACGCGCTGTACCGGGATGTCCAGGGAGGCGCAGGCGGCGAGCACTTCCTCGGCCTCCCCGCGCCGCAGCAGCCCATTGTCCACGAAGATGCAATGCAGGCGTTCGCCCACGGCCCGCGACAGCAACACGGCGCTGACCATGGAATCCACACCGCCGGAAAGCGCCAGCAGCACACGGCCGGAGGCGGTCCGGAGGCGCAACTGCCCCAGCAGGCGCTGCTCCACGTGCTCCGGCGTCCAATGCGCCTCGCAGGAGGCGATCTCCAGGAGGAAGCGCCGCAAAAGGTGAAGCCCCTGCGGCGTGTGCACGACTTCCGGGTGAAACTGCAGACCATAGAAAGCGCGCGCCTCATCCGCCATGCCGGCCACGGGACAGGATTCCGTGGAGCAGATACTCTTAAAACCCGGCGGCAGGACGGAGACTTGGTCACCATGGCTCATCCACACGTCAAGCAGACCATGGCCCTGCTCGTTGGAGGCGTCCTGGATGTCGCGCAACAGGCGGGAATGCCCCCGCATCCGTACCCGCGCGGGGCCGTATTCCCGCCCGGTGCCGCGCGCCACCTCGCCGCCGCAGTGCAGCGCCATGAGCTGCATTCCATAGCAAAGGCCGAGTACCGGCACCCCGGCCGTAAACAGCGGCTCGGAAACCCGGCGGGTGGAGGAGGTGCACACACTCCGCGGCCCGCCGGACAAAATCAGGGCGGCCGGCCGCAGGGCGCGCAGCCGCTCCGCGCCCCGCTCCGGAACGTGGATTTCGGAATAAATCCCCAATTCGCGCACGCGGCGCGCGATCAACTGGGTGTACTGGGAGCCGAAATCCAGGATCAGGACCGAGCGCCCGGGTAAAGATTCAGTCAACGTGGTAATTGGGAGGTTCTTTCGTGATGTCAACGTCATGCGCATGGCCTTCGCGTACCCCGGCCGCGGTGATACGCACAAAGCGCGCCTCGGTGCGCAGGGCATCCAGGTCGCCCACCCCCAGGTAGCCCATGGCCGAGCGCAGGCCGCCCAGCAGCTGTTGCAGCACCTGGATCGCTGACCCCCGGAAAGGCACCCGGCCCTCAATGCCCTCGGGCACCAATTTATCCACCGCTGTTTGCTCCTGGAAATAGCGCTCGTTGGAGCCATGACGTTGACTCATGGCGCCCAGCGAGCCCATGCCGCGATAGGCCTTGTAAGCCCGCCCCTGGTACAGTTCCAGTTCGCCCGGGGCCTCCTCGGTACCGGCCAGCAGGCCGCCGACCATGACCGTGTGCGCTCCAGCCGCTAAAGCCTTGACCATGTCTCCGGAGAAGCGGATGCCGCCGTCCGCGATGATGGGCAGACGGCCGCGCAGGGCCGCGGCCACCTGCGCCACCGCCGTGATTTGCGGCACCCCCACCCCGGTCACCACGCGCGTGGTGCAGATGGAGCCGGGCCCCACCCCCACCTTGATCGCATCCGCCCCCGCTTCCGACAAGGCCAGGGCGCCCTCGCCCTCCGCCACGTTGCCAGCGATGATCGGCAGGTCCGGGTAGGTGCGACGGAGCCGCCGCACACCCTCCAGCACCCCCAGGGAGTGACCGTGTGCGCTGTCCACCACCAGCACATCCACCTCGGCTTCCACCAAGGCCGCGCACCGCTGCTCCGCGCCCTCCCCCGTGGCGCTCACGGCCGCCCCGACCCGCAGCCGCTCCTGCTGATCCTTGCAGGCATGCGGAAATCTACGCGACTTGTCCAGGTCTTTTACCGTAATCAGCCCCAGCAGGCGGAATTCCTTGTCAACCACCGGCACCTTCTCAATACGATGGCGGCGCATCAATTCCACCACCTCCCCGGAGGAAGCCCCTTCCAGCACCGTGACCAAGCGCTCCCGAGGCGTCATGATCTTGCTGACTGGATCATCGTGGCGTTCCACGAACCGCAGGTCACGGTTCGTGACGATACCGGCCAGGCACCCCGCATCCACCACCGGCACCCCGGAGATATTATGCTCCCGCGTCAGCTCCAGCACTTCTCCGATGGAGGCCCGTGGAGACACCGTAATAGGATCCCGGATCACCCCGCTTTCGTATTTTTTCACCAGGCGCACCTGTTCCGCCTGCACCGAGGCGGAGAGATTCTTATGGATCACCCCCAGCCCCCCCGACTGTGCGAGAGCAATCGCCATACGCCCCTCGGTGACAGTATCCATGGCCGCCGAGAGCAGGGGCACATTCAGCAGGATATCCCGCGCCAGCCGGGTTTGCAGCTGCACATGGCGCGGCAGGATCTCGGAACGGGCGGGCACCAGGGACACATCGTCAAAGGTCAGCGCTTCTTTACTGTCTCCAGGATTACGCATTTCGCTGCGCCCTTTTTTGGACATCACGGCGCAGGGTTCCAACCCTTTTCCCAGCAGCCATGCATTCTCCACGGGTCGTGCCGTCCCTGGTCACGCTCCATGAAAAAGCCCCATGCGCATTCACCCCACGAGGATTCTTATCGCCCAACCTGTCAATCGTCATTCCTTTGTACCTGGAAGGGTTGAAAGAACGCCGTTCCGGGTCTTTCTTTACATCATCATCAAGCATCATGGATTCCTTACGCGTTCTCGTCGAATTGATTGGGCCGCTGAGCCTTGCCGTTGCTCTTCAAGCATTTTGAGATTGAGCTGTTCAGGCTAAAGGGGCAAGGGCGATTATAAGACCGCCTACCCCCCGGTAAACACCCTGCCCGCCCGGCTCCCCTGCAGACCGCCCATTCGGCGGCTTGGTTTTCCTGCCCACGCTTCAGAGGAGTCCCGCCGGGCGCGCTCCTGCCGGCTGCACCCGCGGACCGGATTGCCTGAAGCATCAACTTAAAGTAATATATTAAATAATATTGTTATATATTGTTTTATAGTAGTTTTATTGAGGATATTTCAGACATAGCCCACGCATCCAAAGTCCCCCCGGCTCCCGGGCCGTCTCTCCGGTACGCGCGGGATGCCTGGCCGGTCGCTGCCCATGCCTCATCCCGCTCTCCTGCTACTCTAATATGCCATGTGTTGTTTTTTAACCGGGAGCCTTGCACCATGCGCAGTGGGCGGCCTTCGGCGGCTGATGGGTCGGCGCTCCACCCTGTACGGCCGTCCCAAGGCCTGACGAGGAGATTAGCAGTGGCGGATGAGGAGCCACGGGATGTGCGCTGGATGCGGCGGGCGCTGGCTTGTGCGCGGCGTGGCGCGGAAGCCGGTGAGACGCCGGTGGGAGCCGTGGTGGTGCTGGACGGTTACTGCCTCGGCAGCGCCTGGAACCAGCCCCGGGGGACCTGTGATCCCAGTGCGCACGCGGAGCTTCTGGCGTTGCGCTCGGCAGCGCGCCGGCTGGGCAACTATCGCCTGCCCGAAAGTACCCTGTATGTCACGTTGGAACCTTGCCTGATGTGTATCGGTGCCATTTTGCAGGCGCGGGTGGCGCGCGTGGTCTTTGGGGCCTTTGATCCCAGGGCCGGGGCCGCGGGCAGTGTCTATGACCCCTTCTCCGACGCCGGTCCGGCGCGCCGCCCGGTGCTGCGCGGAGGGGTGCTGGAGGACAGCTGCGCGCTGCTGCTGCGGGATTTTTTTCGTGAGCGGCGCTGAGTCCGGCACGGAGCACCTGGCGCGCAGGTTGGCGGATTGCCTGCGGCTCCTGGAGTGGCGGCTGGCGGTTGCGGAATCCTGCACCGGCGGGAGCCTGGCCGGGCTCCTGACGGAGATTCCCGGGAGCTCGGCCTGGTTTAACTGCGGCTTTGTCAGCTATTCGAACCAGTCCAAGTTCGACCTGTTGGACGTGCCCTTGGCCCTGACCAGGAGCCAGGGCGCGGTCAGTAAGGCGGTAGCGCGCGCCATGGCTGAAGGAGCCTTGCGCCGGGGCCGGGCCGACCTGGCCGTGGCGGTTACCGGTGTTGCCGGCCCCGCGGGGGGCACGCCGGAACAACCCGTCGGGAGCGTGTGGCTGGCCTGGGCGCGGGACGGCCTTACCCTGGCCCGCGCTTTCCGTTTCGACGGTGATCGGGCGGCGGTGCGAGCAGAGGCGCGGCGGCAGGCCCTGCTCGGTTTGCTCGAGATGTGCCCGCGTGAGTCATGACTCCGGGGGCCGGCGGCGCCTGTTTTTCGCGCTCCGGCCGTCGGCGCGGCGGCGGGCGCTCCTGCTCACCTGTCGGGAGCATTGGGGGTGCGCCGGTCGGCCGGTGCATCCCCTGGATCTGCACTTGACCTTGCTGTTCCTGGGGGGATGCCGGGAGCCGGACTGCCGGGCACTGCTCGCGGGGGCCGCATCGCTGCGCGGGGAGCCTTTCTCCCTGCTTCTGGATCGTTCCGGCTACTGGCCCGGCAGCCGGACCTTGTGGCTGGCGCCCCAGGTTGTGCCCCAGGCACTCTCGAGGCTGGTGCGGGATTTGCGGCGGCTGGCGCGGCGCCAGGGACTGAAGGTCCCACCCCGGTCTTACCAACCGCATCTCACGCTGTTCCGGGACGCCGGCCCGGGGCAACGCTGTCCGCCGCAACCGCCGCAACCGCCGCATTGGCGGGTGCGGGATTTTGTCTTGTTGGAATCGCCGGCCGGCGTGGCGTTCGGGGATGGGCCGCGCTACCGGGAACTGGGGCACTGGCCGGCGGCGTGATTTTCCATCCTGCTTTTGGGCACTTATTTTGCTTTTCCATCGGCTATAATCAGGTTGGCCTCCCCACCCCAAGGTGCTCCGGGGAGTAGCCTTTCATCGTGCGCCGGAACAGCAACGGAAAGCGTCCGGCGCCCCCGCCCGGGGCGAACGGCAGGTTGCGCCGTCGTCGCTCGCGGGTCCACACCGATCCGTTCGCTCGTGGCCCCTCTGGTTCCCGGGGTGGCCGCGCAGCATCACTTTATCTTAGGAGCCTCTGAATGGAATCAAATCGTAAAAAAGCCCTGGACCTCACGTTAAAGCAGATCGAGAAGCAATACGGGAAAGGTTCCGTGATGCGGCTCGGAGACGGAAAAGTCAGCGATGTGGAGGCGGTCTCCACCGGTTCCCTGGGACTGGATATTGCACTCGGCATCGGTGGCTTGCCGCGCGGCCGCGTGGTGGAAATCTATGGGCCGGAATCCTCCGGCAAAACCACCCTGGCCCTGCATGCGGCGGTGCAGGTGCAGAGGCAGGGTGGAGTAGCCGCCTTCGTGGATGCCGAGCACGCACTGGACCCCCAGTACGCGGAGCGCCTTGGGCTGAATACCAAGGATCTGCTCATCTCGCAACCGGACACCGGGGACCAGGCGCTGGAGATCACTGACATGCTGGTGCGCTCCGGCGCGGTCGATCTGGTCATCGTGGACTCGGTGGCGGCGCTGACCCCGCGCCAGGAGATCGAGGGGCTCATGGGTGACAACCACATCGGCCTGCAGGCGCGGCTGATGTCGCAGGCCTTGCGCAAGCTGACCGGAAATATCTCGCGCTCGCGCTCCCTGGTGATTTTCATCAACCAGATACGCTTAAAGATCGGGGTCGTCTACGGCAATCCGGAAACCACCACCGGCGGCAACGCACTCAAATTCTATGCTTCGGTCCGGCTGGAGATCCGCCGCACCGGCGCCATCAAGCAGGGCGATACCGTGATCGGCAACGAAACGCGTGTGCGGGTGGTGAAAAACAAGGTGGCGCCGCCCTTCAAGCAGGCGAACTTTGAAATCATTTACGGCGAGGGCATCTCGCGGGAAAGTGAACTGATCGAGCTTGGCTGCAGGGAGAAGCTCGTGGAGCGCTCCGGGGCCTGGTATAGCTACGCCGGAGAGCGTATCGGCCAGGGCAAGGAAAACGCCCGCACCTGGCTGCGGGAGCATACGGAGAAGGCCCAGGAACTGGAGGCCGCCGTACGCGCCCAGGTGCTGACCCAGGCGACCGTGCCGGAAGCGGTCGCAAGCGTTTCTGATGGCTGAAAGCGCGGCGCCGCGACACCGCGGAGATGCACGCGCCGCTGCCCTGGCCCTGCTCGCACGCCGCGAATATACGGCCGCCGGGTTGCGCGGACTTCTGGAAAAGCGCGGATTCCCGGTGCCACAGGTGGCGCGGGTGTTGCATAGCCTGCGGCGCGAGGGGTTGCAGCGGGACGAGCGTTACGCGGAGTGCCTGTTCCTGGAGCGCACGCGCAACGCTTACGGGCCGCTGCGCATCCGCGCCGACCTGAAGCGCCAGGGCGTGGCCGCGCGGTGCATTGAGCGGCTCTTCGCGCAGGGCACAACCGATTGGATTGCGCTGGCGACCGCCGCACTGCGGCGGCACTATCGCTGTCGGGGCGACCGGCGCGCCGGGGACGCCGCGGAATATGTACGGCGGCGGGCTTTCTTACAGCGGCGCGGTTTCACCCCGGAACATATCCTGGCGGTTCTGGGGGAAGCAGCGTACGCGCCGGGTCAGGAAGCGTGAACAGCAGCGAAATCCGCGAATCCTTCCTGTCCTTCTTCGAGGCCCGTGACCATCTGCGCATCCCCTCTTCTCCGCTGGTGCCGAAGGTCGACCAGAGCCTGCTGTTCACCAACGCTGGCATGGTCCAGTTTAAAAACATCTTCCTCGGTCTGGAGGAGCCCCCGGGGCCGCGCGCCGTGACCTGCCAGCGCTGTATGCGTGCCGGCGGCAAGCACAACGATCTGGAGAACGTCGGGCGCACGCCTCGGCACCACACCTTCTTCGAGATGCTGGGCAATTTCAGCTTCGGTGATTATTTCAAGGAAGAAGCGATTCGTTACTCCTGGGAATACCTCACCAGGACCCTGGAACTGCCCGCGCGACGGCTTTGGGTCACGGTGCATGATGAGGACGAGGAAACGGCGGACATTTGGCGGAATTCCATCGATTTCCCGGCGGAGCGCCTGCGGCGCTGCGGCGAGGATAATTTTTGGGCCATGGCCGCCACGGGGCCCTGCGGGCCTTGCACGGAGATCTATTATGACCACGGCGAGGCCCTGCCCGGCACCCCGCCGGGAGCAGGACATCAGGGCGATCGTTACGTGGAGCTCTGGAACCTCGTGTTTACCCAGTATGACCGTGATGCCTCGGGCAAGCTGGCCGCTATCCCCCTGCCTGCAGTGGATACCGGCATGGGCCTGGAGCGCATCACGGCCGTGATGCAGGGAGTGCACGACATTTACGACACCGATTTGCTGCGCGGGTTGCTCGAAGCGGTCCGCGCCCTGGCCCCGGATCCAGACGCGGACCCCGTGGCGATGCGCGTCATCGCCGATCATCTGCGCGCCGCGGCCTTCCTGGCCAGCGATGGGGTGCTGCCCGGGAACGAGGGGCGCGCCTATGTGCTGCGCCGCATCATCCGCCGTGCCCTGCGCTACGGTTCTAAGCTCGGGTTGCGCGAGCCCTTCCTGTACCGCCTGGTGGAACCGTTGCGCTCCCTGATGGGCACGGCCTACCCGGAGTTTGAGGCGCGCACCGAGCGGGTGTGTGAAGTACTGCGGGCCGAGGAAGAGCGTTTCCTGGTCACCTTGGAACAGGGGTTGCGCCGGTTGCGGAAGGTGTTGAATGAAGCGCGGGACGGCATCGTCGCCGGCGAAGAGATGTTCCGCCTGTATGACACCTATGGCTTCCCGCCCGATCTGACCATGGACGCGGCCGCCGAACGCGGCCTGCGCGTGGATCGCGAAGCTTTTGAGCTGGCCATGCGGGAACAGCGCGACCGGGCCCGGCGCTCCGGGCGCTTTGAAGCTCCCGCGGCCCGGCTCGGCGGCGCTGGCCAAGGCGGCGCTCCGGGCAGCAAGTTCGTCGGCTATGACAAGTTGTCCTGCACCGCCGAGGTGCTCTCCCTGTATCGCGACGCCGCTCCGCCGCCGACCCTGAACGCCGGTGAGGAAGGTGCCGTGATCCTGGATTCAACCCCCTTCTACGCGGAGGGTGGCGGCCAGGTCGGTGATCGCGGTCTGCTGCTGGGAGACGACGGCCTGCGCTTTGAGGTTAGCGACACCCAGCAGCGCGGCCATGCCCGCTTCCACCTGGGGCGATTGCTGCAGGGTGAACTGCGTGTCGGCCTGGGACTCGAGGCGCGCGTGGACGCCGAGGCGCGGGGCGCCACGGCGCGCAACCATTCCGCCACCCACTTGCTGCATGCCGCCCTGCGCGGATTGCTTGGCGATCAGGTCAGCCAGCAGGGCTCCCTGGTGGCACCGGAGCGTCTGCGCTTCGATTTCTCCCACGACGCGCCGCTCAGCACCGGGCAGGTGCATAAGCTTGAGCAGCGGGTCAACGAATGCATCATGGAGAACGCCGCCACCGGCATCCGCCTGATGTCCTATGCCGAGGCCCTGGAAAGCGGCGCGCTCAGCCTGGGCGGCGAGAAATACGGAGACCGGGTGCGTGTGCTCAACATCGGCGGCGATTATTCCATGGAGTTGTGCGGCGGCACCCACGTGCGGCGCGCCGGCGATATCGGCCTGTTCAAGATCAGCGGACAGAGCGCGGTGGCGGCCGGGATCCGCCGCCTGGAGGCCGTCACCGGCGCGGCCGCGCTGCGGCACCTGCAGCGCGGGGAAAGCGAGCTTGAGGAGTGCGCACAGCGCCTGGGGAGCAGGCCGCGGGACTTGGTCCGGCGTCTGGATAGCCTGCTGCGGCACGCGCGCGACCTGGAAAAGGAACTGGAGCGGAGCCGCGCCTGGCTCGCTTCCAGCCTGGGAGAACGCCTGGCGTCCAAGGCTCGTGACGTAGCCGGCTTACAGCTGGTAGCAACGGCCCTGGAAGACGACGAAGCGGAGTTGCTACAGCCCGCGATGGACTGCCTGAAAAAGCGGTTGAGCGCGGGAGTTATCGTGCTGGCGGCTGTCAGCGAAGGGAAGATCAGCCTGGTCACTGGAGTCAGCGGTACGGCGCTGAAGCGCCTGCACGCCGGGGAATTGGCCAGCGTCATCGCCGCCCGTCTGGGCGGCCGGGGCGGCGGCCGGCCGGAACTTGGACGGGGCGGCGGCCGGAACACGGAAGCCCTGCGGGAAACCCTGGCTGGCATCCCCGAATGGATCCGCGAGCGCGCCGCCTGACGGCGGCGTTCCGTGCTTCCCCCCGGCCCATCGGCCCATCAACGGACCCAACCCTTGAAATGACTGCCTTGAAATTACTGGTTCAGAAATTCGGCGGTACTTCGGTGGACGACATTGAGCGTCTTAAAATTGTCGCGAAGCTGGTCGATAAGACGCGCCGCGCGGGGTATTCCGTGGTGGTCGTGGTCTCCGCCATGGGGGATACGACGGATCACCTGTTGAAACAGATGGAATCCCTGCGACGCACCCGCCCTCCCCCGGGCGCCGTGAAAGCGATGACGCCCTCGAACCTGCGGGAAATGGATGCCCTGCTCGCTACCGGGGAACAGGTCAGCAGCGCGTTGCTGGCCACCGCACTGTACGCAATCGGGCACGATACCCGTTCCCTGAACGGTGCGCAGGCCGGCATCTACACGGATCAGCAGCACGGCCGGGCGCGCATCCAGGGCATTGACACCAGTCACGTGCGTCAGCTCTTGCAAGAGAACCAGATCCCGGTGGTTGCGGGCTTTCAGGGTGTGGCCCCGGACGGCAGCGTCACGACCTTGGGGCGCGGCGGCTCGGACACCACGGCGGTCGCCCTGGCCGCCGCGCTGGAAGCCGAGGAATGCCGGATTTATACGGATGTGGACGGGGTTTACACCGCCGATCCGCGCATCGTGCTTGATGCGCGTCGCATTGCCCAACTGACCTACGAGGAAATGCTGGAATTCTCCAGCCTGGGTACCAAGGTCATGCACAGTCGCGCGGTTGAATTCGCCGGCAAACACAATGTTCCGCTGCGTGTGTTATCATCTTTCCGGGATGGGCCCGGCACCTTGATTGCCGGGGAACGGCCGGCTGGAGGAAGTCGGCCTTTGGAACAGCCGTTGATCACGGGTGTTGCCTGTAATCAGGATGAAGCGAAGCTGACGGTTAGCGGAATACCCGATAAGCCCGGCATCGCTGATGACATCCTCGGCCCCATCGCAAGGGTCAATATAGAAGTGGATATGATCGTACAGAACGTGGGTGAGCATGGGCTCACCGATCTGACCTTTACCGTACACCGCCGTGACTATCTCCAGGCCCGGGAGCTTCTGGGGCGGGTTGCGGAAAAGCTCGGAGCACGTGGAACCAGCGGCGATTCCAGTATTGGAAAGCTGTCGATCGTGGGAGTCGGCATGCGCTCGCATGCTGGCATCGCCAGCAGGATGTTTCAAGCGCTGGCACGGGAGGATATCAACATCATGATGATCTCCACATCCGAGATCAAGATCTCCGTGGTGGTGAAGGAAACACACTTGGAAACAGGTGTCAAAGCCCTGCACAGGGCTTTCGAACTTGAGTGGGATAAGCCAGGCCAGGAAGTGGTGTCGAACCGGTCCCAGGGAGAGACGGATCCGGCGCCCAGGCAAGCTTCGCAGGTCTGAATTCTGAGGCTATTTATTTCAAGCGACAGGAGGGATTTTTGCATGTTAATTTTGACACGAAGAATCGGCGAGAACCTGATGATTGGAGATGATGTATGTGTGACCGTGCTCGGAGTACGCGGCAGCCAGGTGCGCATCGGCGTGGATGCTCCCAAGTCGACCCCCGTGTACAGGGAGGAGATTTACAGGAAAATACAGCAGACTAAAAGGGAGGAAATGGCGGAAAGAGAGGAGCCGGCTGAAATCTTGGAAGAGTAGCATTGCCGTCCCGCGTGCGGGCCGGGGATTTCGGCCCGCGGCGGCGGTGCGTGGGGAGCGCACAGACCGGCGCCGGAGAATTTCCGTCGTGGCCCAGGTATTTTCATCGCCGCGCGCGGCACGCATTCATCCGGCGCAAGGAGGCGGCCTGAACCGCGCACGGCCCCGGCCGGGGTTCCCGTGCGCATGGCTCGTTGGCGGGAGGCTCCCGGTTTCCCCCGGGGCTTGTGCTCAGTCCATCACCTACTTTCCCGTTCTCAACAGGCTTCTCTTCGAGTGTGTTCTTCCGGCCGGCATCCGAATTTTCTTAGGCCGGAATTCCCTTGGCCGGAATTCCCTTGGGGATGCGGTAAACCCCTGTGGCATCCAGGGATTCAAGGCTTTAACGCGGTGTCATCCCCGGGTGGTCGCAGCAGGCGCAGCGCGGTTTGCACCGCCGCCTCCGGAGAGGCCGCCGACAGGACGCTGTTCCAGTCCGCACCCGCGCCGCGTGGTTCCCCGTCCAGCATTCTGCCGGCATAGCGCGCACCGATACCACCCGCCTGCTCCAAGGCGATCAGGGGCCGCTGATAATTCCAGGCGAAACACATCTCGGACAGGGTGCCGGCTCCTCCGCCAACCACGATCAGCAGGTCCGAATTGGCGACAATGCCGTTGCGCAGGTGGCCGAGCCCGGTCGCGATGACAATATCCGCAAAAGAGTTGGCATCCTCGTACCGTAAAGTGGGAAGCACGGCCACCGTATCCCCCTCGTGGTAGCGCTCCGATTCACGGGCGCCGCACAACGCTGCTCGCATCACCCCGCCGAGGCCGCCGGAGACCACCCGCAGCCCCGCGTCCACCAGCAACCGACCGAGTTTGCGCGCCGTGCGGTAAGCAATGCTGTCCGCATCCGCCCTGCCGTCCCCGATCACGGAGACCATGGCACGGCGTCCGGCGACCAAGGGGAAATCCGCAGCGCGGCGCGCTCGACTCATCGCCTCAAGGCCTGCGCAGGTAGCGCAGGGGATCCTCGCTCCTGCCGCCGCGGCGGATCTCAAAGTGCAACATGCTCTTGCCGTGCGGGGGGGTGCCCATGGCGGCAATCTGCTCGCCGCCCCGTACCCGCTGCCCTTCGCGCACCAGCACCTCGCGGTTGTGGGCGTAGGCGCTTAACAGTTCGTCGTTGTGCTTGATGATGACCAGGTTGTTGTACCCCAGGACGCCGTCTCCCACGTACACCACCTTTCCCGGAGCAGCGGCCCACACCGGCTGACCGGCGCGGCCCGCGATGTCGATGCCGCCGCGCGGGACCGGAGAGCGCGGTCGCGTCGGGCGGCCCTGGGTCGGCCAGGCCCAGTGGCCGGGGCGCGGCAGTGCGTCGATGCCCCGCGGCGCTTCAGGCTCCCTGGCGGATGGGGTCTGCGCCGCGCGGTCGCGGCGCGGTAGGGGCGGAGTGGGGACACGCGGTCGCGTCGCGATTTCGCGTGAGTTGGGAACGTCCTCCTCGACCGGCCTGGAAATCGGAGGAGACGGCAGGCGCCGCGGCGCCTGCAATTTCAGAAACTCTCCGGCCCGGATCAAATAAGGGGGGGAGATGCCGTTGAAGCGGGCCAGGTCAAGGTAGTCCAGCCCGAAGCGCCAGGCGATGGCGTACAGGGTGTCTCCGGGGTGCACCCGGTAGGAATCCGGCAGGGCCGCCGGGCGCGCTCGCACAGCGCCTTGGGTGGTCTCCTGTTCCGGCGCGCGCGGGGCCGACTGTACCTCGGGAATTTCCGCCGGCGGCGGCAGGCAACCCCCGGAGGACAGCAGCAGTAGGTTGACCAGAACAGCCAGGGCCGCGGCGCCGCGCCGCGGCTTCACGCGGCCCCCGGCAGCAGGGGCACAAAGAGCACGCATTCCAAGGTCTCCTGTTGATAGCCGCTCGCGCCGCGCGTCATCGCCACCAGGCGTTGCCGGTTGTTTTCCTCCGTCACCGGCATGACCAGGCAGCCCCCCTCCCCCAGTTGGCTCAACAGGGTCTCCGGAACCTGGGACGCCGCCGCGGAAACGATGATCGCGTCATAGGGGGCGTTCAGCCTCCAACCGCGCGCGCCGTCCCCGTACTTGCCGCTGAAGTTGGAGATTTCCAAGCGCCGTAGCCGCTCGCGGGCCCGACGCAGCAGCGCATCGATGCGCTCCACCGTGAACACGTGGCGGGCGAGGTGCGCCAGCAACGCGGTCTGGTAGCCGCAGCCGGTGCCGATCTCCAGCACCTTGCCGGGCTTTGGATTGTCCCGCAGCAGGCATTCCAGCATGCGCGCCACGGTGAAGGGCTGCGAGATGGTCTGTCCATAGCCGATGGGCAGCGCGGTGTTTTCGTAGGCGCGGCTGGCCAGGGCTTCGTCCACGAACAGGTGGCGCGGCACGGCGCGTATTGCTTCCAGTACGTCCGGCGCACGAATTCCCGCGTCCTGCAACTCCCGCACCAGGCATTTGCACATGCGCTGCGAAGTCAACCCGGCGCCGTTCCGGGAATCACGTATCAAGGCGCAGCCGCTCCAACCAGGCTTTCAGGTCGGGAAGAATGGCGTGCTGGGTGAGATCCACCTGCAACGGGGTGATGGAAACCCGGCCGCCCGCCACGGCATGGAAATCGGTGCCCGGCCCGTCATCGCTGCTGTCGCCCACGCTGCCGATCCAGTAAACCAGGTTGCCCTGCGGATCTTTTTGCACGATGCAGTCCTTGCCCCGGTGCCGCTGTCCCAAGCGGGTCAGGGCAAAGCCGCGCAATTCTTCTATCGGCAGATTGGGCACATTCACGTTCAGCAGGACGGGAGGCTTCAAGGGCCGCCGCCGCATGCCGCGCACCAGGCGCGCGGCCACGTATCCGGCGCTTGCGTAGTGTCGTTCCGGGCCGTTGCCTGGCTCCACCAGGGACACGGCGACCGCGGTGCAACCCAGGAAGCGCCCCTCCATGGCGGCCGCCACCGTGCCGGAATAGATCACATCATCGCCCAGGTTGGCCCCGGCGTTGATGCCGCTCAATACCATGTCCGGCGGATCATCTTTCAACAGGCTGGTGATCGCCAGGTGCACGCAATCAGCGGGCGTCCCGTTCACGTAATGAAATTCCTCCGTGGCGCGGCGTACCCGCAACGGCCGATCCAGGGTGAGGGAATTGCTGGCCCCGCTCCGATCTCGATCCGGGGCGACCACGACGATCCGTCCCAGGCGGGCCAGCTCTTCGGACAGGAGGAGCAGCCCGGGAGCCTGGTAGCCGTCATCATTACTGAGCAGAATACGCGGCCTGGGTGTGGGAGGGGTTGTTTCAGGCATTTAAGGCGCTTGGGTAACAGAAGCCGCAACAGAAGCCGCAACAGAATCTGCGGCAGGGTCCACCATGCGCCCTTTTAGCAGCCACAACAGCAGGGCTTTCTGGGCATGCAGGCGATTCTCCGCCGCGCTCCAGGCCGCGCTGCGCGGTCCGTCCAGCACTTCCGCGTCCACCTCTTCGCCTCGGTGCGCGGGCAGGCAATGCAGGAACAGGGCATCCGGCGCAGCCAGGGCAAACAACGCCGCGTTGACCCGGTAAGCCTGCAGCAGGCACTGTCGCCGCGCCGCCTCACGCTCCTGCCCCATGCTGGCCCAGACATCGGTGACCAGCAGGTCCGCGCCGCGCGCCATGGCGCGCGGGTCCGTTCCGCAGCTGACCCGCTCCGCGTGCGCGGCCAGCAGTTCGGGGTCCGGACGGCATTCCGGGGGGGTGGCAATGCGCAGCTGGAAATCACACAAACCGGCGGCCAGGATGTAAGACTGGCAGACGTTGCTGCCGCCGTCACCCAGCCAGGCCACCGTGCGCCCGCGCAATTCCCCGCGTAATTCCCGGTAGGTCAGAAGATCGGCCAGCAATTGGCAGGGGTGGAAAGCGTCTGAAAGGCCGTTGATGACCGGCACCCTGGAGGCCGAGGCGAAGCTCAACAGGCGTTCGTGGGAATGGGTGCGCAGCATGATGATATCCACCATGGAGGAAAGCACGCGGGCCGTATCCTCAATGCTTTCGCCGCGTCCCAGCTGGGTGTGCTCCCGGCCCAGGAAGATGGCGTGCCCGCCGAGCTGGTGCATGGCGGTTTCGAAGGACACCCGGGTACGGGTCGAGACCTTCTCGAAAATCATGGCCAGGGTGCGGGCCGCCAGGGGGCGCTCCGCGTCCGGGAGCGGCTGCCCCTTGAGGCGTAAGGCGAAATCCAGCAGGTGTTCCAATTCGACGCCGGACAGGTCGTCCAGGCGCAGAAAATGACGCCCTGTCACGCCGCTTCTCGGGACAGGTGGTCCTGCAACGCCGCGTGCAGGCGGCGCACGATCTCGTCGGCCTCCGTGGCGTTGATCATCAGCGGCGGCAACAGCCGCACGACGCGGCCAGCGGTCACGTTCAGGAGCAGACCGTGGCGCAGCGCGTGCGCGACAAGGGAGGTGCCTGCCCGGGCCAATTGCACGCCCAGCATCAGGCCGCGGCCGCGCACCGCCTCAACGCCGGGCAAGGTTCCGGGGCCGCCCCGCAGGGCCGCCACCAGGCGTTTTCCCATGCGCTCCGCGCGCCCGGAGTAATCTTCCTCCTGCATCACCGCCAGGACCTCCAGTGCAACCCGGGACGCCAGCGGATTCCCCCCGAAGGTGGAGCCATGGCGGCCCGGCGTCAGGGCCCGGGCGGCCACGCCACGCGCCAGGCAGGCCCCGATGGGTATGCCGTTGCCCAGCGCCTTGGCCAGGCAGAGCACATCCGGGCGCACTGCTTCGTGTTCGCAGGCGAACCAGCGTCCGGTGCGGCAAAGACCGGTCTGCACCTCATCCAGCATCAGCAGCCAGCCACGCTCATCGCAGAGCCGCCGCAGACCGCGCAGGAAACCGGGCGGCGCTGGTACGACACCGCCTTCACCCTGGATTGGTTCCAGCAGCACGGCCGCCACCCCCGCGACCGGCAGGGCCTTGCAGGCCTCCAGGTCTCCATAAGGAACGCGTGTGAAGCCGGGTAACAGGGGCCCGAGCTCATGTCCCGCGGCGGATTCCCCGGAGGCGCTGACGGAACCCAGGGTGCGACCGTGGAAAGCCCCCCGCATGACCACGATGCGCGGCCGGCGCAAACCCTGGCTCCAGGCGTGGCGGCGCGCAATCTTGAGCGCACACTCCACCGATTCCGTGCCCGAGTTGCAGAAAAAGACGCGCTCCATGGAGGATAGCTCGCAAAGCCGTGCGGCCAGGAGCTCTTGCGGGGGAATGCGAAAGGCGTTGGAGGTGTGCAGCAGCAGTCCGGCCTGTTCCCTGAGTGCCCGGGTGACACGCGGATGCGCGTGCCCCAGGCTGCAAACGGCAATGCCGCTGAGCGCGTCCAGGTAGCGGCGCCCCTGCTCATCGATCAGCCAGGCTCCTTCGCCACGCACAAACGCAACGGCCTGGCGCCGATAACAACCCATCAAGGATGCGCTCAAGGTGTGAATCCGGAGATCAGGGCGGCGCCCGGAAGCGACGCCGGAGTCGAACCGGCTCCGCGCGCCGGAATGGAATGCCGTCCCGGGTGGAAAAGCGCGTTAAAACAATGAGCCGTGGCTGGCGGCGGCCATGAATAGCAGCATGGGAATGGAAAGCAGGGTGTTCGTGCGGGAGGCGAGAAAGGCGGTACGCTTGGCCCGGGCTTTCTGCTCATCGGTGGCCTCCACCAGGCCCAGCACCTTCTTCTGGTTAGGCCAAATCAGCCCCCAAACGTTGAGCAGCATGATGGTGCCGAGCCAGGCGCCCATGCCGATGGTCGCGGAGTAGAACCGAACGGGATCGCCCGCATCCAGGCCCAGACCCAGCGTGAAGGCATTGACGAAGTTGCCTTGGTGCAGCAGGTAGGCGGCACCGGACAGCCAGGTGACCAAGGCGGCCCAACGGAACCAGCATAACGCCGCCGGCGCGATATATTTACTGATAGCGGCGGGTCCCGGCCCTCCTTTTTCCTGTTCCGCGGCGGCGCGCGCCAAGGCGGGCACCTGCACGAAGTTGAAGTAGTAAAGCAGGCCGATCCAGGTAACGCCGGCCAGGTAATGCAGCCAGCGTAAGAAGACATTGACATCAAAGTCCATCTTTAAAACCTCCGCGAGGAATTCCCCGGGGAATTCCTGATTTGGGGATAGAATCCGGTAGGTGATTTGAAAGGGGCGGTGGAGCAGGTCGTTCTCAGCTAATCAGATTGATCACAACGACCAAAACAATGGTGAGTACGAACCCATAAAAGACCGTTTGCATCGGGCAGTCTAAGGGATTCTTCATGACAGCAATCTCCACAAGGCATGGCGCCCCGCCGTCGCGGGGGCTTCTGAACGGTACGGAGCAATGAGCCCCACTGGTGCGGAGCAACGCGCCCCGCTGGTGCGGAGCAATGCGCCCCGCTTCTGCTGGCAGCAGTATAACTGAAAACGGTGCGCGGCACGGCTTTTTCATGCTATCATCGTGCAGCGCTGGATCTTTCGCACGGTGAATACTGCGGCGCACCCTGGGTCTAGGTGCCGGGGGCCGTTCCGCCCCGCGCCGGGCCGCACGCCCCGAAGGTGGTCCCAGGAAATGATCCCCGAAAGTTAGCCTAGGTAGTTAGCCCAGGAAGTTATCGAAACCAGCCGAAAAGGCAATTATTGATGCGCCGCGCCAGCGCGTGCTTCAACGAGAGACATCGCAATGGACCAGATACTGACAGACATCAAGCAGCGCATCGAGGAGCACCCGGTGGTGCTGTTCATGAAGGGCTCACCGGAATTCCCGCAGTGTGGTTTCTCCATGCGCGTTGTGCAGGCGCTGC
>JABAAT010000014.1 GCA_014238615.1 Gammaproteobacteria bacterium | reverse complement strand
TATGATCCGGAACGACTCAGCTACGCTGAACTGCTGCGCGTCTTCTGGCGCAATGTCGACCCCACCGACGGGGGCGGGCAATTCTGTGACCGCGGTTTCCAATACAGCAGCGCCATCTTCTATCATGGGGAGCAACAGCGGCAGGCGGCCCGGGTGTCGCTGCACACACTGCAGAACCAGCATTCGAAACTCGGCGATCTGCACACCGAGATCCTGCCCGCGGCTGTTTTCTACGAGGCCGAGGAAAGACACCAGGATTACTACAAGAAGAACCCGTTGCGCTATCGTTACTATCGGTTCAGCTGCGGGCGGGATAAGCGCCTGGAGAGACTCTGGGGCGCACCGCCTGAAACTTCCTCCGAGGCTTCCTGAACGGGCGCCGCGTGATTCTATGGTATATTTCGGTGCCAGCAGAATACCAAGAAATACCCATCAATTCCCATTCAAGATTCACCAGGAGTAGTTCATGCGGGTAGCACAACAGACAGCGGTGGTCAGCGGCGCGGCCGGGGGCATCGGCCTTGCCTTATGCCGGGAATTAATGCGCCGCGGCGCGGGTGCGGTCGGCATGGTGGACGTGGCGCCGGGGGTGAGCGAGGCGGCCGCCGAATTGCGGCGGGAATACGAGCAATGCCGCGTATTGGATTTTCAAGGCGACGCCGGCGACCCGCAATTCCGGAGTTCGGTCTTCGACGACATGCAACGGGAAGCAGGGCTGGTGCGTATCTGCCTGCCCTGCGCCGGTATCACCCGAGACAAGCTGGCGGTCAAGGTGGATCGCGAAAGCGGCAAGTCAAGGATCTATCCGGTTGAATCTTTCCGAGAAGTGCTGGAGGTCAACCTGCTGGCGCCCGTTTACTGGACCCTGGAGATGATCGCCCGTATCCTGGAAGACCGGAAGGCGAAGGGTCTGGGAAAATGGCAGCCGGAAGAAGACCCGCAGGGCGTAGCGGTCTTCTTCGGATCGGTCTCCTCCCTGGGCAACCCCGGCCAACTTTCCTATGCGGCCAGCAAAGCCGCCCTGGAAGGCGCGGCGGCCACCCTGCGCATGGAATGCGCACGCAACGGTATGCGCTGCGTGGTGCTGCACCCGGGCTATACTGACACTGGCATGGTGCGGGCGGTGGGCGAAGAGATCATCAACGAATACATCCTGCCGGCAACCCAACTCGGCCGCTTGATCCAGCCGCGGGAAATCGCCGAGGCCTGTTGTTTCCTGGTAGAAAACGCGGCCGTGACCGGCTCACTCTGGGCGGATGCCGGCTGGCATCCTCGGCCTTGCTAGAGACCAGGCGCCGGGCCACCCCAATGCCTTTTCCCGTCGGTTCACCCGCCTCCCCCCCGGGAAGCAGCAGTAAAAGCCGCAAACCCCGGTACCTCCTGGGCTTCCTCGGTTTCGGGCTGATCGCCCTGGCCGCTTCCTCTTGCAGCCTTTTCGAACCGTCCGATGCAAGAGAAGCAGAGCGCCATCCGGCCCCCCCCGTTCGTGTCCCGGACGGCGAGGGCGTCACCGGGGATAAAACGCCCGGGGATAAAACGCCTGAAAAAGAGGTCAGATGCCTGGCGGTCTGCAAACGCTGGGGAGAGCATTGCAACACCGGCTCCGATGGGGTGCCACGTTGCCGAAGGGTCTGCGAAAGCTTCGGGCGCGACTGCTTTGAAACGGAGGGCAGGAACTAAAGACCCAACAGCTCCCCATGCCAAAGCACCCATAAAGCAGGTGCCCCGAAGATCAGGCGCCTCTAAAGATCAGGTGATCAGTAAGCCCGCTCAATAAACCCGCTTCAGGCAACAGCCCGATCAGACCTCTTCCCCCGAAGCGAGAGTGGCTGAAGCGAGAGTGGAACTCTCCTACTCCGGCTCCGGCTCCGGCCCTGGCTCCTCCGGCTCCGGGGCGTCGGACGACTCCCCACCGTCATCGGCGGCGGCCCCCACGGGGTAGCCGGCCTGCTTTAAAGCATCCTCCAGCCTGGGCAGGTTATAACCGATGATGGACGCTTCCGCCCCATCTTCAGCCCCCCCGATAAAGAGCGTAGGTACTGTCAGACCGCCGCTGCGCTCCTGAAGTTCCGCCTGTCGGACCAGGATCTCATCCACCTTTTGCTTTGAGGCCTCCGCAGGATCTGCGAAAGTGACGTCTTTCTCCTGGTAAGGAATCTGGTTGCGCCGCAGGTAACCGCGGAGCAAATCACAGGATTCGCACCCCTGCGCCGTATAAAGCTCGATCGGCCGTTCCTGAACCAACTGCTCAAGGTTCAACTCCGGTTGGCCGGGAAGATAGATCTTCGTCCATTCCCGGCTCTCCATGCCGGGCGGACAGAAATCACGCAAGGTTCTCTCGCCGGTCGCTGGATCGGTGCATTCGTAGATGACCTTCCGATCCGCCATGGCCTGCCCCGATGCGATCAGCCCCAACGCGATCAGAAACCACCCACCGAGCAGCACAGACAGCGCATGCCGTAAATCACCACGCCCGAAAATCAACATGCTTGACCCACCTCCTAAGCGACCCAGATTGAACACCGACTCGAAACCCCCGGCACGCGCCAGGCGGGTACTGTATCCCGCTACTCCACCGACTCACCGGCACGCCGCGCGGGCGATACGATCGATGGGCGGCGTCCGATGTTGTATTATAGCAGAAGTCACTGGATAGACCATTTCACGGGTCGCATGCGATCCACACGCGAAAGTGGCGGAATCGGTAAACGCGCTGGTTTTAGGTGCCAGTGGGGCCTGGCCCCTTGAGAGTTCGAGTCTCTCCTTTCGCACCAGGCAAACTCTCCGGGCGGCCGACGTGCCCGGCGCCGGACTTCAAAAGCTCTAATCACATGCCATTCACCCTGGAAAAATCCAGTGAACTGGGGCGGCGCGTCCACATCACCCTGGATGCGGAGCAACTGGAAAGCCGTTGCGCCCGGCGTTTGAGAAAATTGCACCGCAGCACCCGCCTGCCCGGCTTCCGCAAGGGTAAAGCACCGTTGCACCTGGTGCGTGCGCGCTTCGGAAGCGAACTGCGGAGCGAGGAGACGACGCGGCTGATGCGCGAGAACCTGGACCAGGCGCTGGCCGAAGAGAATCCGGACATCATCGGCTCAATACGCATCATCGAACCCGCACCCGGGGACGTTAACGGACCGGCCTATACCGCCGAATACGAGATTTACCCGGAGCTGGATGCGGCCAGGCTGGCCGAGGTAGAACTGGAAAAAACGGTGCCCGAACCGGCCTCAAAGGCCGACCTGGACCGCATGCTTGAGGAGTTGCGCCAAAGGCACCGGCGGCTGGAGGAGGTCACCCGGCCGGCCGGGCCCGGGGACGTGTTGGAGATCGATCTCCACATTCCTGACGGCGCGAAAGGGGCCGAGCCCGGAAAGCACCGCCTCTCGGTGGACTTGGCGGAGACATCTGACCCGGAGCAGGCCGAAACGCGGCCGGACGCGTGGCTGCACCGTGAGCTGCTGGGCGCCCACGCCGGGGCATGGCTGAAACTGCGCCCGCCCCCGGAAACCGTAAAGCGCAGCGTAATCCTCAGCACTCCCGAAACCTGGAGCGTCAAGGTGCTGCGCGTGCTGGCGCCGCGCCTGCCGGAACTATGCTCCGAACTGCTGCCGAGCCTGGGGTTCAAGGAAACGCAGCTGGAGGAATTTCGTACGCAACTGTCGAGCAACATGGAGCGGAAGGCGGCGCTGACAGCTCAAAAATGGCAATGGGAAGCCATGCTGGAGGCGCTTTCAAAGGTTTTTGAGTTCACGCTGCCCGAGGCGGCCCTGGCGGCGGAGCAACAGCTCGTTCGGGAAGCGCGGCCGGACGGCGCCCCAAACCAGCCTGGGCTCAACGAAAAGCAGGTACTGGAAATCGCACGGCAGCGGTTGCATCGGCAGATCCTGCTGCACAAGTTAATGCTACACTTTAAGCTGAGCGTATCTGAAAGTGAGGTGCACGAGGCCATGCGTAAAATCGCCACTGACTACAAGGACCCTGACGCCATGTTCCAGAGCATGGCCGGGGACGAAACGCGGGAAAACTACTTCAGAGAGCAGTTGTTGGCCGCCAAGTTGCTGGCGGCCGTGCAGCGCATCGTCCGGATACGCGGGCAGGCGCTTGATTTCTTCACCCTGCGTGCGGGGCCGCCGGCGTTGCGCGAAACGCCCCCCGAACCGCGAATCATCGGAGCCTGAGACCATGCCGGAACACAACACGTCTTCCCAGCGGCCCGCGCCGCGCGCCCTGAACCTGGTCCCCATGGTGGTGGAGCAGAGTGCGCAGGGGGAACGCGCCTACGACATCTTCTCGCGCCTCCTGAAGGAACGGTTGGTCTTCCTGGTCGGCCAAATCGAGGAGCACACGGCGAACCTGGTAGTGGCCCAGTTGCTGTTCCTGGAATCAGAGAACCCGGAGAAAGACATCCATCTCTACATCAATTCGCCCGGCGGTCTGCTGAGCGCCGGCCTGGCGATCTACGACACCATGCAATTCATCCGCCCGGACGTCAGTACCCTCTGCATCGGACAGGCCGCCAGCATGGGAGCGTTGCTGCTGGCCGGCGGCGCACACGGCAAACGCTACTGCCTGCGCCATTCCAGCATCATGATCCACCAGCCCCTGGGCGGCTTCCAGGGACAGGCCTCGGATGTGGACATCCACGCGCGCGAGATTCTCAAATCCAGGGAGCGCCTGAATCACATCCTTGCCAGGCATACCGGGCGGAAACTGGAGCAGATCTGCAAGGACACGGAGCGCGATCACTTCATGACCTCCGAAGACGCCCTCGAGTACGGACTTGTAGACGAAGTGCTGAACCATCGCCCGCGCCCGGACGAAGCAGCCGCCGCGTGAACCAGGTTGTGCATTGCGGCAGCGGCATAGCCCCCGGCTACAGCGGCTTATGTTATCATCCGGGCTTCGGATTTCCGTCTCGGGCTGGTATCCCCCACGGCAAGCCCACGGCAAGCTTAGGAGGCCGTTCATGAGCACTCGCAAGTCCAGTCATAAAAGCGAGGAACATGCCATGCATTGTTCCTTCTGCAGCATGAAAAAAAAGGATGTACGCAAGCTCATCGCGGGACCCAACGTCTATATCTGTGATGTCTGCGTTGAGCTCTGCAATGGTCTCATCCGTGACGACCTCAAAAAAAACGCTTCCTTTGACGGCAAGCGCAGCTTGCCCAAGCCGCGCGAGATCAAAAACATCCTGGACGAATACGTGATCGGCCAGGATGAAGCCAAGAAAGTCCTGGCCGTCTCCGTTTACAATCACTACAAGCGCCTGGAGCACGGCCTGTGCCATGGCGATGTAGAGATCGCCAAGAGCAATGTACTGCTCATCGGCCCCACCGGCTGCGGCAAAACCCTGCTTGCGGAAACCCTCGCGCGCCTGCTCAACGTTCCCTTCACTATTGCGGACGCCACCACCCTGACTGAGGCTGGCTACGTCGGCGAAGACGTCGAAAACATCATCCAAAGGCTTCTGCAAAAATGTGATTACGATGTTGAGAAGGCCCAGACCGGCATCGTTTACATTGACGAGATCGATAAAATCTCGCGCAAATCAGACAACCCGTCCATCACCCGCGACGTCTCCGGCGAAGGTGTACAGCAGGCCCTGCTCAAGCTCATCGAAGGAACGATCGCATCGGTGCCGCCCCAGGGTGGACGCAAGCACCCCCAGCAGGAATTCCTGAAGGTAGATACCTCCGGCATCCTGTTCATCTGCGGCGGTGCTTTTTCCGGGTTGGAGCGGACCACACAAGCCCGCATCAACAAGGCCGGCATCGGTTTTTCCGCGGAACTCCGGAACCGCTCCGAATACAACCTCGGCGAGGCGCTGCACGACCTGGAGCCGGAGGATCTCATCAAGTATGGGCTCATCCCCGAGTTCGTGGGGCGGTTGCCGATCATCGCCGTGCTGGAGGAGTTGACCGAGAAACAGCTGCTGCGGGTGCTTTGCGAACCGCGCAACGCGCTCACCAAGCAATACAGTAAGATCTTTGAGATGGAAGGCGTGGAGCTGGAGTTCCACGGCAACAGCCTGCAGGAAGTGGCGCGTCTATCCACGGTGCGTAAGACCGGCGCGCGCGGCCTGCGCTCTATCCTTGAGAACCTCCTGCTCGACACCATGTATGCAGTACCTTCCGAGGAGCACGTGGCGAAGGTGGTCATCAATGAAGCGGCGTTGCGGGAACAAGGCAAACCGCTCATTATTTACCGGGGGGAAGGTGACAACGCTCCGCAAGAGGAGCTGCAGCTGCAATCTTCGTAAGGCGGCCCGGCAACGGCGGGCCCTCCAGCCCTGTCACAGCACCCTCTTATCTCAAAACATATTCCTAAGCTTCCCCATGGCAACCGGCACAACCCCCACCCCATCCCCACTGGGCACCCACTTCCCGGTGCTGCCGCTGCGTGACGTGGTGGTCTATCCGAACATGGTGCTGACCCTGCTCGTGGGAAGAGCACGCTCGGTGCGCGCCCTGGAAGAAGCCATGAATAGCGATCGGCATATCTTCCTGGTCACCCAGAAGGTCTCCGAGGTGGACGAACCGGGGGTCGATGACATCTACGAGGTCGGCACGGTGGCCAATGTCCTGCAGTTGCTGCGCCTGCCTAACCAGACCGTCAAACTCCTGATTGAGGGTGTGCAGCGGGCACGCATCCGGCGCGTTGAGGATCATCAGGACTACTATTCCGCGGAGCTTAACCTGCTTGCCACCGTGCCATCGAAGCGCGCCAGGGCCCTGCTGCCCTCCGCGCTACAGCTCTTTGAACGCTACGCGGAGCTGCAGCAGGGTGGAAAAATCCCCCCGGAGGTGCTGAACACCATTACCGGGTTGGATGATCCGGAACGCATCACTGACACGATCGCCGCACACCTGCTCATCAAGATTGAAACCAAGCAGGCCATCCTGGAAAAACTCTCCCTGACCAAGCGTCTGGAATACCTCGTGCAAACCCTGCAGAAGAGCTGCGAGATGCTGGAGGTGGAAAGGAGCATCCGCGGCCGGGTCAAGAACCAGATGGAAAAAAGCCAGCGCGAGTACTACCTGAACGAACAAATGAAGGCTATCCAGAAGGAGCTGGAGGAAGTCGACGATGCTCCCAAAGAGATGGAAGAACTGGGGCTGCGCATCAAGGATGCGGGCATGCCCAGGGAAGCTCGTAAGAAAGCCTTCTCGGAGCTTGGGAAGCTGAAGAAGATGTCCCCCATGTCGGCCGAGTCCACGGTGGTGCGCAATTACCTGGATTGGCTGCTGGCCGTGCCCTGGAAAAAGCGCTCACGCGTTTCACGCGACCTGCAGCAGGCGGAGCATATTCTGGATACGGACCACTACGGCCTGGAGAAAGTCAAGGAACGCATTCTGGAATACCTGGCCGTGCAGCAGCGGGTGCGCAAAATGGGGGGGCCCATCCTGTGCCTGGTCGGACCGCCGGGGGTCGGCAAGACTTCGCTTGGACAGTCCATCGCGCGCGCCACGCACCGCAAGTTCGCACGCATGTCACTCGGCGGCATCCGGGACGAGGCCGAGATCCGCGGCCACCGGCGCACCTATATCGGTTCGATGCCGGGCAAGATCCTGCAATGCATGTCCAAGGTGGGGAAACGTAATCCACTGTTCCTGCTGGACGAAATCGACAAAATGAACATGGACTTCCGCGGGGACCCGGCCTCGGCCCTGCTGGAAGTGCTGGATCCGGAGCAGAATCACGCCTTCAATGATCACTACCTGGAGATCGATTTTGACCTTTCCGAGGTGCTCTTCATCACCACCGCGAACACCACCTCCATCCCGCCGGCGTTACTTGATCGCATGGAATTGATTCGGCTTTCCGGCTACACCGAGGAAGAAAAGATCCACATCGCTCTCCGGCACCTGGAGCCAAAGCAGAAAAAAGCGAATGGCCTGGGCGACAAGGAATTGTCCATCTCGACACAATCCTTTCAGGAGATCATCCGTTGCTACACGCGCGAAGCCGGGGTGCGCGGCCTGGAACGCGAAATCGCCAAGATCTGCCGGAAAACCGTACGCCGTCTCCTGGGCGGCAGCGGGGGGCGCGTGCTCCGCCGCATCCAGCCACGGAACCTGCAGGAGTTTCTAGGCGTGCCGCGCTACCGATTCGGCCAGGCCGAGGAACAGAATCGCATCGGGCAGGCCACCGGCCTGGCGTGGACCGAGGTGGGTGGTGATTTGCTGAATGTGGAAACGGCCATCGTGCCCGGCAAAGGCAAAGCCCTGCAGACCGGCAAGCTGGGCGAAGTCATGAAGGAATCCATTGACGCGGCCCTGACGGTCACCCGCAGCCGGGGCGAACAATTCGGCTTGGCGGGGGATTTCTTTCAAACGCATGATTTCCATATCCACGTGCCCGAGGGTGCCATCCCCAAGGATGGTCCGAGCGCCGGCATGGCCATCGCGGTCGCCCTGATTTCAGCTGTTTCCGGAACACCGGTGCGTTCCCAGGTGGCCATGACCGGCGAAATCACCCTGCGCGGCGAAATTTTACCTATCGGCGGCCTCAAGGAGAAACTACTGGCAGCCTTGCGCGGCGATATTAAAAAGGTGTTAATCCCTCGTGAAAACGAGCGCGAACTGGTGGAATTGCCGAAAAATGTCCGGGAGGCCCTGGATATCCGTCCGGTGCGCTGGATCGAGGAAGCTCTCAATGAGGCACTGCACCCTTCCCCGAAGCAACGGGTCCCCGGGGAAAATGAGTCCTCCGAGAGTTTGGACCTGCTTCCCGCCCAGGACGAGAAACAACCCACCCCCGAACCGGGCGGCTTCCAGCCGCACTGAAAGTTTCACCGGCGGCTTCCAGCCGCACTGAAAGTTTCACCGGCGGCTTCCAGCCGCACTGAAAGTTTCACCGGCGGCTTCCAGCCGCACTGAAAGTTTCAT
>JABAAT010000015.1 GCA_014238615.1 Gammaproteobacteria bacterium | reverse complement strand
CCCCAGGCGTGCGCGTCTGAGCAACGGCGCACCCAACCGGAGGGCTCCGCCCATGGCTGATAACGGCAAGCCCCAGGCGTGCGCGCTTGAGCAACGGCGCACCCAACCGGAGACCGCCCCGATGGCTGATAACCGCAACGCCCAGGCTTGCATTCTGGACAGCGCTCTTGAGCAACGGCGCACCCAACCGGAGGGCTCCGCCCATGGCTGATAACAGCAAGCCCCAGGCGTGCGCGTCTGGGCAACGGCGCACCCAGCCGGAGGCCGCCCCGATGGCTGATGACCGCAACGCCCAGGCCTGCATCCTGGACAGCGCGCTTGAGCAACGGCGCACCCAACCGGAGAGCTCCACCCATGGCTGATGACCGCAAAGTCGATAAACCGCTTACTTACCGGAACGCCGGTGTCGACATAGCGGCCGGCAACCGGCTGGTCGGCGACATCAAGGCGATCGCGGACACCACCCGCAGACCGGGCGTACTGGGCGGCATCGGAGCGTTCGGAGCGCTGTTTGAGCTGGCTCCCCTGAACTACCGGGAGCCGGTGCTGGTGGCTGCCACCGACGGCGTTGGTACCAAGCTGCGCCTGCTCATGCAACACGACCGCCACGAGACCGCGGGCCTGGACCTGGTCGCCATGTGCGTCAACGATATCCTGGCGCAAGGAGCCGAACCGCTGTTCTTCCTGGACTACCTGGCGTGTGGCCGCCTGCAACCGGAGACCGCTACGCGGGTGCTGCGTGGTATTGCGGACGGCTGCCGGGAGTGCGGCATGGCCCTGGTAGGTGGGGAAACCGCGGAACTGCCCGGCATGTACCAAGGCACGGATTACGACCTGGCCGGCTTCGCGGTGGGTGTGGTGGAGCGCGGACAGGTCATTGACGGGAGCGCCGCACGCCCCGGAGACATCCTCCTGGCGTTGGCCTCCAACGGTCCACACGCGAATGGTTACAGCCTCATCAGGCGCGTATTGGAACATGTTCCCGCCGCGGAGGCGCAAAGCCGGTTGGAACTGCTGCTCACCCCGACCCGCATCTACAGCGGTGCCCTGCGCGCGCTGGCCGCGGCCGCGGAAATACGCGGCCTGGCGCATATCACCGGCGGCGGCCTGCCGGAGAACCTGCCGCGCATGCTGTCCGCTTCGCACCGCGCGCGGTTATGCCTGTCCGCCCGCCCCTGGCCGGATATCTTCTCCTGGCTGGCCGCGCGCGGGAAGATCACATCCGGCGAAATGCTCCGCGTCTTCAATTGCGGCATCGGCATGGTGGCCTGCGTGGCGGCGTCCCAGGAGGCAGCCGCCCTGCGCGCCCTGGAAAAGTTCGGCCTGGAAGCCTGGCGTCTCGGACAGGTGGAAACACGCCCGCCGCAAGGCGCCGCGTTGCTCCTCGATTAGCGCCGCGTGTCCTCCGCGCCGGGATCCTGCCGGGGGGCCCCACGCGGCGCCTCGGACAGGCGGCGCTGCACCGCGGCCAGGAACCCGCGCAGAATATTCAATTCGTTCCGATCCGGACGCGCGCGATGGAAAAGCCGCCGCAGGCGGCGCATCAGCAGGCGTGGCTGCGCGGGGTTCAGAAAATCGACCTCACGCAGGCACTGCTCCAAATGTGCAAATAGCAATTCCATCTCCCGGGCGTTCGCGAACGGCGCCTCCGGGCGGCGCTCCGGCGCCTCCGGAGACGCCGCCGGCGCGGCGCAGGTCAGCGCCAGTTCGTAGCACAGCAATTGGACGGCAGCCGCCAGGTTCAGTGAAGGAAAATTCGGTGCGGTGGGAATGCTGACGGCAAAGTGACAAAGTTCCAGGTCGGCATTGCTGAGTCCGGAACGCTCGTTGCCGAAGACCAGCGCCACCGCCCCGCCGTCGGCCGCGGCGGCAGCCAGGCGCGGCGCGGCACGGCGCGGACTCAGCGTGGGCCAGGACAGGTTGCGGGAACGCGCGGTGGTGGCGACCGCCAGGACACAGTCCGCCAGCGACTCCGCCAGCGAATCACAGACCTGCGCCGCATCCAGCACATCATCGGCGCCCGCCGCGCGGGCGCCTGCCTCGGCACAGGGGAACCGCCGCGGCCGTACCAGGGACAAACGGGAGAACCCCATGTTCTTCATCGCCCGGGCCGCGGCACCGATATTTCCCGCATGCGAAGCTTCCACCAGTACCACCTTGAACGCTCCCCCTAAATCGTTCATGCGCACTCCCCCGCCGCGCCGCGACCGGACGCGGCCCGCCCGCCTGCTGCTAGAATAACCGCTTCGTTCTCCCTGCCTTTCAAGAAAGTATCATCCCCATGCATCCCATGTTGAACATCGCCGTGCGCGCCGCCCGCAAGGCTGGCAGCCTGATCTCACGCCGCCTGGATCGCGTGGAAGAACTACCGGCCGTCAGCAAGGGACGCAATGATTTCGTCACTGAAGTGGACCGCAGGGCCGAACGCATGATCGTGGAAACCCTGCTCGACGCCTACCCGAAGCACGCCGTGCTGGCTGAAGAAAGCGGCGCACGCGGCAGCAGTCCCTATCTCTGGATCATCGATCCCCTGGATGGCACCACCAATTTCCTGCACGGCTTCCCGCAGTGCGCGGTGTCTATCGCGCTGCAGCATCAAGGGAGAATTATACTCGGCATCGTTTACGATCCGCTGCGCGAGGAATTGTTCACCGCCGAGCGGGGCGGCGGCGCCTATCTTAACGAGCGACGCATTCGGGTCAGCCACCGCCGTCGCCTGCAGGACGCCCTGCTCGGCACCGGCTTTCCTTTCCGGAAGTTGGAACGTCTGCCGCTGTACTTGAATTTCCTGGGCGTTTTGTGCCGGGAAAGCTCGGGGATCAGGCGCCCCGGCGCCGCTTCCCTGGACCTGGCCTACCTGGCCTGCGGGCGCCTGGACGGCTTCTGGGAGCTTGACCTGAAACCTTGGGACCTGGCGGCCGGTTCCTTACTGGTGGAAGAAGCCGGAGGATTGCTCTCCGGACTGGACGGCGCGACGGATTACCTGCACCGGGGCGACGTACTGGCCGGCAACCGCTATATCCATAAAGCCCTGCTGCAAGCCTGGAAACAATCCGGCGCTGAAAACCCAGGCGCTGAAAACCCAGGGCAACGCCGCGACATCGCAACCGGCGCCAGGAAGCGCAACCCGGTTCCACGCGACCACGTCCCGACAAGGTGAGGATGCGAGCGGATTACAACCCGGTCCGACCCGCCCCCGACTCACCATGGTGACGCCAGGCGTGCTGAGCACACCTGAACCACACCCTGAAGCACACTTGGAACCGCCTAAAAATCACTCGTTGCACTGGTCAATCCATTGCGGCACCTGGCAGGAAGATGCTTTGACCGAAGTGTTGTTGTCTCCACGTAACCACATTGCCATCTCACAAGACCCTGCTCACCAACACCTTGATAGACAAAAGTCGCATTTCCAACGCCGCCTCCAAGATTCCCGGCTCCAATGAGCAGGCGCCCAATGTCGTCACCTGACCCCTGCTTAAGATAAGACAGGGACTTCACATAGTCATATTGCGCGGTTGCGCTGCTAAAGGTAATCACCCCGGCCTCAGCGCCCGTATCGGGCATCTCCCCCTTACTCGCATAGAACTCCGAGATGCTGACCTTGCCAGCGGCCGCGAAAGACAGGCTCTCGGTGATCTTGCTCCGTATCGTGTAATCCACGTAAGCAGGAACGGCGATGGCGGCTAAAATGCCGACGATCGCAACCACGATCATCAACTCGATCAGTGTAAATCCACGTGTATTCGGTCTCATTGAAAAATCTCCGGTGCGACGGACAGCAATCTTCAGATCCACCTGCCAACCGGCAATGACCCTGAACACGGGGTCTTCGGAATCATCCAATGCTCCCGCCTGCTACATGATTACGGGTAATTCGCGTACATGACATGCTAAGTCCTAAATTAAGCACTAAGCATACCACCTTTCGAACCCGCGCCCTCCATTTCCCACCTCCGGAATTGTCTTACAAAGCAGTCATTTAAACAGTGGGCTTCAATCCGTCGGCCAACGCACCAGGGCGACGCCTCGGGCCGGCGGCCGGAACCTGTCTCCCGGGCCCGACCGGGGCCCACGGCACCCGGTTCCCGAGATGCCCCAGGCGCCGGTCGCCGGAGCGCCGCCCGGTACTCATGGCCTGTCCCCCCCCCGATCCTCGTCCTGTTGATACAGCAAGGCCGTCACCTGCTCTGAAACCAGGCCAAGCAGGAAAACCCCCACGGCGCCCATCAACAAAAGCATCCCCATGTTCGCGAGGCGCCCGACCATGAGCAAGGTATAACCCGCGTGGCAGCAGCCTGCAAGCAAAAAAATCAGGCTGACGGGGGTGAAGACCTTCAGTGGAGAATACAGGGTGCCGACGCGCAGGATGATCAGCAGGAAGCGCAGTCCGTCCCTGAGCAAGTGAATATGGCTTGTGCCGGCGACGCGGGGGCGCACCGCCAGTGGGACATAACCCACCGGGTAACCGAAGCGAAAGAACGCCATGGTAATGGTGGTGGGATAGGAAAAGCCGTTTGGCAACAGGTGCAGGAAACGTCGGAAACGCGCGCTCCGCACCGCCCTGAAGCCTGAGGTCAGGTCCGCAATCCGATGGCCCACCAACCAGCCCGCCAGGCGATTATAGAAATCATTGCCGAGACCGCGCACCAGTCCGGCCGTGCCGCGGCGATCACGCGCGGCGACCGCCATGTCATAACCTTCTTCCAGGCAGGCCAGCAGTCGTGGTATCGCCTCCGGGTCGTGCTGCCCATCGGCATCCATGAACACAAGAAGCGGCGCGCGGGCGCGGCGCGCGCCGCTCTTGACCGCCGCGCCGTTGCCCAGGGAATATGGATGAGAAAGCGGCTCAACTCCGTGCCGTCGGCAGGTCTCACGCGTATCGTCCGTGGAGCCGTCATCCACCACGATGACCTCGGCCGCCGGAAACGCCCGGATCAGGCGTGGCAGCAACTCGTCCAGCGCCCGCGCTTCGTTGCGCGCCGGCAGCACAATGCTGAGTTCAGGTTCAGCCCGCACGACGGCTGACATGCTGGTTCCAGGAAAGCGGCGCAAAACCGCCGGGCGGCTCGGCGGGTCGGCAGGCCGGAACACGGCCCCCGGCTAAAGCCCTCGACAACGGCGCGCCCGTTCCTTCCCCCCTTGGAAAGCGGCAAGAGAGCAGCCGGCGCTGCGGAGCCGCGGGCAGCGCCCCCGGGAACGGGCAGGCAGCGCCCGGATGCCTCCCGCGTGGACCCCATTCAACCAGGATCATGACGGCCCGGCTCGGAATTCGGGAAGCTTCCCGGCACGGTCTCCCCGGGACCATGGCCCGGGATCATGACCTGGGGTCATGGCCGCGCCGGACGGCACGGCGCTTTCCTCCAGGTCCTTGATAAACGCATCCAACTCCCAGTAGGGAAGCCTGAATGGATGACTCCGATAATACTCAAGCAGCTTCCGTATGGCATTCTCTCGATCGCCAGCGAGAAAATGCCTCTGCAACAAGGCCAACGTCAGGAGCCTGCTGTCCGGGTAGTGGTTTAATTCATCCCAAAGCAGGTCATAGGCTTCCTGCGTACGGCCGTGTTTCGTCCATAGGTAACCCGAATAGCTGACAGCAACACTCCGGCGCAGGGGGGGGAACAAGTCCCTATTGGAAGACACGGCCCTCCAGAGCCTGTCGGCCTGTTCCCCGGTCAAGGCACAGGACTTCTCCACTTCCAGGCCGGTTACCCGCCCGCTCTCCGTATGCGTTCCGCTCACCGGGTCTTCTGGAACCCTGCAGGAGAACAGTGGTTGCATGGAGCGCACCAGGGTAACGTGCAGTTTCTCCATCGCCATGGTCCGCTCCAGGTCGTCCACCCATGCTTCCCGCACGGGCAACCGCAGCCGATGATGCAGGGTGATACGCCATACTTTATCATTGATACGTCCCGTGTTGCTCTTCCATTCGATGATCTTGTCCGCGTAGTGGATTGCTATCTTCGAATATTTCTGAAGAAGTTCATCCCTGTCGCCGTCCAGGGGGATTTCTTCCGATTGATCCCGCAACAGCTGATGGTAACGAAAAGCGGAGTAAGAAAGTTCGAGGGCGGCGCGCGCCGACTCGAAATTCCGGACTTCATACAGTGCGGATTTCAGGATAGGCGTCTTCCATCGTTCCACCCAATGCACGGAGATGGAGACGTGGGCCGCCAACAACAGGCAGGCCAACGCCTGGAACAGGCGCCTTTTGCCCGGGGCGGCGCTCTGTTCGCAGAAACGCGCCAGGTAATGACCCAGCGCGAACAGGAGTCCGACGCTGGGGAGATAATTCCGATGATCGTAAAATAACTCCAATGGAATGATCGTTGATTCCATCAAGTGTCCGCAAAAGAAAAACAGGATGCCGAAAGACAGGATCGGCGCCCGCCTCGCGCAATACATGGCTGTTCCAAAAACAACCGCCAGGAAACACAGCGCACCCAGGGTGGAAGGCGGAGACAGTAATCCACGAGACGGCTTGAAGATATCCTGGAACATGGTAAAGACATGCGGGCCCGGCAACAGCAGCAGGCGTAAATCATGCACCAACACCCGCGCCTCCGTGAGCAGCCGCTCCAGGGGGGAGAACTCCCTGTATTGATACATCTCGAAGAGCAGCGGCGACCAGCTGAACAGCGCGAAGAGCAGCAGCAGGAGCGGTATGTACAGGAAAAAAGCAAAGGCCGCATGCAGTGGTACGCGAACCCTGCCCGCCGCCGCGAAACGAAAAAAGAACACCTCGATCAGAAACAGGAATAAAGGCAGTAAGAGACCGTTTTCCTTACAGAGCGCGGCCGGAAAGACGGAACAGAATCCCAGCATGATCCATGGCCAGCCGCGCCGGCCGGTGTGCAGCCGCATGCGGCCCAGGCAATAACAACACATGCCGAACAGGCAGAATCCCGCCGCCAGGGAATTCATACGCTGCACAACGTACAAGACGCTGGTGACATGAACAGGCGCCAGCAACCAAAAACCCGCGGCCAGGAAAACCGCGAGCAGGCGGTCAGGCCTGGGTCCGGCTTCCGCCGTACCGTGCGCCGGGGACAACCTGCTCAACAGCATGACGCCAAGCCAGAATACCAGGCAGCCATTCACCAGGTGCAGCAGCAGGTTAACCAGCTTGAAGTGAAACACCTCGCTCTTATCAAAGGCATAATGCAAGGCGAAACTGTACATGCTCAGGGGGCGGCCCAAGGGGCCGGAGAAACCGGAGGACAGTACCCCGAGGAACGAATCCAGGTCCCATTCCTGAACATGCAGAGCCTTATTCTCCACGAGATTCACCTGGTCATCGTGGAAAAAGCCGATCTCGCCCCTGAGACCGCCCCAATAGACAGCACCGCAGGCGAATAACAGCAGGAACAGAAGTCCTGACTTGCATTTAAGAGAAGGGGAAATCAATGGCTGGCGCTCATCCGGCAACCCGCAATCATGTTGAAGGCATGGCGCGGGTGTGCTAAGCGTTGCGGAGCTCCCCGGCAGCCGACCCAGGGACAAGAGGAAGATACGAGGAGCATGCGGTTAACTCGGCCCGGGGCAACCCTCACCCCGGCGTCGCGACCCCCGTGCAATCGGCGGCGTCTCCAGAACACCAGGCAGCGCTTCACATGGAAATGAGCCCCTACCCAAGGAATCTCGCCCAAGGAATCTGGAAACAGAGGGAAGCTCGGAGCAGCCTGTACGAACGCCGGGAACTCACGCGCCTTCCAGGCTGGATTGAACATGAAAGCCAATAGCGGCAGCAGGCTCAAGTCAGCAAAGGCCGGCTGGGAGAAAAGCTACTTAAGAATATAGGCCTAAGAACACAGCCCACCAGAGCAGCAAACCCCGCGACTCCCAGCCGAGAGCCGAGAGCCGCGGGGTTTACAACTTAACTTTTTAACTTAACTTATACTTAATCATCGCGACAGGTGGTAGGTACTTGCCGGTCCTCAAGCTTGCCGTCGGGGTCCTTCGAGCACTTCCAGCCCACACCCCTCGGACTCCCGGTGCCCGTAAACGTGATCGTCGGAGTCCCAGTACCGCCCCCCAGTCTCCTTAGCGTGAGCACATATGCGGCGACGTTATTCGTCTGGCCAGCCCCACCTCCCGCGGTCGCGTCATCAGTGCGACCTAACTCCACAGCTGAAAGATTCTCGGTGGAGATCCCTGTTGCCAGACCGGCCGATTCAAGGGTAGGCGGCATCTCGCCTTCGCTTGCATAGTATTCGGAGATGGTGGTTTTGGCAGCCGCGGAGAAGGCCAGGGCCTCCGATACCTTGGCGCGTATCGTGT
>JABAAT010000016.1 GCA_014238615.1 Gammaproteobacteria bacterium | reverse complement strand
GTCCTCAAGCTTGCCGTCGGGGTCCTTCGAGCACTTCCAGCCCACACCCCTCGGACTCCCGGTGCCCGTAAACCTGATCTCCGGATTCCCAGTACCGCCCCCCAGGTTCCTTAGCGTGAGCACGTATTCGGCGACGTTATTCGTCTGGCCAGTCCCACCTCCCGCGGTCGCGTCATCAGTGCGACTTAACTCCACAGCTGAAAGATTCTCGGTGGAGATCCCTGTTGCCAGACCGGCCAATTCAAGGGTAGACGGCATCTCGCCTTCGCTTGCATAGTATTCGGAGATGGTGGTTTTGGCAGCCGCGGAGAAGGCCAGGGCCTCCGATACCTTGGCGCGTATCGTGTAGTCCGTGTAAGCCGGGATGGCAATCGCAGCCAGGATCCCAACGATCGCGACCACGATCATCAACTCAATGAGGGTAAAACCTCGTGTATTCTTCATAACAAAACTCCTGAATGTAAAGATTGGGTAACGGAGACCTGAGTACCTGATGATATACGGTCCCTCGCAAACTACAGAGCGATTGTAGCATCATATTTAGCTGGCATCATAGTCATTGTAGCAACCTAATAGTAGCACTTAATATGCCATCATGCGAAATTAAGACCATCCCATGCAAACTTGCCTTCCTCATCTCGCCCTGAAGGAGCCGAAAGCAGCATTGTCCTACAATTAAGCTTGGAACTCCGTCTTGCATGCTTTCTGGAATTCCTCCCTCTCCCCCGGGCTCGGCAAAGATAGAGGCAGGGGCAATAGGGCCGTGTCCTGAAGGCCGTGTCCTGAAGGATTCTCCGCCGGTTGCCAGTCCCCCGGTTGCCAGTACCGCTGTTCACGCCTGCATCCCCTGAACCTACTTCCGAACCCACTTCCATTGGGCCTACCTGCCTTGGGCCTGCTGTCGGTTCTGGAAGGTTGTGTGCTCCACACCACTACGAAGCTTATCGAGACGATTTAGGGCAAAAATTGTCCTAAATCGACAATAATTGTCAGGGCGTCGCATGGCGGGAGACGGATGTCACTGGATGCCCAGTTTCTTCAGGCGATAACGCAGGGCGCGTGCACTGACGCCGAGCAGCCGTGCCGCCCGGGTCTTATTCCAGTGCGCCCGCTCCAGGGCCTTGAGGATGCGCGTGCGCTCCACCTCGTCCAGGTAGCTCCCCAGGTTCCCTTTCCCCTCCGTCTCCGGAATCGGCTCCGAAGCCTGTTCCAAGGCCGGCGCCGACGCATCCGGCAAGCCCAGGTCAGCCACGGTAATGCGCCGCCCCTCGCAAAGCGTCCACACCCGCTCCAGGATGTTCTCAAGTTCCCGTACGTTCCCTGGGAAAGCATAGTCGCGCAGGGCCTCCAGGACTTCCTCGTCCAGGGAGAACATCCGGCGCCTGGACACACCCTGCTTCCCTGCCAGGCGCCGCAGGAAATGCTCCGCCAGGAGCGGAATGTCCTCGCCGTGTTCCCGCAGGGGGGGCATCCTGAGACTGATGACGTTAATGCGGTAATAGAGATCCGAACGGAACTCACCCCTGGCGACCAGTTCATCCAATGCGTGGTGCGTGGCGCTGAGCAGGCGCACATCCACCGGCAATTCCTCGCGGCCGCCCACCGGGCGCACACTGCGCTCCTGTATCACGCGCAGCAGCTTGACCTGCATCTGCAACGGCAGCTCCGCCACCTCGTCCAAAAGCAACGTGCCGCCTTCCGCCATTCGGAACAAGCCGGGATGATCGCGCACGGCCCCGGTGAAACTGCCCCGCTTGTGTCCAAAGAGTTCGCTTTCCAGCAACTCGGTGGGGATAGCCCCACAATTTACCGGCACGAAAGGGCCCTTGGCGCGCGGCCCGAGCCGGTGCAGCAGGCGCGCGGCGAGTTCCTTGCCGGTGCCGGATTCACCGTGGATATACAGCGGCGCCATGCTGCGCGCAAGCTTCGCCGCGGTAGCACGCAATTGCACCATCAACGCGCTGTCGCCGAGCAGTCCGCCGTTACTTTCCCGCGGCGCGGCGGACAATTCCAGTCCGTTGTTGATCAGCGCCCGCAGCTGCTCCAGGTCCACCGGTTTGCTGAGGAAATCAAAGGCACCGGACTTGAGGGCCCGGATCGCGGTTTCCACGTTGCCGTGCGCCGTGATCACGGCCACCGGCAGTTCCGGGCGGCTGCACTGGAGGCGCTCAAGCATATCCAGGCCGTCCCCGTCCGGCAGGCGCATATCCGTCAGGCAAAAACGCACCGCGCCGTCCCGCAAAGCTTCCTCCCCTTCCGCCAGGCTCGCGGCGCAGACCGGCTCCACCTTCATACGCCGCAGGGTGATGGCCAGGAGTTCCCGAATGTCGGGCTCGTCGTCAATCACCAGTACTTTGTTCGCAGGCCGTGACATCACGCTATAGCTTAGATCAAGAGCCGCGGGAGGGGTTTCCGTGCGCAGGGCGAAAATTCCCCGGAGCCACCCAGGAACCCCAGGAATGCTCTTCCCCGGAACCGAAGCTGATATGGAAAGTGCAGCCCCGGGGGGAATTCTCCCGCAAGGAAAGCAATGCCTGGTTGGCCTGGCAAAGTTCATGCGCCACGTACAATCCCAGGCCGGAACCGCTGGACTCGGTGGTGAAGAAAGGTTCAAAAATCCGCTCCATCGCGTCTTCCTTGATCCCATGCCCGTTGTCCGCCACCTCCAGGTAGATGCCTTCCGCCTCGCCCATGGTTTCCTGGTGCCCGCAGCGCAGGATCACCCGGGGAGCATGCCGACTGTAACGCAAGGCATTCTCACTCAAATTCCAAAGCACCTGGTGCAACTGGATGGGATCCACATTCACCCATAAGCCGGGGAAACCCACTAATTCCACGTCGGTGTCGGCCAACCCCTTAAGCCGAATCAATTCCGCCGCGAATTGTCCGAGCCAGGGGAACAAATCCAGGCGATCCAGAACCGCCGGTCGGTTCCGCCCAAGAGACATCACGTTCTCCACGATGTGATTCAGGCGGCGGCAATGCTCCTCCATGATCCGCAGCAGCTTCACTTCCTCGCTGTTGCGGACCCCGGCGGTGTCATCCCTGAGCAGTTGTGCGGCGTGCCGAATCGCCGCCAGGGGGGTACGCACCTCGTGCGCGATACCGGCGGTTAACTGTCCAAGCGAAGCCAGTTTCATTTGCTGCATACGACGTCGGATCGGCACCATGTCTTCCACTAACAGGATCCATTCACCGCCCCGGCTATCGCCCGGCCGCCGCCCACCGGGCATGGAAGATACCTGTAGTTCCTTGCCGCGCAGGCGCAGCAGGAGATTCTGCTTGCCGGGTCCGCTCATGTCCTTCGGAGAGATCAGCTGGCGCAGCACCGCAAGCGATTCATCCATGGGACGGCCGCGGTCCGCGGCGCGCAGGTGCAACAGCTGCGCGGCCCGGGCATTGAACAGGGAGAGCCGTTCGTTCTCATCAATCACCAGGATACCGGTGCGCAGCAACTGCACGATGCGGCTGTTTAACCGCGCCTGGCGGACCAGTTGACGGCCCTGCCGCAACAGCAGGACTTCAACGTGCGCGGCGCGGCGCGCCAGTACGGCGCCAACGAACACGGCGCCGAAAAAACCGGCGGAGTAGAAGCCTGCCTGTATGATGTGCGCCAGGTAGGGCGCGCGCAGGAAGGTCACCCATTCCACGAACAGCAGGGCCAGGGTTGAGACCGCGGCCGTCAACAGGAAAGTCCGGCCCTGGTCAAGCACCACCGTGCCGAACAGGGAGATGAAGAGCAGCACCTGCAGGTTACTGGACACTCCACCGCTGGCATACATCAGCATGGCGTACACCAGTAAATCGATGGTGTACAGCAGGTAGAGTAAATTCCTGAAAGGAAGCAGGTGCAGGAAGAGCAACACGTGGCCACCCAGGGCGAGCAACAGGTACAGGAAATTCGTGCCCCGAAACAAACCCGGGTTGAGTAAGGCCAGCGGCCCGGAAAGATAGCCGCTCAGGTCAAAGCCCAGCAGCAGCAGCGCGGTGAGGCCGCGGAAGGCTTGCAACAGCAGCAACCCCAGCCAGGAGGAATCATCGTAAGTCGAGGAGTGGTTCAAGGGTCGTTGTCCCGTGCCGCGACGCGATGTGCGGCGCTGCAATAAAAACGCCCGCCGGGCGCCGTCACTCCCTCTTCCAGCGGCACGAACATGCCACAGTGGACACAGGCCCTGGTCGGCCCGACCGCCTGGCTCGGAGCAGCGCGCGCGCCGCCGGATGACGGCGGCAGGCGGTTCCTGCCCCACCAGTAGCGCACGAGTCCACGCACGGCCCGTGTGGCGAGCCAGGCCACGACCATCAACGCAAGCAGCCGCGGTGGAATCACGACTTGCCCGGATCGTGGTGGTTTCCAATCATCCTGGTTGCGGTGCTCTCTGTGTTAGGATCGAAAATCTTCCCGCAGTATAGCCTTTCCAGCGACGGGCCCCGGCTTCCTAAGAAGCCAGAGCAGATGCACCTACACGAATACCAGGCTAAAAATCTCTTTCTCGAATACGGCATCCCGGTGGCTCCCGGACGTCCGGCGCACAGCGTTGAAGAAACCTTGCGATGCGCTCGCGAACTGGGTGGAGAGCAGTGGATCGTTAAAGCCCAGGTACACGCGGGCGGGCGCGGCAAGGCAGGTGGTATCCGGGCCGTACGCGGCCTCAAGGAGTTGGAGCAGGCGGCGCGCGAATTGCTTGGCAAGCGCCTGGTCACACGCCAGTCCGGACCGGCGGGCCAACCCGTGCATTGTGTACTCGTGCAGGAAATACAGGAGATCACCCGGGAACTCTACCTGGCGGTGCTGGTGGATCGCGGCTCTCGGCGAATACGGGTCATCGCCTCCCCCTGCGGCGGCATGAATATCGAGGAAATCGCCGCCGAACAACCCGAACACATCCACCAGGTCGGTGTCCACCCCGGCACCGGGTTGTTGAACTACCACGCGGCCGCCCTGGCCTTTCAACTGTCCCTGGACAAGCAACAGCGCGTCCAGTGGTGCGCGATACTGCGCGCACTCTACCGCCTGTTCCTGGAAAAAGACCTGGGTCTGGCTGAAATCAACCCGCTCATCGTGGATGAGCAGGGACGGCTCCTGGCCCTGGACGCCAAGGTCTCGGTGGACGACAACGCCCTGTTCCGCCAGGCCGCGTTGGCGGAACAGGGCGATCCCAGCCAGGAGGACGAGTGCGAACGCGCCGCCAGGGCTTTTGATCTGAACTATGTCGCGCTGGAAGGCAATATCGGTTGCATGGTGAACGGCGCCGGACTGGCCATGGCGACCATGGACATCATCAAGTTGCACGGCGGGGAGCCGGCCAACTTCCTTGACGTCGGCGGCAACGCCACGGTGGAACGGGTCACCGAGGCTTTCAAACTGATCAGCGCCGCGCCCCTGGTGCGCGCGCTGCTGGTGAACATCTTCGGTGGCATCGTGCGCTGCGATCTGATCGCCGAAGGCATCATCCAGGCCGTCCGCGAAGTCGGTGTGCGGACTCCCCTGGTGGTGCGCCTGAAAGGCACCCGCGTGACGCAGGGCCGCGAGTTGCTGGCGCAAAGCGGCCTGAATATCACCCTGGCCGAGGACCTGGACGAGGCGGCACGCAAGGCGGTGGCCGCCGCCGGGGCGGCCGACTGATGGGCATCCTGGTCGATCGCGAAACGCGCGTCATCTGCCAAGGCATCACCGGGCAACAGGGAACTTTCCACTGCCAACAGGCCCTGGAATACGGCACCCGCCTGGTCGGCGGTGTCACGCCGGGCCGAGGCGGCCGGAAACACCTGGGCGTGCCGGTGTTCGACACGATGGCGGAAGCCGTCGATGCATGCGGCGGCGACGCCAGCCTGATCTTCGTCCCCGCGCCCTTTGCCGCGGAGGCGATCCTGGAGGCGGCGGAAGCCGGCGTTAAACTCATCGTCTGCATCAGCGAAGGCATCCCGGTTCTGGACATGGTCAAAGTGGCGGCGCGCCTGGAAACCCTGCCGGAGGTGCACCTGGTGGGGCCCAACTGTCCGGGAGTGATCACACCAGGCGCATGCAAGCTCGGCATCATGCCGGGCTCGATCCACCGGCCCGGCTGTATCGGCATCGTCTCCCGCTCCGGCACCCTGACCTACGAAGCGGTGCACCAAACCAGCCAGGCCGGTCTCGGACAGAGCAGCTGTGTGGGCATCGGCGGCGATCCCATTCACGGCCTGGATTTTGTGGACTGCCTGGAGCTCTTTGAACAGGACCCCGATACCCGGGGCGTCATCATGGTGGGAGAGATCGGCGGCAGTTCGGAGGAAAGCGCCGCCTCGTATATCCGCGAGCGGATGCAGAAGCCGGTGGCGGCCTATATCGCCGGCCTCACCGCACCACCCGGGCGGCGCATGGGCCACGCCGGCGCGATCATCGCCGGCGGACAGGGCGGAGCGTTGGAGAAATACCAGGCCCTGGAAGCGGCCGGCGTACGCACTACGCGCTCCCCCGCCGAGTTGGGCTCCGCGCTGGCTGAACTACTGGCCGGAGACGGCTGAACGCCGCCTCCCCTGGCGCATGGTCGGCGCGGCCGACGGCATGAGCGGGCGGCGCCTACGCCTGGTGCTGGCCCAGTTGCATTTCCCGGTCGGGGACGTACCCGGGAACCTGCGCCGTGTGCGCCAAGCCGCGGCGCGGGCCCGGCGCGAACTGGGGGCCGAGCTGGTGCTGTTTCCCGAACTCTGCCTGACCGGCTATCCTCCGGACGATCTGCTGGCACGACCGGAACTGCACGCGCAGGTGGAACAGGCCCTCCGCGCCCTGGCCGGCGAGCGCGCCCTGCCGGCGCTGCTCCTGGGACATCCGGAACGGACCCCGGACGGACGCCTGTACAACGCCTGCAGCCTCTACGCGCAAGGCACCCTGCGCGCCCGCTACCGCAAGCAACAACTGCCCAACTACGGTGTCTTCGATGAAAGGCGCCACTTCAGTCCCGGGCGGAAGGTGGTGCTCTGCACGCTGGGCGGGCTGCGCCTGGCCCTGACCCTCTGTGAAGATCTCTGGCATCCGGAGCCCCTGGCCTCTATCCGGGAGAGCGGAGCACAGGTCATCCTGAATCTGAACGCCTCCCCCTACCATCTTGGCAAGCACGCCGAACGCTTGCGGCAACTGCAAGAACGCACGCGCGAGAGCGCTTTGCCTATCGCTTACGTGAATCTCGTGGGCGGCCAGGACGAGTTGGTATTCGACGGCGCCTCCATGGTGCTGGACTCGAATGGTGTCACACGGCTGCAGGCCCCGCAGTTCCAGGAAGGCCTGTTCCCCGTAGAGTTGCGCGGCGTCGCGGACGGTGTGACCGTGGTGACGGAGGTCGCGTCGGAGCCATTGCCAAACGATGAGGAAGCGGTTTACACGGCCCTGGTCACGGCCCTGCGTGACTATCTTGGGGCAAGCGGCTTGCGCGGCGCGGTGCTGGGCCTGTCCGGCGGCGTCGATTCGGCCCTGACCCTGTGCCTGGCGGTGGACGCGCTCGGTGCGGAACATGTAGAAACGTTGCTCATGCCGTCCCGCTACAGCGCCCGGATCAGCACCACGGACGCCGCCGCCCTGGCGACACGCCTGGGCGTGCGCGCCTACACGCTGCCCATCGATCCGTTGTTTGACGCCTTCCGGAAAGCCCTGCGCGGCATCTTTGAGGACACGCCGAGGGAAGTCACGGAGGAAAACCTACAGGCGCGTGTGCGCGGCACTTTGCTCATGGCGCTCGCCAATCAACGCGGCAAACTGCTGCTGGCGACCGGCAACAAGAGTGAAGCGGCCGTCGGTTACATGACCTTGTACGGTGACATGGCAGGCGGTTTCGCGCCGCTCAAGGATCTCTCCAAAAGCTGGGTGTACCGCCTGGCGCGCTGGCGCAACCGGCGGCGCGCCGACATCCCGAAGCGCATCCTGGAGCGCCCGCCATCGGCCGAGCTGCGGCCCGGGCAGGTGGACCAGGACAGCCTCCCGCCTTACGCCGTACTGGATCGAATCATCACCGGCTTCGTGGAGCAGGATCGCACCCTCGAGGAACTGGCGGCGGAAGGCCTGGAGCCGGAGCTACTGACAAGGATCGCAACCCTTATCCTGGGCAGCGAACACAAACGCCGCCAGGCGCCTCCGGGACCCAAGGTCACGTACCGCGCCTTCGGACGCGAGCGGCGCTACCCGATCAGTTCCGGTTTCCGCGCCACGCCCCCCCCGCCCGCTCCGCCCGCTCCGGAAGGCGACTGAAAAAGTCATCGCCGGAACGCTTATCCAGGGACTGTCAGGGCGCCCGCGCGGGTGGAGCTACGCCTCCACTGGAGCTCAGTCGCGCGGCTCCTGGAAAAACAGTGCACGCAATCCCAGCGCCAGTAACAGCAGCCCCCCGCACGTCGCGCCCCAAGAGCACAGCCTCAGCCAGCCGGAGGGCTCCCCCAGGGCGAGCACGGCGGCGGTCACCAGCAGCAGGCCGCCGGCCAGCACCATGAACAACCGGCGCATGCCGGCACGCAGTTCCACGTGCAAGGCGCGCAAGTCAGTGGATCGGAATCCCAGCTCCAGGCGATTTTCATGCAGGCGCTCCAGGGCTTCCAGGGCGCGTGAAGGCGCCTGGGGCAACCGTTCCAGCCAATGCGGCAGGCGCCGCTTCGACTGCCGCCAAATCCCCCCCATCCCGACGCGGCTTTTCAGCCACTGCTCCATTTGCACCCGCACGGTCTTCCACAATTCCAGGTCCGGATAGAGCGATCGACCCAGTCCCTCCAGGTTCACCAGGCTTTTCTGCAACAGCAGCAACTGCGGCAGGATCTCCATGCGAAACTGGCGGGCGATACGCAACAGGCGCAGCAACAGGAGTCCGAAGGAGATCTGGCGCAATGGCCGATCCAGCAGGGGTTCGCACACCGTGCGCACGGCCGCTTCGAATTCATCCGTGCGCGTGCCGGGCGGCACCCAGCCGGACTCCACGTGCAATTGCGCGACCCGCGCGTAATCGCGCTCCAGGAACGCCAGGAAATTCTCCGCCAGGTAGCGTTGATCGCGCTCACTCAGGGTTCCGGTGATGCCGAAGTCCACCAGGGCGATGCGGCAGGGCTGCCCCTCGGAGGCAGGCAGAATGAAGAGATTGCCCGGGTGCAGATCCGCGTGAAAAAAGCTGTCGCGAAAGATCATGGTAAAGAACAGGCGCACCAGTTCCTCGGCGATCCAATCCAGCTGCACCCCGGCACGCTCCAGGGCGGCTCGATTGCCGATGGGAATCCCGCTGACGCGTTCCATGACCAGCAGTTCGGAACGGCTGTACTCCCAGATCACGGCCGGAATATGCAGGCTCGCGGAGTCTTTATGGTTGCGCCGCAACTGCGCGGCGTTAGCCGCTTCCCGCAGGAAATCAAACTCGGCGTAGAGGGTTTTTTCGAATTCATCCACCACGCCGGTGGGCCGCAGTGCGCGCGCCTCACGCCAGTAACGCTCCAGCGACACGGCTACCAGGCGTAGCAGTTCCAGGTCATAACGGATGCTCCCCCGCAACCCTGGACGCGGCACCTTGACGATGACCCGGCGACCGTCCAGCAGCACGGCACCATGCACCTGGGCGATGGAAGCGGAGGCCAGGGGCTGTTCCTCGAACTCCCGGAATAAATCATCGATCGGACGGCCCAGGGCCGCTTCCACCTGGCGACGCGCCTCCGCCCCGGGGAAGGGCGCCACCCGATCCTGCAACAGGGCCAGCTCCTCGGAGATATCTTCCGGCGTCAGGTCCGGCCGCGTGGAAAGCAACTGGCCGAACTTGATGTAAACCGGGCCCAATTCCTCGAGCAACAGGCGCAGCCGCCGCCCGCGCTGCTCCTTGTGGGGCCGCCGCGTCCAGTTCCAGGGCAACAGGTAAAACAGGAAGCGTACGGAGCGGAACAGCGGCGAGTTAAGCAGCATTTCATCCAGGCCGTACCTGATAAGCAGGCGCTGGATACTGAAAACACGCAGCAGCAGGCCCGGTCGCAGCATGGCGCGCGCTTAGGAGTCGGCGGCGCGCCGCCGCTCCAGTGCTTCAAGCCGCAGGCGCAGGTGTTCCACGGCATCCCGCAGGCGGTCCGCTTCCTCGAGGAAATTCCTCACCTCCGGGCGACCGGGCAGCAAGCCGTGTTCATAACGCAAGCGCTCCCTGCCGTCCCGGGCGGCCTTCAGCAGAACGCCGCGCAACCACTCCAGCAGCGCGCGCGCCCAATGCAGCAACTGCAAGGTCGCACCATCACCCACCCAGGGCGCCAGGGCGCCTTCAAAATCAGGGCGGAAATCGCGCAGCACGGCGGCCAGATCGGACAACAACCGGGCGTCCCCGCTGACTTGCACATACTCACGCGCACCCGGCGGCGCGCTCCCCCGAGACCGCAGCCAGAAACCCAGTAAAGCCACCGGCGCCGCTTCCACGCGCAGGTCCGGCTCCACGCCCGGATCGATGTTTCGGGCGGCGTCTTCCAGGCGCAGCCCCTCCGTTTCCAGGAGCAGACGCAGCGCACAAGCGCCACCGGGCAGACACAGTTCAATGCGGCGGCCGGCGTACTCCGCCAGCCGCATGCGGGTTTGCGGATCCAGGTCCAACAGGCGGTTCAAGGCCCACTCCAGGGACGCGCGGCCGGCCTGGGGAGCGCTCTTCACAATTTCCAGGCCAGGTGCGCGGTCACCACGCCGCCCGCCAGCGCATGCCGCCGCAACTCGCGGAATCCGGCGCGTTCCAACTCTCCTGCAATCCGCGCCGCGCCCGGGAAGGACAGCACCGACTCACCCAGGTAACGGTAACTTGGGCCGTCACCGGCTATCCAGGCGCCGAGGCGCGGCAAACAAGAGAGACAATAAGCTCGCCAGGCGGGACGCAGAAAGCGCGGGCGCGGCCGGGAGAATTCCAGCACCAGCAGGCGCCCGCCCGGGCGCAGCCTGGCGTACACGCCGCGCAGCGCCGCGGCCCGATCCGTCATGTTGCGCAAGCCAAAAGCAATGGTTGCCAGGTGGAACACGCCCTCCCGACAGGGCAGGTCCTCGGCGGCGCCCACGACGTAGCGCAGGTTACTCACCAGGCCGCGGCGCAGCATGCGATCCCGGCCCAGGCTGAGCATCCTGGGATTGCGATCGCAGGCCAACACCAGGCCTTCCGCCCCCACCCGCGGCGCGATCAGGGCCGCCAGGTCACAGGTTCCGGCGGCCAGGTCCAGGACCCGCTCGCCCCGCCGCGGCCGCGCCAACTGCACCGCGAATCTTTTCCAGAGCCGGTGCAACCCCAGGGACATGCAATCATTCATGAGATCGTAGCGGGACGCAACGTCCGAGAAAACCCGCCCGATCCGGTGCCGATGCTCGGTGCGCGAGACTTCCTCAAAACCAAAGCATGCCCGCTCCGCGTCCGGCGGACTCACCGCGGCTGCTCCCGGGCTGCCAGGGCCTCCCGGTAGCGTCGTTCCAGTAGCTCCCGGTCGCGGCCCAGTTCATAAAGGTATTCCCAGGTGTACAGGCCAGTGTTATGGCCGTCGTCAAACAGCAGGCGCACCGCGTAGTTCCCCACCGGGTCCGCCCCGGTAATGTCCACATCGGCTTTACCGGACGGGAAACGCCGTTGTCCCGGACCGTGCCCCGCGGTCTCGGCCGAGGGTGAATACACGCGCAGCAACTCGAAAGGCAGACTGAACTCGGCACCGTCAGCGAAACTCAATTCCAGGCGGCGGACGCGCCGCCGCAGCCGAATCACAAGCGGCGTCTGTGGGGCCGTGGGGGAAGAAGGAGGCATGGATGAAAAGACGGCTTACAGGATGTAGCGGCTCAGATCTTCATCTTCCACCAGGCTCTCCAGTTGCCGGTTGACGTAGGCCTGGTCAATGGTCACGGCGGAACCGCGGTAACCCGGCTCCGGGGCCTGGAAGGAAAGTTCGTCCAGAAGGCGCTCTAAAATTGTGTGCAGCCGGCGCGCGCCTATGTTCTCAGTGCGTTCATTGATCTGCCAGGCGATCTCGGCGAGGCGCTGGATGCCATCCTCGGAGAAGCGTAGCTCCACTTCATCCACGGCCAGCAAAGCGCGGTACTGCTCGGTCAGCGAGCAATCGGGTTCGGTGAGAATGCGTTTGAAGTCCTGCACTTTCAGGGATTTCAGTTCCACTCGGATCGGCAGACGGCCCTGTAACTCCGGGATCAGGTCGGAGGGCTTGGCCCGATGGAAGGAGCCGGAGCAGATAAACAGGATATGGTCGGTGCTGACCGTACCGTAGCGGGTGGAAACGGTGCAGCCTTCAATCAAGGGCAGCAGGTCGCGCTGCACACCTTCACGGGAGACCTCGGCGTTGTGCGCAGGCTCTCCACGGCTGCTGATCTTGTCGATCTCATCGATGAACACCAGGCCGTTCTGCTCCACCTTGTCAATCGCCTCAGTCTTTAATTCCTCTTCATCCACGAGGTGCTGCACTTCCTCATCGACCAGCTGGCGCAACGCCGCATCGGCACGCAGGCGGCGGGTGCGCTGTTGCCGGCCGGACAGCCCCCGCATCATGTCCTGCAGCTGGCGGGTCATTTCCTCCATGCCCGGCGGCCCCATGATCTCCACCCCCAGGCGTAGGTCGCGAAACTCACATTCCACTTCCATGGCGTCAAATTCCCCGGATTGCAGGCGTTGTCGCAGGTCTTCGCGCGGCACTCCGACCAATTCGCTCTGCTCCCGGCACAGGGCGTCCAGGAGCCGCTGCACGGCGGCCTCCCGGGCGCGCTCCTTAAAGCGCCCCACGGCGTGCTCGCGCAGCATCTTGATGGCAGCCTCCACCAGGTCACGGATAATCGATTCCACGTCACGCCCCACGTAGCCGACTTCCGTAAACTTGGTCGCCTCCACCTTGATGAAGGGCGCATCCACGAGGCGCGCCAGGCGCCGTGAAATCTCGGTCTTACCCACCCCGGTGGGACCTATCATGAGAATGTTCTTGGGCATGATTTCGCTGCACATGGGCTCATCGATGCGGCTGCGCCGCCAGCGGTTGCGCAAGGCGATGGACACCGCCCGCTTAGCCGCCTGCTGGCCGATCACATGCTTGTCCAGTTCCAGGACGGTCTGCTGCGGCGTGAACTCAATGTCCGGGGAGTGCGGTTCGGGTGCAGCGCCGCGCGTGTCCGGCAGGGGAATCACCGGCGCACGGCTCACGAAGCCTGCTCCCTGGCGCGTAACGGCAACTCCTCCAGCACCAGGTTGCGGTTCGTATAGATGCAGAGTTCCGCGGCGCATTCCATGGCGCTCTCGGCCACGGCACGGGCACCGAGCTCACTGTGCCGCAGCAAAGCACACGCCGCGGCCATGGCGTAACCTCCACCGGAACCGATGCCTATCACCTGGTGCTCGGGTTCCAGCACGTCTCCGTTGCCGGACAAGGTCAGCGTGATCTGCAGATCGGCCACGCAAAGCAGGGCTTCCAGGCGCCGCAGGCGGCGCTCGGTGCGCCAGCTCTTGGCCAGTTCCACGGCCGCCCGGCGCAGGTTGCCCTGGTGCTGTTCCAGGTTCGCCTCAAACAATTCAAAAAGTGTCAGGGCGTCCGCCGTGCCGCCGGCAAATCCAGCCAGCACCTGGCTTTCCTTGCCCAGGCGACGCACCTTGCGTGCGTTGCCTTTCAGGATCAGCCCGTTCATGGTGACCTGGCCGTCACTCGCCATCACCACCTCGCCCGCGCGGCGTACACACAGCACGGTGGTGCCGCGCGCCCCCGCCCAGGCGCCTCCGGATGCGCCGGTCACCGTCGACGCCGGCCTGGTTCCGCGCCCGGGCGCAACGCGGGCTTGGCTCCAGGTTGAGCGCGGAGCGGGTTGGTCATGGCATCGGAGGCGGCGGTACGTTGCCGGGCCCGCGGATGCGCACGGTCATAAACTCCGGCAAGGTGTTGAAAATCCAGGTGGGTATAGATTTGCGTGGTGCGCACGCTGGCATGGCCCAGCAGTTCCTGCACGGAGCGCAGATCAGCGCCGGATTCCAGCAGGTGACTGGCGAAGGAATGGCGCAACATGTGCGGATGCACCACCGCGCCGCCGCTCTGCGCCGCGCGCCGCCGGAACAGGTGCTGCACGCCGCGCTGCTGTAACCGCCGCCCGTGGCGACCCACGAAGAGCGCCTTCTCATGCGCCGCCGCCAGCCCGGGACGCAGGCGCAACCAGTGCTCCAACGCTTCCAGGGCGCAACGCCCCACCGGCAGACGGCGCTGCCTGCCGCCCTTACCGACAACCTGGACACAGGCGACACCCGCCTCAAAATGCCCTAAATCGAGACCCACCAACTCCGAGAGCCGCAAGCCGGAAGAGTAAAACAACTCCAGGATGGCGCGGTCCCGAACCACCAGAGGTGTTGAATCCAGCACCGGAGGCGCCACGAAGTGACCGGCTTGATCGACATCCAGCAGACGCGGCAGACGCTGCCGCCGCCGCGGCGCCCGTAACTCCCGCGTGGGGTTTGACGACGCCAGGCCGCGCTCCAGCAGGAAGCGGAAAAAGGAACGCAGCACCGAGAGCACGCGTTGCACGGAACGCGCCCCCAGACCCCCCTGCCGGCACCAGGCTACGAAAGCCTGCGCCGCGTTCCGATCCAGGCCTTTCCAATCGCTGATCCCGTGGCTGTCGCAGTAGCGCCGCAACCGTTCCAGGTCGGCGCGGTAGGCACGCCGCGTATGCGGCGACAGGTGCACACAGGCGTTCAGAAACTCGTCCAGGCGGCGGGACGCGAGGGGCATCATGCCGGGGTGCCGATCCAGCGCTCCAGGACAGTCGCCAGCAACTGCGCGAAGGCGTCGATCATTTCGAAGCGCACCTCGCCGCTGAAGCGTTCGGAACTGTCGCTCCCCACCAGCAGCAGGCCCTGCCAGGAACGCCCCTGCAACGGCAGGCTCACGGCGGAATGCAGACCCTCGCTTTCCTTCCCGAAATACAGGATAGCCTTGTCCCGGTCCAAGAGCAGGGCCTGGGATTTGCCGTGCCTGAGTAAATGCCCGTACCGGGTGTGCTCCCTGGAATCACTGCCCTCAAATTGACTCCATGGAAGTTGCCCGGAACGCCCCTTCGGCGCGGCGCCGAACAACACCAGTTTCACGGCCTGCACCGAGAAATGACCGGGTAGCTGCTGCGCCACCGCCTCAAAAAACCGCCCGGGACTGTCCGCGGCCAGCAAACTCCGCAGGGCCCCATGCAGGCGCCTGGCAAGCACCTCGTTGGCGCGCACGGCCTCCAGAAGCTCCCCGCGTTCCCTGCGGAAGCGCTTGTTCTCTCCGCGCAGCACCTTGACCTGGCTCTCGATCAACGAGGTCACACCGTCCACGTCATGCGGCACATCAAGCTGAGACAACAGCTCCATGTGCCGCCTGAAGAAGTCCGAGTGCCGCTTCAGGTGGGCGACCACCTGGGCCTCGCTGATCTCTCCGGCCGTCTTATCCGCCTCTTTTGTGGAACATTTCATTGTCTCAGGCCTGCATTTTTCCCGTGTACACGATCGCCGCCGGACCCGCCAACAGCATGGAATTCTCCCCGCCCTCATAGTGTACTTCCAGTTCACCGCCTGGGAAGCACACCCGCACCCGATCTTCCAGCCAACCACGTAGCCGGCCGGCCGCCGCCGCCGCGCAGGCGCCGCTGCCGCATGCCGGGGTTTCACCGGCGCCACGCTCGTAGACCCGCAGTTGAATCATGTTCGGCGCCGCGACCCGCATAAACGTGACGTTCACTCCGAGCGGGAAACGGGCATGGGCGTTCAGCGCCGCCCCCAGGCGCGCCACGGGCGCCTCCTCCAGGCGCTCGACGCGCAGCACCGCGTGTGGATTCCCGAGCCCCAGGACCATCGCTTCCACGACCTCCCCCGCCACCTCCAGGGAATAGCTCCGCGCCTGTTCCGCGGCCTCAAAAGGCACCCGCGCGGGCTCCAGGCAGGGTGCTCCCATCTCCGCCTGCACCCAGCCGTCCGCCCGCAGACCCAGCACCACCGCACCGGACGCGCAAGCCACGCGCAACGTTCCCCGCGCGCCTTCACCACGCTCAAACAGGTAGCGTCCCACGCAACGCAGACCATTGCCACACTGGCCGACCTCCCCACCGTCGGCGTTGAAAATGCGCAAACCGGCCGCGACGCCCTCCGTCCCGGGCTCCAACCACAGCAGCTGGTCAAATCCCACCCCCAGGCGCCGATCGGCGACCCGCCGCACCCAGGGGGGATTCAGGACGGCGGCCCACCCGGGAGCGGATGTCCGCGCGTCCACGAGCATGAAGTCATTGCCCAGGGCTTGCGCTTTCAGGAAGGATAGTTCCATCGGTAAGGGGCACGCCCGGGACGCGCCCGGGGGCCGGCTCCGGCTTGAGCTGAACCGTGGTGGTGGGAAACGCGCATTCGGCGCCGTGCGCGGCGATAAGTTTCAGAATGCGCAGCATCACGTCCTGCTTGATCTCATGGAACTTCACCCAGTCGGTGGTACGGGTAAAGGTGTAGATGAAAAAATCCAGCGAGGAGGGGGAATAGCGATCCAGGTTCACCATGAGCGTTTGCTGCTGGTCTATCTCCGGATGTTCCTGCAGCATGCCGCGCACCGCCTCCAGAAGGCCCGCGACCTTTTCATGGTCTTCATAGCGCACGCCCAGGTATTCGTAGATACGTCGATTCAGCATGCGTGAAGGATTCTCCACCACCGCGGTGGTGAAGGTTGAATTCGGCACGTACAGGAAGCGTTTCTCAAAGGTCAGAATACGCGTCATGCGCCAACCAATATGCTCTACCACGCCCTCAACCCCATGCTCGGGACAGCGAATCCAGTCACCGACCTCAAAGGGGCGATCCATATAGACAATCGCGCCGCCGAAAAAATTAGCCAGCAAATCCTTGGCCGCCAAGCCAAACACCAGGCCGCCGACGCCGCCCAGGGCAAGCAGGGAGGTGATCTGAATGCCGAAAAGCTGCAGGACAGCCATGAACCATACAAGCGCAAGCAGCATTTGCAGGATCTTGACGACCATGCCCACATTCGTTCTGTCCCGTATCGTGAGATCCCGCCGCCGGCCAAGCAGCATCAGGACGCGCTGCTGCCCCTCGTGCAACAGGCGCAGCAACACCCAGAACAGCAGCAGCAGGCCAACCAGCTCAAAAAAAGTGTCAAGGCGCTTGTCCCACTCCCAGTACAGGGTGACGATGTTCTCTAACTGGTGTCGGAAGCCGAAAAACAGGATCAACACCGTCACCGGCAGGCGCGCGGCCTGCAGCACGTTCCCCAGGAACATGGTTCGGTCGTTGCGCCTGGCGTGCCGGGCCAGCGCCTTGAACAACCAGAACTGGACGCCGGCCAGGAACAGGGCCAAAGCGAGGGGCGTGAAGAAGGCGACTGTGTTCAGGTAAGTTTGCATGGCGTGAGGCGGACTTCAGAAGTCTGCAGGTAAAATACGGGGGCGCATCGTGACGGTGCGGTGTTGCAGCCTGACGGCTGTGCTCAATCCGTTCCGGGCGGGCGGTCAATGACACGGCATTTGCCGGGTATTTTACAGGGAAACAGCCCGCACGGACAAACCAGGAGCCGCGTCCGTAGCCGGCCGCCCGGAGAAAACCCGGGGTTAAGACCCAGGATCGCCGCCGCATTGACTTCTCCCACGGCCGCACCGGCGCATGTTAGATTAGAACGAGTTTAAGGTTTTACAGTGCCTTCGCGAGCATGCCCTCTTGAAACATGCCCTCTTAAAACATGAATAAAGGATCCAAACGTGAAAAGTAACCCCAACCCCCCGTTTTGCAATATTCTGGCTGTAACAGCCTTATGTACGACGGTCCTGGCGACGACAGCCCTGGCCAATCCCCCCGTCCCTCGGCTCGCCTGGGAAACACCCGGCTTCAGCAGCCCGGAATCAGTGGCCTACGACGCCCGGCGCGGGGTCCTGTACGTCTCCAACATGAACCAAGGCAACGAAGGCGGCGGTTTTATTTCCCGCCTGGCCCCGGACGGAAAACTGCTGGAGCAACGCTGGGTCGAAGGCCTGCTGGAGCCCAGGGGCCTGGACATACAGGCCGACATCCTCTACATCGGCGACCGGGAAGCCCTGGTCGAAATCAACCTGCCCGAGGGTACGAAACGCGCCCAACACCCGGTCAGTGAACCGGGCTTTCTGAATGACGTGACCGTGGCGGCGGACGGCAGCGTCTATCTCTCCGACATGATGCGCGATGTCATCTACCGCCTGCGCGGCGGGCAACTCATTCCCTGGCTGGAAACCCCTGGACTTGAATCCCCCAACGGCCTGCTGGCGGAAACAGGACGCCTGCTCATCGGCGCCTGGGGGGTACGCACCGGGGGAGGCTTTGAAACGACGATTCCCGGACACCTCAAGAGCGTGGACTATTCCGGGCAGGGGCTCGGCAGCCTGGGAGACGGCTCGGCGCAGGGCAACCTGGACGGCATCGAGCCGGCCCAGGGGGGCGGCTATTATGTCACTGACTGGATGGTCGGGAGCCTGCTGTACATTGATGCACAGGGACAGGCCACCGAACTGCTGGACCTGGAACAGGGCAGCGCCGATCTGGAGTACATCCCCGAACTGGACCTGTTGCTCATCCCCATGATGAAAAACGGCACGGTGCGCGCTTATGATGCGAGCCCCTAGCAATCCTCCGGATACTTCCCCGGAACTTAAAGGCGGCCCTGACCCACTTAAGGGCGGCCTCGCCCTGGTGACCACGTCCCGGAGAGACGGCGCGCCGGCTTCCGCTCCGGGGAAACGGCAAGTCGGGTGAAGACTATCGGATGAAGACCGCGCCACCCAGGGATATCCGTCTCCCCATGTCCCGCCGCCGCTTCGTGCAGGGACTGGCCGCGAGCGGCGTACTGGCCGGCATACCAACCTTGGCGCATGCGACGGCTCCACTACATCGTTTCGCCGGCTCTGGGACCGCACCTGTACTGAAAGGGACGGAAATCACCCTGGTGGTAGCAAAATCGTTGGTCAACTTCACCGGGACGCCACAGACAGCGACCACCATCAACGGATCGATTCCCGCGCCAACGCTGCGCCTGCGCGAAGGCGACGAGGTCACCATTCACGTCACCAACCGGATGCGGGAAATAACCTCCATCCACTGGCACGGCGTGATTCTGCCCTACCAGATGGACGGTGTACCCGGCATCAGTTTCAACGGCATCGCACCGGGGGAAACCTTCACCTACCGGTTCCGGTTGCGGCAGAGCGGCACTTACTGGTATCACTCTCACGTCGGAACGCAGGAGATGACGGGCATGTACGGCGCGCTCATCATTGAGCCGCGCCGGGCCGAGCGTTTTCACGCCGACCGGGACTACATCGTGCAGCTTTCAGACTGGACCGGTGAAACTCCGATGCGCGCCTTCGCCAGCCTGAAAAAACAGAGCGCGGTTTACAATCTCAATCCTCCCACCGTACAGGACTTCTTTGCCGACCTGTCACAAGTGGGTTTAGGCGATACGCTGAACAGGCGCCGCATGTGGAACCGAATGCGCATGCATCCCACCGATCTGGCGGATCTCTCGTCAGCGGTGCTGACTTACCTGGTGAACGGCACCACGCCGGAAGGCAACTGGACCGCCTTGTTTCATCCCGGCGAGCGGGTGCGGCTGCGCTGCATCAACAGCTCGGGGAACAGCTTCTACGACCTGCGCATCCCCGGCTTGAAGATGACCGTGGTGCAGGCCGACGGCCAGGATGTGGAACCGGTGACGGTGGATGAATTCCGCTTCGGCCCCGGCGAGACCTATGACGTGATCATTGGGCCTGAAGAGGAGGCCTACACCCTGTTTGCCCAGGGCATGGATCGCACGGGCTTCGCGTGCGGCACCCTGGCCGCGCGCCCGGGATTAAGCGCCCCAATTCCAGCCCTTGACCCGGTCACATGGCTGACCCCGGTCGACATGATGGGAGCCATGCAGCATGGAACACACATGCACGGGCACGGAAAGCAGGCCACGGGCGAAGGCATGCACCACGCGAACATGGCACAGGAGCACGGGGCGCATGCCAACCACGGCAACCCACTGGCCATGCCATCGGGAAAGGTACGCCACGCACGCACCGAATACGGCCCCTCGGTGGACATGCGCGTCGATGCGCCGCGCACCAACCTCGATGATCCAGGCATTGGACTGCGCGATAACGGCCGCCGGGTACTGACGCTGGACGACTTGCATACCATCGGCGGAGCGCGGGACGCGCGTATCCCGGTGCGCGAAATCGAACTGCATCTCACCGGCAACATGGAGCGCTACAGTTGGTCGTTTGACGGCCTTGAATTCGGCGCCAGCACCCCGGTGCACATGCGCCACAACGAACGACTCAGGGTGATTCTTCAGAATGACACCATGATGACTCATCCCATGCACCTGCATGGCCTGTGGAGCGAACAGGAAAACGACCGCGGCCGGTTCATGTCCCGCCGCCATACCATCCCGGTGCAACCGGCGCAGCGCATCAGCTTCCTGGTGACAGCCGACGCGCTTGGACGCTGGGCCTGGCACTGCCACCTGATGTTCCACATGACGGCCGGCATGTTCCGCGAAGTGGTGATATCCTAGCAAAGTCACGCCTTCAGCCCCCCAGAAGCCCCCCTGAAATCCACTCCTAAAGACCCCCTGGCGCCTAAAGCCTCCCTGGCGGCGGCCATGCTGCTACTGCTCCAGGCAACAGCATGCGTACCACCTCGAAACAACGTTCCCCACGGCGCACACCACGCCCACGAGGTCGGGGCCGCGTCGGAGCGGCAGTCCACCCACACGGACACGGGGCACGACCCCAGGCGCCCTGAAGCAGCCTCACCCGACACGCAGGCACCACCCATTGAGCACGGCACACCCGAGCACGGCACACCCGAGCACGGCACACACGCACGAGCGCAGGGTGGAGCCGCCCCACCGGACGCGCGCGACCCGCACGCTTACTCGGGCGGATACAGCCTGGAGAACGCTCCCTACTCCCTCCCCGACGCTCCCCGCTTCCGGCTCTCCGACGAACATTCCTCCGGCGCCCTGCTGGTGCATCGCCTGGAACAGGTGTGGACAGACAACAACGTCAGCATCTACGACGTCCAGGCCTGGTTCGGCCGCACTTACCGGAAACTGGTCATCAAGGCGGAAGGCGACTACACACGGGGCGGCCTGGAAGAATCAGGCACCGACCTGTTATACAGCCAGGCCGTCACCAGCTTCTGGGACGCACAGGTGGGAATCCGCTATGACACCGGGGATGGGCCGGATCGCCTCTGGCTGGCCCTGGGTGCACAGGGACTGGCACCTTACTGGTTCGAGATCGACGCCACGGCCTATCTCGGGGCAGGCACGCGCACGGCGCTGATCATTGAGGTCGAATACGACTTGCTGATCAGCCAACGCATCGGCCTGCAACCGCGCGTGGAAATCACCCTCCACGGCAAAAACGACGAGGCCGGCGGAAGAGGCAAAGGACTCTCCGACCTCACGGCCGGAATCCGCCTGCGCTACCAGCTCTCGCCGCGCTTCGCCCCCTACATCGGGGTGGAGTGGATGGGGAAATTCGGCAAGACGAAAGACTACGCCAGGGCCGATGCAACCGCCGCCCATGAAACCCGCTACCTGGCCGGCCTGCGCTTCTGGTTCTAAAAAGCCGTCCTCGTAAGCCCCCGCGGCCCCCCGTCCTATCCCTGGATGGAAAGGACATGGATGGAAAGGAAAAAGGCGCCCATCCTCCAGGAAGAGAGGATGCCTCTACGCAGGCAGCGAAGCCCCCGCCCGCCGCTGATGCCGCCAATCCCCGGCTTTCAGTCCCTGGAAAAACTCAGAAGGTGCAGCAAGGTGATGAAGATATTGTAGATATAGACGAACAGGGTGACTGTCATCACGATGTAATTCGTGGAGGGATCATGCACCATGCGGCTGGTGGCGTGCAGAATGCCAGCCGCGGAGAGAAACATGAAGGCCGCCGACACCGCGAGAGAAAGCGCCTGCATCTGGAAAACGATACTTGCCAGCATGGCCAGAAAAGCCACCAGGAAGCCAACGCAGATCATGCCTCCCAGGAAATTGAAGTTCTTGCGGGTCACCAGTACGTAACCTGATAAACCCAGGAAAATGGCGCCCGTACCGCCCGCGGCGGTTATCACCAACTCCTTTCCGCCTGGAACACTTGCAAAGAGCAATATCGGGGCCAGGTAGAGCCCGGTGAAGCCCGTCAGGCCGAAAACCATGGCCAGACCCCAAACGCTGTTGCACAACACCTGGGCGCCCCAGCTGAAGCCTAAAAAGCCAATCAGAAAAAGCCAGGGAGACGAAATAAACAATCCCATACGGCTTGAAACATAAGCGCAAAGCCCACAGAACAGCAGACTCATCGACAACAGCAAGTAAGTGTTACGTAAGGTCTTTGAGACGCCTATCTGCGCTACAGACTTAGGATAAAAAGCAACTGCTGATTGAGCCATGAGATTGAACCTCTTGTAGAGTCATCCAAGAACGAAAGTAACGCGGCTGTCCAGCCGCCTGAATTCAAGAACCGGCACCCCAGGGCACCGGGCCTGGCGCCAAGCCCCGCCAAGCCCTGCGGACTCAGCCCGGTCCCGGCACGAAACACTCCCGGGCGACCTTGCCCGGCAAGCCGATTCAAGGGAGTATAGCATACCCCCTCCAGACAAAACCGGCCCGGCAAACCACAACTGAATCCGCCCCGCTGAACCGCGAAACCAGGCCGTCCAGATCCCCCCGGCAGATCCCGGGACAGACCCCGGGGGCCGAGATCCAGTCTCGGCCTGGCAACCGGCAACCCCGCGCCAATGACCACAGTCTCCACCTTGGCAGGCGGCATCTACCACGCCGGCGAGCAGCGTTATGATATGGATTCTGTATGCCGAGCCGCCCGGAGGCCCGGCGCCCGGAGAGATGGCTGAGTGGTTTAAGGCAGCGGACTTGAAATTCGCCGGCACGCGTCATGCGGCCCGAGGGTTCGAATCCCTCTCTCTCCGCCATCCATTGCGGAACTGACAAGCAGTCCCCAGGGGCGGATCAGGCCGGTATTTCAGCACCCGCAGAGGGGTGATGCTCCGATCTGTGGTAAAAAAAACATCAACACTTAACGTAACGGCTGGTAAAAGAGTTTGTGAACAGGAGGGCGCATACAAAAAGCCTGAAAGCTGACGGGCGATGCTGAAACGACCATAACGAAGCCTGTCGCCCAGGTAAGCGCAGGGCGCTTACAGCGCTACATTGACACGTTCTCTTTCCAGGCCCAATGCATGCAACTTCGAGGTGCTGTTTCGGGATACGGTCGGCAAGCGCATCACTGACCGGAAGCTGACACAGTGAGCGCGCAACCTGTTCGAGGTGAGGATAATCTATACAGGGAACCGCCCTTCCCGAAGCAGCACGCTGGTGAACATGACAGCAAGGTAGTGAGAGCGCGCGCGAGTGAGCTGCTTCTGGAAAGCCAGGCCATGGGTTCCATGGCGCTGTCCGCCCCTCCCGGGAGGCAATGCGCTCCCGGGAAACGGCAGGCGCCCAAAATTGTCGCTTTTTTGCTTATCTAGTCGGTTGGTGGTGGTGTCGGACGGAGCTTGACCCGTGGGAAGGCCCGTCTTATGGGCCTAAATTAAGGAAGACTGATAGTTGGCTTGCTAGTTGCTGCTACGCTTTCAGTGGGGAGGGGACCCGGATGAGGCATCGCAGGTTCCGGGTGAACCTCACTTCCCTCTTAAAGTCCGGGCCACCCCTAGTGCCCGGACTCTTTTTTTGCCTTAAAAATCCTGTTATCTCTCAAGCGCCTGCCGCAGGTCGTGGAGCAGGTCGCGCGGGTCTTCCAGGCCCACCGAGAGGCGCACCAGTCCCGGAGTGATGCCGCATTGCTGTTTTTCCCCGGGAGTGAGACGCCAGTGAGTGGTCGTGTCGGGATGCGTCACGGTGCTCTTGGCGTCGCCCAGGTTGGCGGTGATGGAAAACAGACGCAGACGGTTCACCAGGCGCCAGGCGGCATCCCGCCCACCCTTCAGCTCCAGGCTGAGGATACCGCCGCCGGCCTGCTGTTGAGAGCTTGCAAGCTGGTGCTGGGGGTGCTCCGGAAGGCCCGGGTAGTGGAGCTTATCGATCTCGGGCCGCCCTTGCAATTCACGTGCCAGGAACAGGGCGTGTTCACTGTGCGCCCGCATACGCAGGGACAGGGTCTCCAGGCCCTTTAGAAAAACCCAGGCGTTGAAGGGACTCATGCTCGGTCCGGCGCCGCGCAGGAAAGAAAGCACTTTTTGCTCCAGGAGTTCCTTCGGGCCGACCACGGCACCGCCCACACAGCGGCCCTGGCCGTCCAGGTACTTGGTGGCGGAATGGATCACCAGGTCGGCGCCATGTTCCAGGGGCCGCTGCAAAACCGGGGTGCAAAAGCAGTTGTCCACCACCAAAAGAGCGTCGTGGGCATGAGCAAGACGCGCCAGGCATTTCAGGTCGGCGATCTCGGTGGTCGGATTAGAGGGCGTCTCCAGGAACAACATGCGGGTTTGGGGGCGGATGGCCGCCTCCCAGGATGGTAAGGAACTCAGCTTCACAAAGCTGGTGTCCACCCCAAAGCGCGTCAGCACATCGCGCAACAAGACCACGGTGGTGCCAAACAGGCCGTGGGCGGCCACAATGTGGTCACCGGCGGAGAGCAGGGCCATGCAGGTGGACAGGATCGCGCTCATGCCCGAGGAGGTGGCGATGCAACGCTCCCCCCCCTCCAACACGGCCAGGCGCTGCTCAAAGGCACGCACGGTGGGATTGGTGAAGCGCGAGTAGATATTGCCCGGTTCGTCGCCACGAAACCGGGCGGCGGCCTGCTCGGCGCTTTCGAAAACGAAGCTGGAGGTCAGGAACAGGGGTTCGCTGTGCTCTCCTTCCGGGGTGGGGCTGTGCCCGGCGCGTACAGCACGGGTCTGTAGCGCGGTTGCCGGTACGGCCGCGGGTACGGCTTGAGAAGGGGCTCTCAGAATGGGGTCGTCATCGGGCATGGGCGCACCTCCGGTCGCATCGCAACCAAGTGTCCGAGCCAAACCCCGCGTGGCGGCCCTCTACCAAGTGGGCGTACGCGTCTTAGCCTGACTCGCTTTAGCTGTATTTGTTTCGCGCCCGCAAGCTGAAATCAAATCGGCGCGACCTTTTGAATATAATCCGGAGCATGAAAAAACACAACATGGTGCACGTCCTGTTGTGAGCACAGCGATCTGCTATACACCGCGCTTCCTGGATCACCACGCCGGCGCCGGGCATCCGGAGTCGCCGCAGCGTCTGCAAAACGCCCTGCGGGCGCTGCAGGCCCAGCCTTGGTTTGGGGAGTTGCGGCAGGTCGCGCCGCGCCCGGCGGAAGAGGAATGGCTGCGTACGGTGCACAGCGGGGATTACCTGGAGCACGTCCGGCGCGGCTGCGCGGCGGGTCTGCCTTTTTTGGATACGCCGGACGTGGGGATCTGTCCGGACTCACAGGCCGTGGCCCTGCTCGCGGCGGGCGCCGGGCTGCAGCTGGCCGACGCCTTGATGGACGGCTCCATCGACAACGGTTTCGCCTTGCTGCGCCCGCCCGGCCACCACGCGGAAAAAGCGGCGGCGCTGGGCTTTTGCCTGTTCAACAATATCGCCCTGCTGGCGCGCTACCTACAGCGCCGTCATGGCCTGGAAAAAGTGTTGATCCTGGACTGGGACGTGCATCACGGCAACGGCACACAGCACGCCTTCGAGGAAGACCCCTCGGTCTGCTACATCAGCCTGCACCAGTATCCTTTTTACCCCGGCACCGGCGCGCTGCAGGAAACCGGCCTGGGGCGCGGCCACGGCGCTACCGTGAACTGCCCCATGCCGGCCGCCTCCGGGGACAGCGACTACGAAGCGGCTTTCCAGGAGCGGGTGCTGCCGGCCATGGAAGCCTTCCGGCCGGATATCGTGTTGATCTCGGCAGGTTTCGATGCGCACCGTGACGATCCGCTGGCGCAGGTGCAGCTGAGCACCTCCTGCTACGCCTGGATGACGCGGCGTGTGCTGGAGATAGCCGAGCGCCACGCGGAAGGACGGGTGCTCTCCCTGCTGGAGGGTGGTTATCACCTGCGCGCCATGCCGGATTGCGTAGTCACGCACCTGGAGGGTTTGCTGGGCAGGGTGCGGGCGACGGGAGACCCTCCCTGTGAAGACTGAGAGCGAGGCAGCGCCGGGGGTTTTCCTCTATACCCTCGGCTGCCGCCTGAACGAGGCCGAAAGCGCACAATGGGGGCGGGAATTTCAGCGCGGCGGCTGGAGGCTGAGCCCCACTCCAGAACAGGCTTCGCTGCTGGTCCTGAACAGCTGCGCGGTGACCGCCGAGGCGGCCCGCAAGTCACGCCGGCTGCTGCGGCGGGCGCGGCGCGGCAATCCGCACTCCCGGATCGTGGTGACCGGCTGCTACGCCACCCTGGAGCCCTCGGCCACGGCCCTGGAGGAAGCCGACCTGGTGCTGTCCAATGCGCAAAAGGATCAACTGGTGCAGCAGGTGCTGGAGAAACTGGACCTGGAAACTTCCGCTTCGCCCGCTGCCTGCGCGTCTCCGACGTTGAAGCGCCGCCGCGCCTTTATCAAGGTGCAGGACGGATGCCGCCATCGCTGCACTTTCTGCACCGTCACCGTGGCCCGGGGGGAGGAACGCAGCCGTCCGGCCGAGGCCATTCTGCGCGAGGTGCTGGAGCTTTCAAGCACGGGCACCAGGGAAATCGTGCTCAGCGGCGTCCACCTGGGGGCTTACGGCAGCGACCTGGGTTTGTGCCTGGAGCAGCTGCTGCGCCTGCTGCTGAATGAGACCGGTGTGCCGCGCATCCGCCTGGGCTCGCTGGAACCCTGGGAACTGCGGCCCCGGTTGCTGGAGCTGTTCGCGGCCGAGCGGCGCCTCATGCCGCACCTGCATCTGCCCCTGCAGAGCGGCAGCGACGCCCTGCTGAAGCGCATGGCGCGGCGCGGCCGCAGCACCGCTTTCGCCGCGCTGCTTGCGCGCGCCCGGGATTGCGTGCCGGACCTGGCGGTGAGCACCGACATCATCGTCGGCTTCCCCGGGGAGAGTGCGGCGCGCTGGCAGGAAAGTCTGCGCTTCATCGAGCGCATGGACTTCTCCGGCATCCATGTCTTTCCCTATTCGCCGCGTCCCGATACACCGGCGGCGGGCTTCGGGGAACAGGTTCCGGCGGATGAGCGCAAGGCGCGTTGCCGGTGGCTGCTGGCCCTGGCCGCCCGGCGGCGCGAGGATTTCATCGCCCGCCACCAGGACCGTGTGCTGCCGGTGCTGTGGGAACAACGACGCGAGGGAAAGACGGATAAGTCCCTGGGTGAATCCTCGGGCGAATCTTTGGGCTATACCCCGAATTACCTGCCGGTACGGGCGCGCGGCTGGCGGGCGCCCCTGGGAGAAATCCAGGAAGTGCGCCTGGCGGCGGCGCCGGAGGGCGGCTTTCTGCTGGCTACCCCCGCGGCCGCCTGAGTTCGGATCTCAAGTTCGGATCTCAGTTCGGGTCTCGGGGGTCGGCTCGCTATGCGTGCAGCGCCCTGCCGCTGACAGCCAGCGCGGCTTCGTGGAGTGCCTCGGAAAGCGTCGGGTGAGCATGGATGGTGCGGGCCAGGTCCTCCGTACTCGCTTCAAACTCCAGGGCCAACACCACCTCGGCGATGAGTTCAGAGACATTCGGACCGACAGCCTGCACTCCTAACAGGCGATCCGTCTCCACCTCGCCCACCACCTTGACAAAGCCATCCCAGGAACCCATGGCCCGTGCCCGGCCGCTGGCCCGGAACGGGAAGCGGCCGCTGCGGCACCGGTGGCCGCGCTCTTCGGCCTGTTCTTCGGTCAGGCCGGCCCAGGCGATCTCCGGCCAGGTATAGATGACCCAGGGCACCCTGTCGTAATTCACCGGACTGTGGCGCTTCCCGGCAATCAGCTCGGCGACCATCGTCCCTTCCTTGGATGCCTTGTGGGCGAGCATCGGTCCGCCGATCACATCTCCCAGCGCGTACACCCCCGGTAAGCTGCTGCGGCAATGCCGATCCACCTTGATATATCCATGCGCATCCAGGTTGACTCCACATTCCTGGAGACCCAGCCCGGCGGTATTGGCGCGCCGTCCCACCGCCACGATGAGGCGATCTACTTCCAGGCTCTTACTCTCCCCCTGCTGCTCGTAGTTGACCGTGACCCGCCGTTTTTTCGTCCTGGTGGCGCTGACCCGGGCCCCCAGGAGAACCTCCAGGCCCTGGTTCTTGAACAGTTTTGAGAGTGCCCCGGACACCGCATCATCCAGCATCGGCAGCAGCCTCGGCAACGCCTCCAGCAGCACGACCTTGGAGCCAAGACGGTTCCAGACGCTGCCCAATTCCAGGCCGATGACACCGGCGCCGATGATCGCCAGGTTTTCAGGCACCGCATCAAACGCCAGCGCTCCGGTGGAATCCACCACCTGTAAATCATTGTTCACCGGGGCTTCCGGCAACGCGCCGGGCACCGAGCCGGTGGCGATAATCACGTGTTCGGCCTGCACCTGTATCTGCTCGCCGGCCTGCTCGCCGAGCAGCGTCACTTCCACGCGCCGCTCCGGCAACAGGCGGCCGTGGCCGCGCAGCCATTGCACACCGTGCTTGCGAAACAGGCCGGCCACCCCCCGCGTCAGGTCGTCCACCACCTTGTTTTTGCGTTCCATCATACGCCCCAGGTCCACCGTCACATCCTGCGCCTGAATGCCGTGCTCGGCACCGTGCCGACGCAGCTCCATGTACAGGTGAGAGGAATCCAGCAACGCCTTGGACGGGATGCAACCGACATTCAGGCAGGTACCGCCGAGCGCAGGGCGACCGCGCACATTCAGCCAGCTTTCCACGCAGGCGGTGCTTAGTCCAAGCTGGGCGCAGCGAATCGCGGCCACGTAGCCTCCCGGGCCCGCTCCAATCACAACAACATCATATTTTTCCATGTGTCTTCCTGACATGTTCGCTGCAAGGGCGCCGCTCAGAGCTCCAGCAGCATGCGCGCGGGATCCTCCAGTTGCTCTTTCACCGCAACCAGGAAGCCCACCGCCTCCCGGCCATCCACGATACGGTGATCATAGGACAGGGCCAGGTACATCATGGGCCGCAGCTCCACCTGGTCGGCCACGGCCACCGGGCGGGATTGAATTTTATGCATGCCGAGGATGCCGCTCTGCGGCGGATTCAGGATCGGGGTGGACAGCAAGGAGCCAAAAACGCCGCCGTTGGTGACGGTGAAGGTGCCGCCGCTGAGTTCTTCGGCGCTCAGGGTGGAATCACGCGCCTTCGAGGCGAATTCCCGGATGCCGCATTCAATGGCGGCGAGCGACAAACTATCCACATCACGCAGCACCGGCACCACCAGGCCGCGCGGCACGCTCACCGCGACACCGATATCGAAATAGTGATGCTGCACGATGTGATCCTCCTCCACCGAGGCGTTCAACAGGGGGAAGCGCCGCAAGGCGCCCACCACCGCCCGCACGAAAAAGGACATGAGGCCCAAACGTACCCCGTGGCGGCGTTCGAATTCATCCCGGTAACTCTTGCGTAACTCCAGCACGTCCCGCATATCTACTTCGTTAAAGGTGGTGAGAATCACGTGCTCACGCTGGGCCTGCAGGAGCCGCCGGGCAATGTAACGGCGCAATCCGGACATGGGGACGCGTTCCACGCGCCGCTCCCGCGACGGCGCCGCGGGGGTGGAAACAAGCTCCCCGGAATCCGCACCGGGCTCCGGGTCCGCTTTCGGAGCAGGTACCGGCGGCGGCTCCACGGGCTCGGCGACGGTGCCACCGTCCGTCCGTAGCGTCTTTAGATAAGCCAGAACGTCCTTCTTTCTCAGGCGCTTCCCACCCCCGATGATCGGCACTTGCTCCGCCGCCAAATCATGCTCCCGCAGCAACGCGCGCACGGCGGGGCTAAGCTTGGGGGTGACCGGCGCCGGCTCTAAAGCAAGTTGGGGATCAACGGAGTCCGCCTTCGGCTCCGCGGCCTCCGGCACCGGCGTCACGGCGCTTGCCCGCGGTTCCACGGCATCCGGGACGTCCGCTCCGGCGGCCGCGGCCTCCCCGGTGCGCAGCACGGCGAGCAACTCACCGCTGTCCACCCGCGCGCCGCGCTGCTTATGAATGCGCTCCAGCACACCATGCTCCGGCGCGCTCAACTCCAGGGTGACCTTATCGGTTTCGATATCCACCAGGCTGTCACCGCGCTGCACCGGGGCCCCCTCCTGCTTGTGCCAGTCCAAAACTCTGGCCTCGCTGACCGACTCGGCCAGCGTCGGCACCTTGATTTCTACCTGCATGACTCCGTTACTCCACTTTGCTGTCCAATTTCCGACCGCACGTTCCGGATCAGCCCCGCTTGCGGCGCAGACCCACATGCGCGTCCAGTTCCAGCGCCTGCTCCGAAATGCATTGCTGCTGCCGCTGATGCAGCCGCAGCGCACCCGTGGCCGGAGAGGCCGAGGCCTCCCGCCCGACATAGTCCAGGCGCTGGTGTCTGCCAAGCCGGCCCAACATGTTGTGACGCGACTTGATGTAATTCCAGGCGCCCTGGTTGCGCGGTTCCTCCTGCACCCAGATCACTTCGGCGGCGGCCTTGTATTTATGCAGCAGTTCTTCCACCTCCCCGGAGGGGAAAGGATAAAGCTGCTCAATGCGCAGGATGGGGATATGTTCAAGCCCTTCTTCACGCCGTTTCTTCGTGAGTTCATAGTAGACCTTGCCGCAACAGAATAACAGGCGCCGCGCGCGCCCCGGGTCCGGTGCATCCGGATCATCCAGCACGGGCTGAAAGCCGCGCTCGCTGAAGTGCTTCAGGGGCGAAGCGGAGGGCTCGTGGCGCAGCAGGCTCTTCGGGCTCATGATCAGCAGCGGTTTACGGCAGGGCCGCAGCACCTGGCGCCGCAGCAGGTGAAACATCTGTGCCGCGTTACTGGGCACGCAGACCTGAAAATTTTCCTCGGCGCATAACTGCAGGTAACGCTCCAGGCGCGCCGAGGAATGCTCCGGACCCTGGCCGTCATAGCCGTGCGGCAGCAACACCGTCAGCCCGCAATACAACCCCCACTTGCGCTCACTGGAGCTCAGAAACTGGTCAAAAACCACTTGGGCGGTGTTCGCAAAATCACCAAACTGCGCCTCCCATACCACCAGCGCGCGCGGCTCGGCGCTGCTGTAACCGTATTCAAAGGCCAGCACGGCTTCCTCGGAAAGGGGGGAATTCACGATCAAAAACCTGCCCTGGCCGGGACGTATTCTTTCCAGTGGGATTTGACAGGTTCCGTCTTCCTGCTCATGCAACACCGCATGCCGATGGAAAAAGGTGCCGCGGCAGCAATCCTGTCCCGAAACCCGCACGTGGTAGCCCTGGTCCACCAGGGAGGCATAAGCCAGGGTCTCGGCGAAACCCCAGTCCCCCGGCAGGTCTCCGTGCGCCATCCTGGCGCGCCGGGCCAGGATGCGCTGGACGCTGGGATGCAGCTTAAAAGCTTCCGGTAACGCCACGAGCCGCTCTCCCAGGCGCCGCACCTCGGTCTCCGCAAGCGTGGTATCGCTCGCCGTATTCAAAGGCTTGCCAGCATATTCACTGTAGTCGATGCGCCACTCGGCATGGCTGTCCGGCGCCTGCGGTGCCGCCACCACGCGCCCCGCTTCCAGGGCCTCCAGGTAATCCCGCCGCATACGCTCCTGGCGCTCCTCCTCCAACACGCCTTCCTCGAGCAGACGCTGCTTATAAAGTTTCAGGGTGCCGGGATGGGCGCGCACCTGCTGGTACATGACAGGCTGGGTGACGGAAGGCTCGTCCACCTCGCTGTGCCCATGGCGCCGGTAACAGACCATGTCAATCACCACATCCCTGTGAAAGTGCATGCGGTAATCCAGGGCCAGTTTGCCGATAAACAACAGGGCCTCGGGGTCGTCGGCATTGACGTGGAGAATGGGCGCCTGCACCAGCTTCGCGACATCGGTGCAGTACGGAGTGGAGCGTGCGTCCCGCACATCACTGGTGGTAAAGCCGATCTGGTTGTTGATGATGATGTGCAGGGTGCCGCCGGTGGAATAGCCGCGGGTCTGTGAAAGATTGAAGGTCTCCATCACCACACCCTGGCCGGCGAAGGCCGCATCACCATGGATCAACACCGGCAGGGCGCGCTGCTGCCCCAGCGCGCCGATGCGCTCCTGGCGGGCGCGCACCGAACCTTCCACCACCGGCGCGACGATCTCCAGGTGCGAGGGATTGAACGCCAGGGTCAGGTGAATGGAACCGGAAGCGGTGCGGACATCGGAGGAATAACCCAGGTGGTACTTGACGTCCCCGGCCCCCACGCTGTGCCCGTTCCCCTCGAATTCACCGCACAGCACCGCCGGATTCTTGCCGATAATGTTCACCAATACATTGAGCCGCCCTCGATGCGCCATGGCGATGACAAATTCCTGCATCTTGAGCCTGCCGGCATCACTCACCAGGCTGTCCAGCAGCGGGATCAGGCTCTCGCCTCCTTCCAGGGAAAAGCGTTTCTGCCCCGCGTAGCGGGTAGCCAGGAACTGCTCCAGGGATTGTGCCGCGGTCAGGCGCTCCAGGATGTGCAAGCGCTCCTCGGGTGCCGGGCGCGGCCAGGGAAACCCGGCTTCCAGGCGCTCCTGGAACCAGCGCTTCTCCTCGGTATCGTTGATGTGCATGTACTCAGCGCCGATGCGGCCACAATACACGCCGCTGACCCGCTCCAGGATCTCACGCAGGGTCGCCCGCTCCAGGCCGAATAACGAGCCGCTGTCAAAGACCCGATCCAGGTCCGCTGCGTCCAAGCCATGGTACGCCGGCTCCAGTTCTGCCACGCGCGCACGCTCCACGTGCCGCAAAGGATTCAAATCAGCCGCCTCATGGCCGCGGAAACGGTGGGCGTTGATCAACTGCAGCACACCCACCTGCTTACGCTCTTCCCAGGCGATATGCGCATCGTCTTCCCGCGCCCCCCCGGGGCCGTCCCGCTCCAACGTATCAAACCAACGGCGCCAATCGGGGGAAAGGCTCTCAGGGTCGGTCCGCAGGCGCTCCAACAGCTGCTCTAAATAGACCGCGTTTACGTAAGATGGTTCATGACTCATAACCCTGCTCTCCACCGCTTGACACCAGGCAACCGCCCGGCAGACCTTGTTCCCGCCGCGACCGGGGGCGATACCAGGCTTCATCAGCAGCAAGCCTAACCCGAATCGCTCCCGCGCCGGAAAACCCGCCGCGCCGTCTTTTGCACACCGAAAACGCCGCCGGCTCCCCCATCGGTATCCCGGAGTGCTTGCAATTACCCATTATCCGGGGCAAAATGCTGCATTGCAATGCATGGCCCGTCCAGTCTCAGGCACCGGCGCCGCCGGCCCCACCCTGTCCAGCCAGGCTAAAGGATTACGAACCAAGGGATTCAGACTTAAGGTATCCAGGGGCAAATCGATTTTTTCTTGTTAAAAATGCTGACCCGGAGTATCGCGCATGAGCCGCACCGTGACTATCATTGATAACGCCACCGGCAAAAAAATAGAATGCCCGGTGCTGTCCGGCACCAACGGGCCGGATGTTGTGGACGCCAGCGCAATCTACCGGGAATTAGGCATGTTCGCCCTGGACCCCGGCTTCCTCTCCACCGCTTCCTGCCGCAGCTCGATCACCTTCCTGGACGGTGAGGCGGGCATTCTGAGACACCGCGGCTACCCCATTGAGCAGCTCGCGGAGCACAGCAACTACCTGGAAGTCTGTTACCTGCTGCTGTACGGCACACTGCCCACCAGCAACCAAATGACTGACTTCCAGAACCAGATTCGCGAACGCAGCGTCGTCCATGAGCACCTGCTGCGCTTCTATTCCGGCTACCTCTACGACGCCCATCCCATGTCCATCATGGTCGGCGTCACCGGCGCCCTCTCCTCCTACTACCACGAAGCGCTGGACATTAACGACCCGGATGACCGCGACCTCACCGCCCGGCGCGTCATCGCCAAGATGCCGATCCTGGCGGCCAACTGCTACAAGCACTCGATGGGACATCCCTTCGCCTACGCCTGGCCGGAACTCGGCTACATGGAAAACTTCCTGAAGATGATGTTCACCCGGCCGCACCTGCCCTACGAAACCATCCCGCTGGCCTGCAAGGCCCTGGAGAAACTGCTGATCCTGCATGCCGATCACGAACAGAACGCCAGCACCTCCACCGTGCGCCTGGCCGGCAGCGCCGAGGCGAATCCTTTCGCCTGTATTTCGGCTGGCTGCGTGACGCTTTGGGGCCGCGCTCACGGCGGCGCGAACGAGGCCGTCGTCCGCATGTTGAATGACATTCAGCACCCCCGGCACATTCCGAAATTTATTGAGCGCGCCAAGAACAAGTCCGATCCTTTCCGGCTCATGGGCTTCGGCCACCGGGTCTATAAAAACTACGACCCGCGCGCCGCCATCATTCGCAAGGCCTGCCACGAACTGCTGAACGAACTGCAAGGTATCAACCAGCCCCTGTTGGATATCGCCATGCGCCTGGAGGAAATCGCCCTCCAGGACGAATACTTCGTAGAGCGCAAACTCTATCCCAACGTGGACTTCTACTCCGGCATTATTCTGCAGGCGCTGGGCATCCCTACTTCCATGTTCACCGTGATCTTCGCGCTGGGCCGCTCCGCTGGCTGGATCGCGCACTGGCTGGAGATGGTCGCCGATCCGGATTTTCGTATCGGCCGCCCTCGACAACTCTACATCGGCAGCGAAAAGCGCTCCTACGTACCCATTGAGCAGCGCGACGGTCCGGCCCGGAAAAAGCGCTCGTGAACGCCCGGCCGCCGTTACGCGTGGCAGTCACCGGGGCCTCCGGGCAAATCGGTTACGCCCTGGTCTTCCGTATCGCCTCCGGGGAGTTGCTCGGCGCCGGGCAGCCGCTCATCCTGCACCTCGTAGAAATACCGGCCGCCCTGCCCGCGCTGCGGGGCGTACGCATGGAGCTGGAAGACTGCGCCTTCCCGGAATTACGAGACATCGTCACCACTGACGATCTCGGGGCAGGCTTCAGAGATGTGGACCTCGCCTTCCTGGTGGGCGCCAAACCGCGCGGCGCGGGCATGGAGCGCAGCGACCTGCTGCTCCAGAACACCGACATCTTCAAGACCCAGGGCCGCGCCCTGAACGAACACGCGACAAGTGAGACCAGGGTGCTGGTGGTTGGCAACCCGGCCAACACCAATGCCCTGGTCGCTCAGCGGCACGCTCCCGATCTGCCCGCCCGGAACTTCACCGCCATGACCCGCCTGGACCATAACCGCGCCCTGGCCAAGGTCGCCGACAAGCTCCAACAGCCGGTCAGCCTGCTGCGCCGCCTCTGCGTCTGGGGTAACCACTCCGGCACCCAGTACCCAGACCTCAGCCACGCCCTCGTAGACGGCAGGCCGCTTCTGGAAAGCCTCGATGCGGACTGGGTGGAAAAAGAGTTCATCCCCGCCGTGGCCCAGCGCGGCGCTGAGATCATCAAGGTGCGCGGCGCCTCGAGCGCGGCTTCGGCCGCGAACGCCGCCATTCAGCATATGCGCCTGTGGAGGGAAAACACTCCCGCAGGTGACTGGACCAGCATGGCTGTCCCCAGCGACGGCAGCTACGGCATCCCCGAAGGTCTCGTCTATTCCTTCCCCGTCACCTGCAGCGGGGGCCGCTACCACATTGTCCCGGACCTGCCGATCAGCTCCTACAGCAGGGAGCGCATGGAACGCACCCGCCGGGAGTTGGAAGGGGAAAAAAGCACCGCCCTGGGCTGATCTCTCTTCCACAAGTCCGGGCTCGAAGCGGCCCCGGAAACTGTGCCGCACTTCTCGTGTCCCCTCGTGTCCCGGGGCCTGTCCCGGGGCCTGTCAAAAAACCCGGGCGCACCCCTATCGCACCCAACAGGCTTTTGTCACAGGCTTTTGCCCCTGCATCAGCAGGTTCACTCCCAAACGAAAAAGACAGCCCGAAAAAGACAACCTGCCATGGGGGCGGCGGGCCTGCAAGTGCGTGCTCCTGACAAGCCTGAAGACAGTGCCGATGCCTTGATCTACAGCAGGTTTTCATTACCAGGTATTCCTGGTACTCAGGCCTGATTTTTGATTCAGGCGCTCACCGCGCGCACGCCGTGGCGCCGGACACAGGCGCCGGTATTGCGCGCCGCCACCACCTGCAACTGCAACCCGCCCTCGGAGCCGTGGTGTCGCTCAAAATGCTCCCGCGCCGCGTCCGCAGACTCCGGATCCGGGTAAACCGCGTAACCGGTGGGTCCCCAAGAACTCTGACCGATACCCAGGGCACCGTGGCGGCGCAACCAACGCAACGCCCCGGCCACTGCAGCGCTGCTGAAGCTGCCGCCCTGCACCGAGGAAAAATGAGCTCCCATGCCCTCCTGCAGGCTGGATAAGGCGCGTCCAAAAGTAGCGCAGTTTCTCTCGCAAACCGCCGGCAAGACACCCATCAACACCAGGCGGCACAGCCTGCCGGCGCCTTCCTCCGACATGCGCCCCAGCCTGTTAAACGCCTGGCGTTCGCGGTCGCCGCAGTAAGGCGTGTCACAGCGTTCCCGCACGAGCAGGAAACGCCAGGAAGCGGGAACCTCCAGCCTGCAGAGTACGGGGGGTGCGCTGCTCTCCTCTCCATAACCACCGTCCACCACCAGGCCCCCCTGATCGAAGACCCCCATGCCGATGCCGGAGCGGCTGCGGCGTCCAATATCCAAGCCCAGTCCGCACAGGGGCACGGACAAGGACCAGAGTTCCAGGATAGCGCGCGCCACCGCCAAGTCTAACTGGGTGCCGGAACCCAGGCCCACGTGAGGCGGGATGGCTTCCTGAATGCGGATGTGTACGGCGCCACGCAGCTGCAACGCGGCGCATACTTTCCCGGCAACGCGGGCGGCGCGCGGCGCGGCGGGGCCGGTGGCACCACAAACAGCCGCCGGGAAAGCCTCCAGGCGCACTCCAAAGCCATCAATGGCCATACCCAGGCCGCCGTAGCTGCGCCCCAACCCGCCATGAAGATCTAAAAAACCTAAGTGCAGGCGGGCGGGAGTCTCAATGCTGACCTTCTCTACACCATCCTGCAATACAAAGGTTCCCCTGTTGTTAGCCAACCCACACCAAGTCGCCGCCACCCGCGACAGGCAGCTCTTAACCAAGGATTCACCCGGGGCTGCATGCCCATTCACCTGGGGAACCGGCTCCAAGGCATTATGCGCCTTCGGAATCCTATATTATACTAATTACGTTATGGCTATGACTTAATTGACTCTCTATCGAATGACACCCTGCCAAACCGTTCCACCCTTCCGGACCCCCGCCCTTGACAACACCATTGCCGATTCCCACGTGCGCGGGTGATCCCGAATGAGCACGCCCCGGAGCGCACTCCGGCACGTGGTATGCCCTTTTTGCTCTCTGCTCTGCGACGATCTGGAACTATCGCCCGGAGAAACGGGCGGCTTCCACCTGGAACGCCCGGCCTGTCCCAGGGCGGCCGCCGGCTTTGAGCGTACGCCGGGCGACGCGTCGGCCCGCGTCGGGCAACGCCCCGTGCCCCAGGAGCAGGCTGTGACAGCCGCGGCCGAGCTGCTGCGCGGCGCACGGCAGGTGCTGCTCGGCGGCCTCGGACTGGATGTAGCGGGGATGCGTGCGGCCGTGCGCCTGGCGGAGCAAAACGGCGCCGTGCTGGATCATGCCGCGGGAGACGCACTGCACGCCAACCTCCGCGTACTGCAACGCCAGGGCGGTTACAACACCACGCTGGCCGAGGTAAAAAACCGCGCCGACCTGTTGTTGCTGACGGGCACCACGGCCACCGATGCCTTCCCACGTTTTCTGGATCGTATCAGCTGGCATGCGCCACCGCCACAACCCAGGTTCGGCGGTCAGCAGGCGGTGCCCCTGCGGCGGCGGCTCTGCTACCTCGGGCAGGTCCCCCGGGGACGGGATGCAAGACGAAACGCGGAAGCAAGACCGACGCTGCGCCTGCCCTGTACCCATGAACGCTTACCGGCAGCCCTGGACGCCCTGACCCGCGGGTTGCGCACGGGGAAACTCCCGGCGCAAAGCTCCGCGGCGCGCCCGACGACCCGAGAGCTGCAAGGCTTGCTGAACGCCCTGGGCCAGGCAAACTACTGCGTGGCAGCCTGGAATGCGCAGCAGTTCCCGGCCCACCTGGCTTCCTCCATCATCACCGCGCTGCACGACCTGGTCCAGGAGTTGAATCTTCGGACGCGGGCCGCCGGGTTGCCCCTGGGCGGCAGCGACGGCGCCGCCACGGCCGTCCATGTCTGTACCTGGCAAAGCGGTTATCCCCTGCGGGTCAGTTATCAGCGGGGATACCCCGAATACGACCCGCAGACCCACACCGCGCGGCGCCTGCTGGAAAGCGACGCAACGGAGGCCATACTTTGGGTGGACGCCTTCAAGCGGGAGCCGCCGCGCCCGCGGCGGGCGCCCTTGGTCATGCTGTGCCCTCCCCCGGCTCCAGGCGGTTTGGGCGATCAGGATGTTTACCTGCCGATCGGCACCCCCGGCCTGGATCACGCCGGGAGCATGTTCCGCTGCGATAACGTGATCTCCCTGCGCCTGGGTGCTTTACACGACAACGGGCCGCCCGCCGCGGCGCACGTTCTGGATGCCATCCGCAGCGCGGCGCCTCCCTCCCGCCGCACCGGGAGCCGTACGTGAGTTCTTCTTCTTACACCCTGCTCCGAGGCGGTAAAATCTACGATCCGCAAAACGGTGTGGACGGCGTGGCGGGGGACCTGCTGCTGGCGCACGGACGCATTCAGAAGGCGCCGAAACGGCACACCGCGCCGGACAAGGTGATTGACTTAAGCGGCCATATCGTGATGCCCGGCGGCATTGATATACACACTCATATCGCCGGCGGGAAACTCAACCTGGCACGGGTGCTGATGTCCGAACAGCAGGCGCTGCACCCGGTGCCCGGCGATTCCCTCAGGCGTCCCGGCTCCGGCCTGGTCACGCCGAGCGCCGCACTCACCGGCTATCGCTACACGGAACTCGGCTACACCGCCTGCTTTGAACCGGCCGTGCTGCCTTTCAACGCACGCCAGGTGCACATGGAGTTCGCCGACACCCCGTTGATTGATAAAGGCTGTTACGTGCTGCTCGGCAACGATGACTACCTGTTGCGGCAATTGGCCGCGCGCCGGGATCCGCAACACTTGGAGGACTACCTCGCCTGGATGGTGCAGGCGACCGGCGCGCTGGCGGTGAAGGTCGTCAACCCGGGCGGCATCAATGCCTTTAAATTCAACCAACGCAGCCTGGACCTGGATGAGCCGAATCGCGCTTACGGCGTCACCCCGCGTCAAGTGCTGCTGGCCCTGGCCAGCGCCGCGCACGCGCGCGGCCTGGCCCATCCCCTGCACATACACGGTTGCAACCTGGGGATCCCCGGCGGTATTGACACCACCCTGCGCACCGTTCAAGCCCTGGAAGGATTGCCCGCACACATGACCCACGTGCAATTCCACTGCTACGGCAAGGAAGGCAGGCGCGGCTTCTCCTCCGGGGCGACACGGTTGGCGGAACTCGTCAACTCCCAGGAGAATGTCTCCGTCGATATCGGACACATACAGTTCGGCCAGACCGTCAGCACCTCGGGCGACAGCATGCACCAGTACGATGCCGGACACCACGCCGCCCATCCGCGCAAGTGGGTCTGCATGGACATCGAGTGCGACGCCGGCTGCGGCGTGGTGCCCTTCCGCTACCGGCATCACAGCTTCGTGAACGCCCTGCAATGGGTCATCGGCCTGGAGTTGTTCCTCCTGCTCAAGGACCCCTGGCGCGTTTTCCTAAGCACCGATCACCCGAACGGCGCACCCTTCGAAAGTTACCCGCACTTGATCAGGCTGCTTATGGACAGCAGTTTCCGTGACGACATGCTGCGCACCATCCACCCGGAAGCGGCGCGCATGAGCGCCCTGCCCGGCCTGCGGCGCGAGTACAGCCTGTACGAAATCGCGATCATCACCCGGGCCGGACCGGCGCGCAGCCTGGGACTGCGAGATTACGGGCACCTGGGTCCCGGTGCAACGGCCGATATTACGGTCTATAAACCACAACGCAACCAGGAACGCATGTTCGCGCGGCCCGCTTATGTTTTCAAGGACGGTCGCCTGGTAGCGCGTAACGGCAGGTTGACGGCCCTGAGTCAAGGCCGCACCCACCGCGCGCACCCGCCTTTCGACCCCTCCATACGCCGTGCCCTGCGCCCTTATTTTGAACGCCACATGAGCATGCGCCTGGAGCACTTTGAATTGGCGGCGGAAGAGATCGAAAACGGCGGCGCGTCCTGAACGGCGCACGGCAGATGCAGGTCAACGGCATACCTATCGAGGCGACCTTCGCGGAAGCCTTTCCCATGCGGGTCACCCGCCTCATCGTGACCGGGCATGATCGCACCTGGGCCCTGCATGCGGCACGCGCCACCACCGGCTGCGCAACCTCGGTCATCGCCTGTGGCTGCGAGGCGGGCATCGAGCGCGAGCTCAAGGCCCGGGAAAGTCCGGACGGACGTCCCGGGTTTGCGTTGTTGCTCTTCGCCATGTCCGGTAAACAACTGGCGAAGCAGCTGCAGCTCCGGGTCGGGCAATGCGTGCTCACCTGCCCCTCGAGCGCCTGTTTCTCGGGATTTGAGGAGGGAGAGACCCTGCCCATGGGTGGTTCCCTGCGTTATTTCGGGGACGGCTTCCAGGTCTCCAAGCAACTGCACGGGAAGCGCTACTGGCGCATCCCGGTCATGGACGGAGAATTTCTCTGCGAGGAATACGCGCACTACCGTAAGGACGCGGTGGGCGGGGGGAATTTTCTGATCATAGGGCGCGATACGGCGGGCGTGTTGAAGGCCTGCGAGCGGGCGGTGGAGGCCATCGGGAAACTGCCGGGTGTCATCACACCCTTCCCGGGCGGCGTGGTGCGCTCCGGCTCCAAGGTTGGTTCCAAGTACTCCTCCCTGCCGGCCTCCACCAATCACCGCTATTGTCCTACCCTGAGAGGCGCCACCGACAGTGCCCTGCCCAGGGGGGCCGCCTGCGTCCTCGAGATCGTGATAGACGGCGTGCACCGGGAGGCAGTGGCCACGGCCATGCGCAAGGGCATCCAGGCCGCCTGCCGCGGCGGCGGCAACCTGCTTGCGATCAGCGCCGGCAACTACGGAGGCAAGCTGGGCCCTGTCCACCTGCGTCTGCGGGAAATCTGCCGAGGCCTGGCGAAATGAAACGCGTGCTGCTGCGCCTGGAGACGGAGTCGATCCTGCCGCTGGACCTGGAACCCCTGAGCACGGCCGTCACAAGGGCCCCCAGCCTGGAAGCATTGCGGCGGGTGCAGCTGTGGCAGGGCCGCCGCCGCGTGGCCCTGGGCAAGTTATTCCAGGTCGGTGCCACGAAACACGATGTAGACCTGGAACTCCGCAAAGCCAAGCCCTTTCTGCAGCGAGTCGGTGCGGGCCTGAAAAGCGGCCGCTTCCTGGTACACGGCGATGTGGGCGACTACTGCGGGCGCGGTATGAGTGGCGGTGAGTTACTGCTGCGCGGCTCCGCGGGGCACGGCGCGGGGCTTGAAATGCAGGGCGGCCTGTTACGCATCCAGGGTGACTGCGGCGACTCCCTGGGCGGTGCCGCGCCGGGGCGGCAGACCGGCATGCAGGGCGGCTTGATCCTGCTGCGCGGCTCCTGCGGTGCACGCGCCGGAGAATACATGCGACGCGGCCTGGTTGTCATCCAGGGCGACTGCGGCGACTGTTGTGCGCTCGGGATGCACGCCGGCACACTCGCCGTTCTGGGCAAAAGCGGCCGGATGCCGGGGCGCCGCATGCGGCGCGGCACCTTATTCCTGGCGCGCGCGCCCCGGGGAACACCACCCGGCTTCGCGTTCTGCGCCTCCCTGGAAATCGGCTACCTGCGGCTGTTGCGGCGGCACCTGAACAGGTTGCAACGCGGCCTGGGCGCGGCACTGATTCCTGAACCACCCCGCGTGCACCGCTACATGGGCGACCTGGTGGGGCTCGGTAAAGCTGAGCTGCTCGTGCCGCTCCCTTCTGGAGACCGCACCGACGGATAACCGGCCTGTGGCCGACGTTCGACCCCGGGGCAGGCTCCGGGTGATACCAGGAGCTTTCAGACCCCTCTTTATAGAGTCCCCTGAAGGCACGGACCCGAAAGCCGTGAGTCCCTGGCCCAGCCCTTCATCTATTCCTTATTCATTCCTTATTCATTCTCATTTATCCTCATTTATTCCTATTTACACCCCGTTTATTCCCATTTATACCTCATATATTCCCCATTCATTCCCTATTCATTGACCGGGGCGGGTCTCTCCCCCGGGACCCCGGCCCCCCAGGAATTCCTCCCTGGACAGCCGATCATCGCCGTCCCGATCAAGGGCCTGGAAGTGCTGTAATTTCCTGTAGCCGTGCATCTCCGAGCGTGTCAGGAAACCATCTCCATCGCTGTCCATCTCCCGTCGGCGTTCACGCATACCCTCTATCATTTCCGCACGGCTCAAGGTTCCGTCGGCATCCCGATCCACGGTGTCTCGAAGCCGTTTGAGCTCCAGGCGCACGAAACGGCTCCGGGTCCGGAATTCATCCCCGGCCAGGCGTCCGTCGCCGTTGCGGTCCATGCGGGCAAAATGCCGCTGGGCCATGTGCAGCATTTCCCCCTCATCAATACGTCCGTCAGCGTTGCGATCCATGCGCTGGAATCCGCCGTGTTTCCGCTTCTTTCCATGCATGTCCTTCTTTCCATGCATGCGGTGGGAAGACAGCTCGCCGCCGTGCCTGCAGTACTTCCCGGATTGGTGGCCCGGGTCTCGATGCGCCCATGCGGCGGGGTTGAGCAGACAGCCAAGCAACAACAGCGCACCACGAGCGCACAGCGCGCCCATGGGAGCGCTGTGCACCCGTGAGGCGTTTTGTATCTTCACGAGTTTTTTCATACCGGTACTCCTTATACTTACATCATCGCCGGGAATGCCCTCGGCAACCACTCCGGCCGTGCCGTCGTATTCACCCCGGCTACGACCGGGCCAGGGAAACCCCGCACCCGCTCCGCCCATCCCCCGTGGCTTGCGGGCCGACGGCGCGGCGCCCCGACGGCGGCGCGGGTTCCCGATGGTAACGCTCGATAACGCGCCGCACAGCCTCCACCACCACCTCGGGTTGATCAAGATGCACCTGGTGCCCGCTGTGCGCGGCGATGCGTTGCTCACCGCCCGGCACCAGCTCCACCAATTCCCGCTGCATTTCAAGCCAGCTTTGCTCCTGCGCCCGGCCAAGCGGCGTGTCGGGCCAGGACCTCCGGCCGCGCGTCACTACGAGGAGCGGCACGTGGGGCAACCGCGCCCACCCTGACTCGGCGGCGCTGGTCCTGATATCCAGGAGTTCCCGGCTCTGGGCGCGCGCGGTGATTTGGGACCTCAGGATGACTTCCGCCGCGTAACGCACCTCCCTGGGGTATTTCCGCAGGGTTCCGCGATCTTGAAAGAACCCCACCACCCAGCTGCGCCGCCGCGACAATGGTACCTGTTGTCGCACGCGCACTTCCGGGATGCGCGCCGCCTGCTGCGGATGCGAAGATTCCACCAGCACCAGGCCGGCCACGCGCTGCGGATAGCGCCCTGCGAAACAGCGCACCACGTAACCGCCGAATGAATGCCCCACCAGCACATAAGGAGGTTCCAGGGTCGCCTTCTTCAGGAGTTCTCCAAGTTCCCCGGCGAGTCGGGAACTGGTGCGCGGCCTGGGTCTCTGATCGCTCCAGCCATAGCCGGCGCGGTCATAAACACAAGCGCGTACCGAACCGGCAAGCGCGTGCTGCACCCGCCACCACTCCAGGGAAAAGCCCCCCAGGCCGGCCTCAAACAGCACGGTAGGCACGCCGCTCCCCGTGCAGTATAAGTGCAGGCGGGAATCTCCTACCTGCAACAGGCGCCCCGGCGGCCCCGTGTACGGATCCAGATCCGCGGACGCGCCCGACGCCAAAAACAACAGCAGGCAAAAGCCCCAGAAGCGCCACGGCGCCTCGCTGACCGAGACCCTGGTTCGCCGGAATCCGGACCGATGGTGTCCTGTTGTCATGATCTTCTGCACCCAGAAAGCAGCTGGATGGCTGAACCTCATCTTAAACCGTGGAACTTCAGAAGCGCAAGGAGTCGCCGGCATGCCCGTTAGGAATCAGCACGTACCTCTTGGAATGCTTTTACAATTCTTCTAGAATCCGGGGTGGGCTTAGGTAAGGTCGAAAAACTCCCAATCCACGGGCCCCGCCCACCCCGGCCGCACACCATCCCTCCAAGTGAATCCCTACATGTTTGACCGAGCAAGGAACCTCACGGCGCTGCTCACTCTACTCCTGGTCGGCCCGGCCCAGGGAGTGGATCTCCGGAGTTCGGACCCACCGAACCCGGGACTAAACGCGCCTTCCCTGAAACCGGAACAAGGGCATCAACAGGCAGGCCAGGCCATCTTTTACCTTCTGGATCGCCATCACTACAGCGGTCCGTCCCTGGACGACGAATTCTCCCGGCGCGCCTTTAACCGTTACCTGGATTCGATGGACCCCAATCGAGTCTATTTCACGGCGGCTGACGTGAAACGCTTCAGCGACTACCAATACGATATGGAAGACATGCTGAGGACGGGCCGGCTGCAACCGGCCTTCGAACATTTCGTCTTCTACCGGATGCGGGTCCTGGAACGCGTGGACTATGCCCTGGAATTACTGGAACAAAACTACGATTTCAGCCTGGACGAACACTACATCCCCGACCGCGGCGAACAGCCCTGGAGCGCGCACACGGAGGAGCTGAATCATACCTGGCGCAAGCGCATCAAGTATGAACTGCTGAATTTACATCTTGGAGGCAAAGAGCAGGAAGAAGCTAAAAAAAGCCTGGAGCAACGTTACCGACAACTGCGTAGAAGAATCGCTCTGATCACTCCCGAAGACGTATTTAATACGTTCGTCAACGCCTTCATCAGCGCCATTGATCCACATAGCCTTTACCTGTCTCCACACCAGGCGGAAAACTTTGACATCCACATGCGGCTTTCCCTGGAGGGCATCGGCGCCATGCTGTCCACCAACGACCTGGATATGACTGAAATCCGCGGTCTCCTGCCCGGTGGGCCGGCGATGCTCAGCGGTGAGGTACAGGTGGCGGATCAGATCGTGGGAGTGGGACAGGGAGAAACGGGGAATGTCCAGGACATTGTCGGACTGCGCCTGCGAGACGTGGTGAAACTGATCCGCGGCCCCAGGGGCAGCATGGTGCGCCTGAAACTCCTGCCCAGGGAAGCCGGCCTCGGCGGGCCCACCCGCATCGTGCGCCTGGTACGGGATACCATCAAGCTGGAAGAGAGCGCTGTCAGCTCTTCCATACTGGAACTGCAGCCGGAGAGTGCGCGCATAGGCATCCTCAAGATTCCCTCCTTCTACGTTGACTTCAAAGGCCGCGCGGAGAACGCCGCCGACTACCGCAGCACCACCCGGGATGCGCGCCGGGAACTGCTGCGGCTGCAGGAGCAGGGGATCGACGGCCTGGTCGTGGACCTGCGTAACAACGGCGGGGGCTCCCTGGACGAGGTCACGAGCCTGACCGGCCTGTTCATCACTTCAGGCCCCGTGCTGCAAACCCGGAACAGGCTGAAACAGGTTGCTGTCAAGAAGGATCCGAATCCCTCCCTGGCCTACGCCGGCCCCCTGTCCGTTCTGGTCAACCGGCATAGCGCCTCGGCCTCGGAGATCTTCGCGGCAGCCATCCAGGATTATCAACGCGGCATGGTTGTCGGCGAAACAACCTTCGGCAAGGGCACCGTACAGAACCTTCTTAACCTGAACGATTACCATAAGGGGGAACATCAGGACCTGGGACACCTGAAGCTGACGGTCGCCCAGTTCTATCGTGTGAGCGGCCGAAGCAATCAATTCCACGGCGTCCAACCGGATATCTTCTTTCCACGAACAGAGGTGGTGGACTCCTTCGGCGAACGCGCCTTGAAGAACGCCCTGCCCTCGGATTCAGTCGATGCGCTTGGCTACCCTGATACGACCCGGCCGCATGCCGCCAGCCTCTATAGCGAGCTCCGGCGTAAGCATCTGCAAAGGCTTGAGCAAAACGAGGTCTTCCTGCTCTTCCAGGAAGCTTCCGCATACGCCAGGCGACTCAACGAGATTAAATCCATTTCGCTGAACAATGCCGTCCGCCTCGAGGAATACGACCAGAGAAAAAAATTCATCCAGGACATTGAGAACTTACCAAAATATAAGACGCTGCCGCGGCCCGTCCAATCCGGTGAGGCGGCTGGGCCGGAGGCCGAGGCGCACGAGGTCGATTTTTTCCTCTACGAATCGGCCCTCATCCTGAACGATTTCATCACGCGGCAGCAGCCGCACACCACCGCCCAGGTCACGGAGCAGCCCCCGTCCGCCACCCCTCCACGCAACCACCCACCTGCGCCAGATGCCCGACCGCATTGGTGACAGCGGCGATCCGAAGCATGGGACACCCACCGGCCGAGACCGGCGCCGGGCGGCGTGGCCCCGTAAAACCTGCTATGCTTTCTGCTTCGAAGGATCAGACTCCGGTGGCCTGAAGGTGTCGGGGAGTCGGACCGTGCATTAATCCGCCGCATGTCACATCCTGTTTTCAGGTGGGGCTGCAGCTGGTGGCTGGGACGGGTGTCTGAACTCGGGCCGGGCGCGCGTGGCGGCCGGGCTACGGGGCAACCCTGGTTCCTGCCGGTCATATGGATCTTTAAATCTCCTGGTTTTTAAGGTCTCTTGTGTTGGAAAACTGCAAGTTTCATCATGTCGCAGTCTGAGCCAGAGTTGGGAAAAACAGACCGCCGGCCCGTGCCCTCCAAACGCCGCCGGGGCCAGGTGCGCGGGCGCACCGTGTCGGTCCGGGCGCGCGACGAAGTGCGCGCCCTGCTCGGGGAAGAGCCGCGCCGCCGCGATCTGCTTATCGAGTACCTGCACCGCATTCAGGATCGTTATCAGCAACTATCCAGGGCCCACATGGGCGCACTCGCGGAAGAATTACGCCTGTCCATGGTGGAGGTTTACGAGACCGCCTCTTTCTATCACCACTTCGATCTGCCCGAGGACGATGCGCCCCCGCTCCCGAAATTGACCGTGCGGGTCTGCGACTCGGTGGTCTGCGAGATGTTCGGTGCGACGGGCCTGGCCGAAACGTTGGAGCGGGAGGCGCAACACTCCGGGGGGCGCTTCCGGGTGCAGCGGGTGCCTTGCGTGGGGCGGTGCGCGGCCGCTCCCGTGGCTGTGGCGGGGACTTTTCCCCTGGAGCGGACCACACCGGACGCGGTCATGGAAACCGTACGCACCGGCCGGGTTGAAGACAACGTACCGCCGGACGTGATCCGTTACCAGGCATACCGGGAGACAGGCGGCTATCGCCTCCTCGCTGACTGCCTGGAAGGCCGGCGCAGCGTTGACGAGATACTGAAGGAACTGAAAAAATCCGGCCTGCGCGGCCTGGGCGGCGCCGGCTTCCCGGCGGCCAAAAAGTGGGAGATACTGCGCGGGCAGCAGGGGCCGCGCCTCATCGCGATAAACATTGACGAAGGTGAGCCCGGCACCTTTAAGGATCGCTATTACCTGGAGCGCGACCCGCACCGCTTCCTGGAGGGCACACTCATCGCAGCCTGGGCCATCGAGGCGCAGACCGTCTATCTCTATCTGCGCGACGAATACGCCGGTTGCAGGCGCCTGCTGGAAGAGGAATTGGAGGCCCTGCGCAACGACCCGCCCGGTGCGCCGCTGCCGGAACTGCAACTGCGGCGCGGCGCGGGGGCCTACATCTGCGGCGAGGAATCGGCCATGATCGAGTCCATCGAAGGCAAGCGCGGCATGCCCCGGCTACGCCCCCCTTTCGTGGCCCAGGTTGGACTGTTCAATCGTCCTACCCTGGAACACAACCTGGAAACCCTGCACTGGGTGCGGGACATTGTGCAGCAGGGCGGTGAGGAATTCTCCCGCCATGGGCGGCGCGGGCGGCAGGGCCTGCGCTCCTTTTCGGTGAGCGGCCGGGTTTGTAAACCGGGTGTGCACCTGGCCCCGGCTGGCATCTCGGCGCGCGAACTGATCGACGAATATTGCGGCGGCATGCTGCCGGGTCACGAGTTGTACGCCTTCTTCCCCGGCGGCGCCTCGGGTGGCATCCTGCCGGCCTCCCTGGCCGCGGACGTGCCGCTGGACTTTGACACCCTGCACGAACACGGCTGCTTCATCGGCTCCGCGGCCATCATCATACTCTCCCAGAAGGACAGCGTACGCCGCGCCGCGCTAAACGCCATGCGCTTCTTCGCGCACGAATCCTGCGGTCAATGCACCCCCTGCCGGGCAGGCACCATCAAGGCCGTACACCTGATGGAACGGGAGCATTGGGATCGGCCGCTGTTGGAAGAACTCTCACAGGTCATGGCCGATTCCTCCATCTGCGGTCTCGGGCAGGCCGCACCCAATCCCCTGCTCTGTGCCATGCGCTACTTCCCACAGGAGTTCAACTGATGGCCACTCAAGCAACAGCCCAGGCTCCAACAATCCAGGCTCCGCCCCAGTCCGTGCGCTTCACCCTGGACGGACGAGAAATCAGCGCCCTGCCGGAAGAAACCATCCTGGAGGCGGCCGACCGCCATGGCGTGGAAATCCCTCGCCTGTGCCACAAACCCGGGTACCGCCCGGACGGCAACTGCCGCGCCTGCATGGTGGAGATCGAGGGCGAGCGGGTGTTAGCCCCCTCCTGTTGGCGCCGCCCCACCGCGGGCATGCGGGTTGAGAGCGCCAACGAACGCTCCCGGCTCTCCCAAAAGCTGGTGCTGGAACTGCTGCTTGCGGACATGCCGCCGCGGGAGCAGGCGCCCTACCAGCGCGACTCCGAATTGCACCACTGGGCCCAGGCATTGCAGCTAAAGCAGCCGCGTTTCCCGGGCCGTTCCCAGCCGCCCCCGGACAACTCTCACCCCGGCATCAGCGTGCACCTGGACGCCTGCATCCAATGCACCCGCTGTGTGCGCGCCTGCCGTGAGGAGCAGGTCAACGACGTGCTGGGTTACGCCCATCGCGGCGAACATTCCCTGGTTGTTTTCGACATGCAGGATCCCATGGGCCAAAGCACCTGCGTAGGCTGCGGCGAATGCGTACAGGCCTGTCCCACCGGCGCGCTCATGCCGGCTGGCGAGAACGTGCTCCAGGAGACCGAACGCAAAGTAGACTCGGTCTGCCCCTATTGCGGGGTGGGCTGCCTGCTCAAGTACCACGTGCGCGACAACCGCATCCTGTATGTCAACGGCCGTGACGGGGAGACCAACCATTCCCGCCTGTGCGTCAAGGGACGCTACGGCTTCGATTACGTCCATCACCAGGGACGCCTGCTGCGACCGCTCATACGGCGCCCTGACGCTCCAAAGCATGCCACCCTCGTTCCACCCGAGCGCATGCACGAAGTGTTCCGAGAGGTCGACTGGGATGAAGCCCTGGACACGGCCGCCGAGCGACTGTGCAAACTGCGCGAGCGGGACGGGCCGCGCAGCCTGGCTGGCTTCGGCTCCGCCAAGGGCAGCAACGAAGAAGCCTACCTGTTCCAAAAGCTGGTGCGCACCGGTTTCGGCTCAAACAACGTGGACCACTGTACGCGCCTCTGCCATGCATCCTCGGTGGCCGCCCTGCTTGAATGCATCGGCTCCGGGGCCGTTTCCAACCAGGTGGCCGACGTGGCGGATGCGGAAGTCATTCTGATCATCGGCGCCCGTCCCACCGTGAACCACCCGGTGGCGGCCACCTTCATAAAAAACGCCGTCCGCCAGGGCAAGACCCTGATCCTGATCGACCCATACCGCTCCGACCTGGCGCGCCATGCGAGTTACTTCCTGCAGTTCCGGCCGGACACCGACGTGCCCCTGCTGAACGGCATCATGCGCGCCATCCTGGACGAGAAACTGCAGAATGATGCCTACATACGCGCACATACCTCCGGATTTGACGCATTGAAGGCCAACCTCGCAGACTACAGCCCCGAACAGGTAGCCCCCATCTGCGGCATCCCCGCAGAGACCCTGCGCGAGGTGGCACGCCTGTACGCCAGGGCCTCCGGCTCCATGATCTTCTGGGGCATGGGCATCTCGCAGCACACACACGGCACCGACAACGCCCGCTGCCTGATTTCCCTGGCCCTGCTCACCGGGCAGATCGGACGCCCCGGCACCGGACTGCACCCCTTGCGCGGCCAAAACAACGTACAGGGCGCCTCGGACGTGGGCCTGATCCCCATGGTCTTCCCCGATTACCAGGCAGTCAGCGACCTGAAAGCCCGGCGTCATTTCGAACAGCTCTGGAATGCGCACCTGGATCCCGAACCCGGGCTCACCGTGGTAGAAACCATTAACGGGATCGGGCAGGGTGATATCCGCGGCATGTACGTCATGGGAGAGAATCCAGCCATGTCCGACCCCGACCTGGAGCATGTCAGGGAGATGCTGGCGAAGCTGGACTGGTTGGTGGTGCAGGATATCTTTTTCACGGAGACGGCCGGCTTCGCGGACGTGATCCTGCCCGCCTCGGCCTTCCCGGAAAAAACCGGCACCTTCACCAACACCGATCGCCGCGTGCAACTGGGACGCCAGGCCATTGAGTCCCCCGGTGAGGCGCGCCAGGACCTCTGGATCATCCAGGAGTTGGCCCGGCGCATGGGACTGGATTGGCACTACGAATCTCCCAGGCAGGTCTTTGATGAACTCCTGAAGGCCATGCCCAGCATCAGCGGCATGACCTGGGAACGGCTGGAAAAAGAGGACTCCCTGACTTATCCGCTCACAAAACCAGGCGACCCCGGGCAGCCGATCCTGTTTCAGGGCGGCTTCCCCACCCCGGACGGCAAGGGAAAATTCGTACCGGCCGTGTACCGCCACGCCGACGAACTTCCCAGCGAGGAATATCCCTTCGTGTTCATCACCGGCAGGCAGCTGGAGCACTGGCATACCGGCAGTATGACGCGCGCCGCCACGGTGCTGAACGCCATTGAGCCTGAGCCGGTGGTATCCCTGCACCCAGACGACATCCAGACCCTGGGGGCGGCACCCGGAGACTTGCTTCAGGTGGAATCCAGGCGCGGCCTCCTGCGGGCCATCGTTCGGAAGGATTCCGGCTTGCAGCCGGGCACCGTTTTCATGGCTTTTTGCTACCGGGAGGCGGCCGCGAACCTGCTCACCAATCCAAAGTTGGATCCACAGGGTAAGATCCCCGAGTTCAAGTATTGCGCGGTGCGTGTCACGTCTTATGCCGAGGCGGCCGCCGAAACTCTTCCGGCCACCTGAAGCTTTCGCAGGGCGCATCCTCCCAAGGGAACAGCTGACAACCCGGCTAACCGTCGCCAGGCTAACCGTCGCCAGGCTAACCGTCGCCAGGCTAACCGTCGCCAGGCTAACCGTCGGGTAAGCCGAGCAGGCAAAGTCGGCTGCGGCCGAAACAGCGGCAGCGCAGCCTTTGGAGGCTCGCCGGCAACACCGGCGGCGGCGCCGTTGCATCGCTTTCCAGGGAAAGCCGCGCTCCCGGGGTAAGCAGACCGCGCTCCAGCAGCAGTTCGCAGCAGGGGCCCGCCAGGCCGCTCGTGTAAGGCGGATCTAAAAAGACAATGTCAAAGACGCCGGGCGCACGCCGCAGCCAGGCAACGGCCTCCGCCTCCCACAAGCGCGCCTGGGGACCGGCCTTCAGGCGCCGCAGCTGCTCGCGCAACCGCCGACCCAGCAACGGGTGCCTCTCCACCAGCACAACCGCGGCCGCGCCACGCGACAAGGCCTCCAGGCCCAGCACCCCGCTTCCCGCAAACAGATCCAGGCAATGCGCCCCTGGCAGTCGCGCTCCAAGCCAGTTGAACAGGGTTTCCCGGGCCCGATCCGGGGTGGGACGCAGCCCGGGCAGAATTTCCACCGGCAACAGGCGCCGCCGCCAGCGGCCGCCGATAATGCGCACCCGCCCCGGTACCGGTCCTTGTCGCTGGAAAGCCAGTTAGTTCTCTACGGCGCGGCCCACGTAGGTCGCGGTACGCGTATCCACTTTCACGAGTTCCCCCTGCTCCACGAAGAGCGGCACCCTGATGACCACATCATTTCCCACGGTTGCCGGTTTACCGCCGCCGCCGGCCGTATCGCCGCGCACCCCCGGCGCGGTCTCGCGCACGCGCAACACCACGAACTGGGGGGCCGACACACTGATGGGCGACCCCTTCCAAACCACTACCTGGCACATTTCCTGCCCCTGCAACCAGCGCCCAGCCTCCGCCATCGCCCCCGTCCCGGCGGCCACCTGTTCGTAGCTGACCGGATCCATGAAATTCCAGGTCGCGTCGTCCTGGTAAAGAAACTGCATCTCCCGTTCCTGCACCTCGGCGGCTTCCACGCTCTCCCCGGAGCGAATATTCCTCTCGAGCACCCGGCCGTTCTTCAGGTTGCGGTATTTCACGCGGTTGAACGCCTGGCCCTTGCCGGGCTTAATGAATTCATTCTCAATGATGGAACAGGGGTCCCCATCAATCAGCACTTTCAATCCGCTTTTGAATTCGTTGGTGTTGTATGCGGCCATGTCGTGACTCCGGGTGGGACTTCGTTAAGCGCTGACTTGAAAGTCGACCAGGTCCTCTTCCATGCCGCCTTCGTGCAGGCGTATCGCCTCCTGCTTCCGTAATTCCTCCGGCCCCGTGACGCCCGCGAGATAGACGCCGTTGAAGCAGGAGCAATCCAATTCCATGATGCGTGGGTTTTCCTCGCGCACCGCAAGCTCCAGATCCTCTAAATCCTGGTAGATGAGCCTGTCCGCTCCAATCTCCCTGCTGATTTCCTCCACATCCCGATTGTGGGCGATCAGTTCCTCATGCGAGGGAATATTGATGCCGTAGAAATTGGGATGGCGCACCGGCGGCGAAGCCGAAGCGAAATTCACCTCCAGGGCCCCGGCGTCCCGGGCCATTTGCACGATCTCGCGCGAGGTGGTGCCGCGCACGATGGAGTCGTCCACCAGCAGCACGCGCTTGCCGGCGAACTCCTGGGTAATGGCGTTCAGTTTCTTGCGCACCGACTCCCGGCGCTGCTTCTGCTCCGGCATGATAAAAGTGCGTGGCACATAACGGTTTTTCACAAAACCCTCGCGATATTTCACACCCAGACCCAGGGCCAGCTCCAGGGCCGCCGTACAGCTGGTTTCAGGCACCGGAATGATGACATCCAGGTCACAGACAGGCCAGACACGGCGCACCTTGCGCGCCAGGGCCCGGCCCATGCGCAGACGCGCCCGGTATACGGAAACACCATCCAGGATGGAATCCGGACGGGCCAGGTAAACATATTCAAAAACGCAGGGGGCCGAGCGCGGTTGGTCGGCGCATTGGTGTTCATGCAGGCCGCCCTGCAAATCAATGACAACCGCCTCCCCGGGAAGTACATCGCGGAGCACCTGGAACCCCAGCATATCCACGGCCACGCTTTCCGAAGCCACCATGTATTCAAAGCCCCACTCCCGCGGGCGGCGGCCCAGGATCAAGGGGCGGATGCCGTGTGGATCACGGAAGGCGAACACTCCAACCCCCGGGATCATACCGACCACGGCGTAGGCGCCGCATACCCGCCGGTGCAGCACCTCCACCGCCCGGAACAGATCCTCGACCCCCGGTCGAGCGCGGTCCTGTCCGCCTAATTCTTCGGCGAACAGGTTCAGCAGCACTTCGGAGTCGGAACCGGTGTTCATATGCCGGAGTGACTGTTCCTCCAGTTCCCCCCGCAATTGCCCGCGGTTCGTCAGGTTGCCGTTATGTGCAAGCACGATGCCATGCGGGAAATTCACGTACAGGGGTTGGGTCTCGGCATGGGAGGCGGTACCGGAGGTGGGATAGCGGACGTGGCCGATGCCCATGTTCCCATGAAGTTGCAGGACATGCCGGGTATGAAAAACGTCCCGCACCAGGCCCTTGGACTTGCGCAGGTAAAAGCGGCGCCCGGCACAGGTGGCGATACCGGCGGCGTCCTGGCCTCGATGCTGCAACATGCTCAAACCATCCAGCAGGCTCTGCACCACCATCTCACGCCGCAGCATACCGATCAGACCACACATCGCTTATGGCTCCCAGCTGTCAGCGGGCGGCGGCGACCACGCGTCACGGACCTCGGACGAGGCATTCGGCAGAACCCGCCAGAACCACCCGGCCGGCCGGGTCAAAAACTTTTGCACATGGCTCTCGCGCCATATAGACACCTCCGGAAGGACGGTAAAGCCCACCAGGAAAACCACTACCAGGGAGATCCACAGGCCGTTCAGCATGCCACACAAGAGACCGCCCAGGAGCCGTTTCCCGGGGAATCTATGTACCAGCAACAGCAGTAAATGCATCAACAGCAGCACCAGGATCAGCCAGGCGGCGAAACCGCCCAGCACCGAAACAAGTACGACAAGATCGCTCTCCATGTTGAAGCCTTGCAATATTTCCACCGCCTTGGGCGCGGAGAGAAACGCCAGCCACAAGGCCCCTCCCCAGGCAAGCATGGTGCTAAGCGCGCTAAACAGGCCGCCCAGCCATCCGCACAACGAGCAGACGAGTATCACCCCCACGAAACCCCAGTCACAGTAATTCATACCGTGACTTCCGGGCGCCGCCGCGGGGCTTTCGTCCGTTTTGACGGAGCGCCGTTCATGGCTCGCGGGTCACCAGCCCCTCCAAGGCGAAAACCTGCCGCAAGCGTTGGCGCAAGCGTTCCGCCCCGTCTCGGTGCGTCTCCGCTCCAACTTTCACCTGGTACCACGAGACCCCGCCCCGATCCACATCACGGATAAAGGCCGGATAGGCCGCACGGCGCAGTTTGTCCCGCAGTTTTTCGGCCGGGGCCCGTTCCCTGAAACTGGAAACCTGCACGCTCCAGGTCGTCTGCCCCGCAAGCGCCGGGGGCGGCGTGGGAGCCGCCACGCCTGGCGGCGCCGACTGCATGCCGAGCAACCCGCCTTCCCGCTCTTGCTGTAAAGCCTCCCCGGGGCGCGCGACCTCCACGGCCGGGATTTCCAGGTCCAGGTCGGGTAACAGCTGCTCCGGCAGCAGTTTTTCCGGTCGCGGCGGCGGCCGCGGCACCGGTTCACCAAGCAGCATGGGGATAAGCAGCACTCCCACCGCAAGCAGGATCGCCGCGCCCAAGACGCGCTCCCAGAAGCTTCGATTCACCAGCCTGACTCCTGCGCGCCAAGACAGTTGAGCGCTTCCCCCACCGTCAGGAAAGAACCGCAGACCACGATCCGATCCCCATCCCGCGATTCCCGGCGCAGCACACCCAGACCCCGGGCAACGTCGGGATGACAGTGGGTGCGCAACCCGCTGACATCAAGGTCGCCCAGGGCGGCCGCCAGGCGCGTCGCCGAGGCACCGCGCGGAGCCGGTAGATCCACCAGGTGGCAGCTGTCGGCCAGCGGTGCCAGGATCTCAAGTACCGATACATAGTCTTTATCTGCCAGCATACCAACCAGGAAATGCTGGGCCCCACTCCGCGGCAAGGCCTCCAGGTTGCGTCTCAACTGTTGCGCCGCCTGCCGATTGTGCGCCACGTCCAGTATATAACAGCGGGGTCCAGGAAGGACCTGGAAGCGCCCGGGGAACCGCACTTTGCTCAATCCGTCACGCAAATCCTGCTCCCGCACCGGAAAACAGTCGCGCAACAAGTGCAAGGCCATGAGTACGCCTCCGACGTTCTGCAACTGGCAGGAGTTCCTCTGATCCGGATGCGGCAACTCCTGGTAACAGGCGGCGTCCGGCCCATACCAGTCCCACGCACCTCCACCATTTTTCAGGCGGTAGTCCTTACCGGGCAGAGACAGCGGGGCACCCAGTTCCGAGGCACGGCGAAGTAATCCCTCCGGCGGTTCCGGGTCGGAACAGACAGCAGGCCGACCAGCCCGGAAGATCCCCGCTTTTTCCCGGCTGATGCTCTCACGATCCGCACCCAGCCAACGCTGGTGATCGAGATCGATACTGGTCACCAGGGCCACATCGGGGTCCAGCAGGTTCACGGCGTCCAGGCGCCCTCCCAGGCCGACCTCCAGCACGGTGATCTGCACCGCCGCCTCTCGGAACAGGTAAAAAGCGGCCAGGGTGCCAAATTCAAAGTAGGTGAGTTCAATATCTCCACGGGCCGCTTCAATCTTTTGGAAAGCTGTGCAAAGCGCCGCATCGCTCACTTCCCGGCTATGGATGCGGATGCGCTCGTTGTAGCGCAGCAGGTGAGGCGAATAATAAGCTCCCGTTGTGTAGCCGGCGGAACGCAGCACGGACTCCAGCATCGCCACGCAGGAACCCTTGCCGTTGGTACCGGCCACGGTAACGACCTGGTATCCGGGCTCCAACAATCCAAGCCGACCTGCCACCTCGCGGCAACGCTCCAGGCCCATCTCCACCATGGGGAAATGGATTCGCTCCTGCCGCCTGAGCCATTTCTCCAGGCTCAGGGAAGCGCACGGCTGCGTCTGTTCGAGCACCTTCACGCACTCGTTTCGGGGAGCGCCTTGAGCTCCGTGACGGGAGCCGGAGCCGGGCGCCGCATCAGCAGCGCCAACAACTCCGCCAGGTGCTCCCGCTGTTTCCGGCGGTCCACGATCAGATCCACCCCGCCCCGCTTGAGCAGGCTCTCACTGCGTTGAAAGCCTTCCGGCAATTTTTCGCGCACGGTCTTTTCGATGATACGCGGTCCGGCGAAACCGATGAGGGCGCCCGGCTCGGCCAGGATCACGTCTCCCAAGGCGGCCAGGCTGGCGGAAACCCCCCCGGTGGTTGGATCACAGAGAACACTCACGTAAGGCAGGCCGCGGCGGCGTAACAGCGTCAGGGCGGTCGCGGTCTTTGCCATTTGCATGAGGGAAAGCAGGGCCTCCTGCATGCGCGCGCCGCCGCTGCAGCAGCAACACAGCAGCGCCGCCTCGTGCTCCAGGGCGGCCTGCACGGCGAGCACGAAACGTTCTCCCACAACACTCCCCATGGAACCACCCATGAATTTAAATTCAAAACTGCAGGCCACCACCGGGAGACCCCGCAACCGCCCCTCCCAAACCAACAGGGCCTCACTCAGACCGCTCTTCCTGCGGGCATCCTGCAGGCGATCCTTGTAACGTTTCATATCCTTGAATTTAAAGAGGTCCATGTTGGCCACCTGGGCGCCAATCTCCCGCGGCGGCGGCTCGGTATCCAGCAATATCTTCAGGCGCGTATCGGCCGAAATGCGCATGTGGAAAGCGCACTTGGGGCAAACCCACAAGTTACGCTTGAGTTCCGGACGATACAAAACGGCGCAGCAATGGCTGCACTTGGTCCACAGCCCCTCCGGTACGGAGCGCCGCCGGCCCTGTCCCGCGTTGACCCGGGAGGGCAACAGTTTACTGAGCCAATTCATGATTCCTGGTTCCGCGAAGCACTGTCCAGGGCGGCGCGCATGGTGCGCGCAAAATCCTCGGCGCTTTGCGCCGGTGACTCACCCCGCCGCGCCGCTGCCGCCAAGTTGTCCACCAGCGCACTACCCACCACCACCGCGTCCCCCAGCGGCGCCAACGCCGCCACCCCGGCAGCGTTCTTGATGCCGAAACCGACCGCCAGGGGCAAGGCGCCGATGCAGGCGCGCACCTGTTGCAAGGCCTCGGTCACGGCCGCCACCTGCAACCGCGTACTGCCCGTCACCCCTTTCAGTGTCACGTAGTAAAGGAAGCCGCTCACCTGCCGGCCGATGCGTCGCAGGCGCGCGGCGGAGGTGGTCGGCGCGGCCAGCATCACGCAGTCTAATTGCCGCGCCCGCAGTTCGGCGCGCAACGGACCTGCTTCCTCCAACGGCATATCCACGATCAGCACACCGTCTACTCCGGCCGCGTGCGCGCGCTCGCAAAACTCCGCGTGGCCCATCCTTTCCACCGGGTTCAGGTAGCCCATCAACACCAGCGGAGTACGGCAATCCGTCTCGCGAAACGTGCTGACCATCTGCAACACCGCCCGCAGGCCGACGCCGCGCTTCAGGGCGCGCTCGCTGGAACCCTGGATCACGGGGCCATCCGCCATGGGGTCTGAAAAAGGCACTCCCAATTCCAGCAGGTCCGCTCCTCCGCTGACCAGGGCTTGCAGGATCGGCACTGTCTGCTCCGTTCCCGGGTCGCCGGCGGTGACAAAAGGAATCAACGCTTTGCGGCGTTCCGCGGCAAGGCGTTGGAAACATTCCTGGATACGCCCAACGCTCACGGTGATCTTTCCCCGCAGATCGCCACTGGCGCACTACGCGGCGGCGCCAGGAACGGCCTGGGCCTCAAGCACATTCTGTAAGTCTTTGTCACCCCGGCCCGAAAGATTGACCAGGATGATCCCCTCGGGGCCGAGTTCACGCGCCAACCGGGCCGCGTAAGCCAGGGCGTGGCTGCTCTCCAGCGCCGGGAGAATACCCTCGTTGCGACTCAATGCATGAAAGGCCTCCACGGCCTCCGCGTCTTCCACCACATCGTAGTGCACCCGGCACCTGTCCTTGAGCCAGGCGTGTTCCGGTCCGACCCCGGGGTAATCCAGCCCGGCCGAGATGGAGTGCGTGGGCAGAACCTGTCCGTCGGCATCGCTCATCAGGTAGCTGCGGGCGCCGTGCAACACTCCGGGCGCGCCGCTGTTCAGCGGTGCGGCGTGGCGGCCGGAATCCAGGCCCAGACCGCCCGCCTCCACCCCGTACAACGCCACGTCCCGATCTTCCAGGAAGGGATGAAACAGGCCGATGGCGTTGGAACCGCCACCCACGCAGGCAACCAGCGCGTGCGGCAGCCGTCCCAGCCGCTCCAGGCACTGCTCCCTGGCCTCACGTCCAATGACCGTCTGCAGATCGCGCACCAAGGCCGGGTAGGGATGCGGCCCGGCCACCGAACCGATGATGTAGAAGGTCTCGTCAACATTCGCCACCCAGTCCCGCAGGGCCTCGTTCAGCGCGTCCTTGAGGGTGCGCGAACCGCTGTTCACTGTCACGATCTCGGCGCCCAGGAGGCGCATGCGCGAGACATTCGGAGCCTGGCGGCGGGTATCCTCCTCTCCCATGTAAACCACGCAGGGCAAGCCGTGGCGGGCCGCCGTCGCGGCACAAGCGACCCCGTGCTGACCGGCGCCGGTTTCCGCGATGATGCGGCGCTTGCCCATGCGCACCGCCAGCAGGGCCTGCCCTACCGTGTTGTTGATTTTGTGAGCACCGGTATGGCTTAGATCCTCGCGCTTCAGGTAGATGCGCGCTCCTCCCAGGCTGCGGCTCCAGCGCGCCGCAAGGTAGAGCGGCGTGGGACGGCCTACGAAATCACGCAGTTCATCCCGTAGTTCACGCTGGAATTCCGAGTCGGGCAGGTAACGCCGCCAGGCCGCTTCCAGCTCGGCCAGCGGCGCCATCAAGGTCTCCGCCACGAACCGCCCCCCGTAGGGACCGAAATGGCCAGAAGCATCCGGCACCCCGGAAGCAGCAACCGCCGCGGAATCATGTAAAGGCATTTTTAACCTCACGCAGAAAAAAAGCGATCTTTTCAGTATCCTTACGCCCCGGCGCCGCTTCCACGCCGCTACTGACATCCACGGCATAGGGCGTTGTCGCACGGATGGCCTGCGCCACATTGGCGGCATCCAGGCCGCCCGCCAAAACGATACGCGCGCCGTGAAAGTCCCGGGCCAGGGACCATGCGAAGGTCTTACCGGTGCCGCCGTAGCATCTTTCCTGGAAACTATCCAATAGTAAAGCAAAGGCCTCCGTAAAAGGGTAAGGCGGGTGCGGGCCGGCGTCACTCAAGCGCAGCGCCTTGAGATACGGGCGGCCAAAACGGCCGCAATAAGCCGGCGTTTCGTCGCCATGAAACTGCAACAGGTCTAACGGCACTTCGGCGAGCACCGCCTCCACTTCGGATATCGGGGCGTTTACGAACAGACCGACTCGGGCGACCTCCCGGGGCAGGGCGGAACTGATCTCCCGTGCCGCGGCCATGCTGACCCGGCGCGGACTGTGCCGGTAAAACACCAGGCCGATGGCGTCCACCCCCAGTTGCGCCGCGGCCATGGCCTCCTCCACCCGGTTCAGGCCGCAGCATTTCACACGCACTTCCGGCTGCTCCCGCGCCGCCAGGAACTTGGCGCCCTTCACACCCCGCCCGCCATTCCGGGAACCGGCGGGTCAGGCGCCGGCCAGGCCGGGCGCGCCACCGTGCTCGGCAACCGGAAACGCCTTGGATAACGCAAGTGCACCAGGTAGAGGCCGGCCGCAGCCGCCGTGCGGGCGGCGCGCCGCCGCTCGCGAAGCGCCAACACTTCAGCCGCCCACTCGGGAGGCCGTCTGCCCAGGCCGATTTCAAGCAGCAGCCCGGCGATGTTGCGCACCATATGGTGCAGAAAAGCATCGGCTTCCACTTCCACGATCAGTAATTCCCCAACAGTCCACACCCGCAATTCGTAGAGGGTGCGGCATGGATTGCGGGCGCCGCAGGAGGCGGCCCGGAAGGAAGTGAAATCATGGTGTCCCTCCAGGTGGCGGGCGGCGGCTCGCATGTCTTCCAACACCAGGGTGCGGGGCTCCCAGCTGAGCAGGCCTGTGTACAGCGCGGAACGACTTAGAGCATTATGCACCAGGTAGCGGTAGCGCCGCCGCAAGGCACTGTGGCGCGCATGAAAATCACTCGGCACCTCGCGGACCCACAGCACCCGGATGTCCTCAGGTAAACAGGCGTTCGCGCCCAGCATCCAGTCCCGACAGGCACGCCGCACACGCGTATCAAAATGCGCCACCTGGGCGGTGGCGTGCACCCCCGCATCGGTGCGCCCCGAGCCATGCACTCGCAGCGGTGTGTCGGCCACCCTGGACAGGGCCTGCATCAGCTTCCCCTGCACGGTTGGAACCCCATCCTGGCACTGCCAGCCCTGGTAGTACCGACCACAATATTCGACCCCCAGAGCGATACGCCGCGCGCCGGGCGCTTCGTTCAGGACCTCACTCCGCAGATCCGCAGGCTCCTCCGGAGCGGGGTAGTCTCCTGGTATCAAGGCGCCGCTCCCTGGAAAACAGCATCCGCCGCCGCCCGGAAGGCGCCTTGGGGCAAGGCATCACAACCGCCGTCATAAAACAGCGAAGCGCCCGGCAACAGCCAGGCACGACGGTGCGGCGCCGGGCGCTGCAAGCCTACGCTCCGCTCCAAGCGGACCGCCGTTCCCGCGTCCGGCAACGGGGCGCGTTGCGGAACGCCGCTGTAGTGCACGGCCAATCCCAGGCGTGGTGCCGGAAGGCGGCCTCGCAGCCTACAGCTTGCCAGGGGCCCGCACCACCAGTACAGACCTTCCAGTAAGGCTTGCTTCTCAAGCGGCAACATGACGCGGGCCACGAGCAACAGCAGGGCCGGTCGGAAGGCACACATCAACAGCAGGTCCAACGCAACGCCGCCTGGGCCGCCCCGCGTCCAGACCCGGGACAGGAATTGGGCGGGAACCGGGAAACGCATGCGCCGCAAAGCCGCGGGCACACCTCTCCATGCTTCCGGCGGTCGCCGATAAACACCCCCATAACAGCAAAAGCGGCAGGTTCAAAAGCAACGCGGGGGGACCGGCACACAGGCGATAGCCGCCGCGGGATGGATGGAGCCGGATGAAGATTGATCCATGCAAAAAACCTGGGCGTGCGCACCACCGGAGTCCGTCCTCGAGGTCATGCGCACCAGGCGGGAGGGAGCACCCGCCCCCGGCCAGGCGCCGGGTTCCGCGAAAGTTTTGCAAAAGATCGGCGGGGGAATGGATGGATTGCGCCAAGCGACTGACTCAACCTACGGAGAATCTACGGAATACGGGCTCCCGGTTATTCCTCTCCCAAGCTTTTCAACAGCTCTTTGGCATTGAATTTTTGCTCCTCATCGCCGCCGGCCATGATGGCTTCAATGGAATTCCTGGCATTTCCCCTGTCTCCCAGTTCCGCATAAGCCCGCGCCAGATCCAGCTGAATATCCATCTCCTCCTCGGTGCCTTTCTCTTCCTCGTCCAACTCATGGGAGATACCACCCAGTATCGAACTCGTAATACTGCTCTTGCCTCCGAGATCCTCGATAAGCTGACTTGATACGGCCTCCATGCTGTCATTGCTGTCATCTTCGCTCAAATCCATATCTACCTCGGTTTCACCCTCAGAAATATGGAGACGGGCGGATTTCTCCTCCTCGGCGTCCGCCTCAACAATGGAATGAGTCTCATCTACGGAAATTTCTTCCATCTGGCTAAGCAAGCTGGCTGCAGTCACATCCCCCTCCTCCCTGTCCGTCAGTTCCAACACCGACGGCGACTTTCTGGATTGAATGTCCTCGGTAACATCTCCTGGAGAACTCCCTGGGCTTGTTCCCGAATCCTTCTCGTCGATCGTCAGGCTGCTGATCGTGTATTCCAATTCCTCGGTGGTGACCTCAATGCTTTCACTGGCAGGTGTGGCTTCTCCGGTTTGGAGCGAGCGCAAATGCGCGCTTTCTTCCGCGGGGGGGGCCGCCCGCCCCGCCCCCGTCGTTTCCTCCTGCTCCACAACGCTGTCAAGATGCAGCCAGTTCTCCTCAGGCACCCCTGGCTGCTTCTCTGCATCGGCCGTCTCCTGTCCCTGGAGATCCGTTGTCTTGCTCTCGGCCGCCGCCATAACAGCACGATCCAAAGACTCCAGGTCCACTTTTTCCTTAGTGCCGGCGGCCACCTGGTCGAGGGCGCTCATTCCGGCCTCACTCATTAACTCCGAGATGGTCCCTTCCAGTTCCTGGTCGCTGACTACCGCGGCATCCAGGTTGCTCAAAGGCTCCCCGGCAGCCTCCTCCCGGCTCAACAACGGGCGTCGCGACGCGACATCCGCGGTTTCCGAATCCAGCGGCATTGTTCCGGAAGGGACAGCGCCTTCAGCCGTCACGGAAGGCTGCTCTACATCCTCCCCTGGAATCTCCAGGAACGCCGCTTCAGGCTCCATCTCCGCGGCGGCGCCGCCACCTTGGGAGATTTCTTCGGTGACTTCCTCCCGGCTCAACAACCTTTCCGCCTTGCTGTTCGTGTCACCCGCCGGTTCCAGAACCGGCGGCACCGCTTCCGTTCCCGCCGCACTTTCCCTGGGCAGTTCCTCTGTCCCGGAATCCACCTGCTCCTCGGTCACGGATTTCAGGGACACTGCTTCAGGCTTAAGTTCCACGTCGTCGTGCGGCAACTCCCCGGCTTCGTGACTTTTCCGCACCTCCAAAAGCTCGGGTTCCAAGTCTCCCCCTCCCAAGGTCAAAATCAATTTCTCCTGGATTTCATCGATTTCTGATTCATCCGGGAGTTCCTCTTCCCCCGCTTCGAGGACACCTTCCTCACCTGCTTCATCCTCCGAAACGTCGTACTCAACCTGCACGGTGTCACCCGTGGCTTCCACGACATCGCCCTCCCCCTCTGAAACATCCACATCGTCTGATTTGAATACATTCAGGGCGGTTTTCAGCTCATCATCCGAGATTTCACTGGAGTCGGTGTCCAAGTCTCCTAGAACCAATGTCTGTAACTTAGGTTCCTCCTGTTTGGTTTGCTTATCACCTGTTTCAAACTCCAGGCCATACTTCCCATCCGCCTGGCCATCCGCCGGATCCTCCGCCTGGGTTGCACCTTGCTCCAACAGCTTGTGGCTGGCCTCTTCGCTAAGGCGCTGCGTAGCCGCCATAACCGCTTGTTCGCTTTCCTTGAACAATTCCCGGTCCGGGGAGATGCCGCTCCACATCTCCTGAACGGATTGCCAGGCCTCCCCCTGGCCGCCCACCTTGTCATGAAAGATACGCGCCGCCTCCTCAAATTTCTTCTGATCGTTCATCGCCTTGTATATTTCTAAAAGTTTTAGATGGTAGGAAACGTTCTCAGGTTCTTCCTTCAATGCCTCCCTGACGAACTCGGCCGCCCGATTGTACTGTTCATAGGCGATCAACACGTTGATCTCAGCCATGCGGGCTTCGCCGCCGGACGTTTTCCCCTTGCTCACCGCTGCCTGCTCATCGAATTCAGGCAAGTTGCTCATGTCAATAATTTCTTCAAGCTCTTTCAGCGAGAGTTCATCTTTCCCTTCCCTGGCTCCCGCGCTTCCACCGGCCTCCCGGGGCAACTGTTCCTCTTCCGGCGGCTCCTCAACAGACGGCATGGCTTCGGTCACCGGGGCCACCGGCGTAAAATCGCTTGACTGCTCCTCAACCCGCCTCTCGAAATCCACGATCCCTTCAATTTCCGTAATGTCCGAGTCCATTGGGGAAGCCGGCACCGTCCGATCATCCATGCGCTCACGCGGCGCCATGCGCCCACGCGGCGCCATGCGCCCACGCGGCGCCATGCGCCCACGCGGCGCCGGCGAAACAGGCCCGGTGACGGCCATTTCAACGGCTGTCGCCTCCACGCTGGTCTTGTCATCGTCCATGTCCGCCATGCCCGCTGTCGGCTCGGCAGCCCATCTTGGCGCGAAGCTAAAGCCTGGCATCAGCTTGCGCCGCCCCAGGGATTCCCGAAGGGGAGACCACCTGAACAGGAGCACAAGCAACCCGGCAAACAACGCAATGATGAGCAGCCATATCCCCCCCCGCGGGAACCTCCCTGACGGGTCACCCGGGGCGCTCACCGCCTCGACCGGGGCCTCCTCCTGTACGATATTTTCCCCGTCCAACGGGGCTTCCTGCCCGGGGGGCTGGGCTAAACCGTCTGCCCCGGGAAGGACGGCGACAAGCTCCTCTTCACTTTCCGGGGGCGGCTCCACATCGGCGGGCCGATCCCCGCCCTCCAAACGCTGCTGCTCCAACCGCCGCAGACGTTCTTCGGAATCGCGCAGCCTGTCCTGCAGATTCTTCAGTTCTTCGTCCTTGAGCTGCAACAGGCGCTGCTGATCCTGCCTGATGGTGTCGCTTTCCCGCAGACGATCTTCCGCTTCATCCCTTTCCTGTCCCAGGGAGTCAACCTGCTCCTGAAGCAAGAGAATTTCCTGCTGTTGCTCCGCCGTTCCCTCACGATCCGCCGGCGCGCCCGTCCCCGGGATCCCCGCTGCTCCCAATCCAGCGCCGACCACACGCACTTCAGCGTCGGGAAGCGGTGCCTCGATAAACGGCTCCGCCGCCACGGGTTCTTCCGGGGCAGGCGGCGTGGGCGTCGCGGGGCCGGGGCCGCTCACCGCGGGCTGCACCGTTAGATTCTCGGCCAGCAGGTAACGCTGCCAGGCTTCGTGATGTTGACGGGATACAGCCAACGCCTCGGCGGGCTCGATCCGCCCTATTTCCTCCCTGGAAGGTATCCGCAGCACTTGGCCGGTTTTTAAGGCGTTGATATTACCTTCCAGGAAAAAGGCTTCCGGGTTGGCCCGCAACAGGGACTGCATGACCTGGTTTCTGCTGAGCGCGGGGCTGGGCCGGACGATCCCGGCGATCTCCCAGAGCGTATCCCCCTGGCGGGTGCTCCGGAACGTGTCGCCCTGAAATCCCGTGTCCGGCACCGGGGGTGCCTCCGGAAGATCCGGAAGCGACACTGCCTCGGCGGGTGCCGTGGGAGAATCGGGAGCACCGCGGCGGGCTTCATCCGGAACGGGACGCCGTTCCACGGCTTCAACCTCCGGCGGTGGTATCTCAAGCGGAGCGGCACCCGGCAGCGCCCGCAGCAGGTCCTGATACCCGGGTGGATCCAGCAGCAAGGGATATCGGCGCACCAGGTGACCGCCGCTCCAATAGACTTCCACAAGCAGTTCCACGATCGGCTCACGAATGATCGCGCGACTGCTGAGAGCAATAAAATAGCCGCTCTCCGGCCCACCTTTCACTTCCAGGCGTATATCCCGCAACCCCCCCGGATAGGTGAGTCCAACGCGCCGGTAGGTCTGCATGTCGGCGAGTCCCACCACGAGCGTCCCCAGTTCCTGCTCCGTCACCGAACGCAGGTAAATTTTGGCGCTGAGTGGTTTATTCAGCGTTGAATCAACTTCCAGGGTACCCAGCCCGACAGCCCACGCCGAACCCGGCCAAAACGACAACATCAACCCCAGGCAAGCCGACAGACGGAATCCGGACGCCAGGCGCCGCGCCAGCCGCCCCCCTTGTAAGAACCAGGTGAAAAACTGAATCATCAATGGTTTTTTTCTGAGTTTCATCAGTAGATGCTTCGATTCAGAGTCCATCGCGAGCTTTCGACCGACCCTCCAGAACAACGTACTTTAAGGGCGCTTTAAGGCACCTGGCCACGCGGCACGTCCATCCCTTTTAAACGACGACGAAGACCCGCGCCGCCTGGGCCGCCCTGATTTCCCTACCTGGGGATTCCACCTTCCACCAGCTTCAGACTGCTCATTTAATCAGCCCAAGGTTAACTGCCCTCACGATTAAAGAACCTAACGGCTCGCCATTATATCAAGATTTAAGTTTTTGGCTTCAAGTATTTGCTGATGAGCAATTCAGCGATTTGTATGCTATTAAGCGCCGCCCCCTTGCGCAAGTTGTCGGACACCACCCAGAAGTCCAGGCCACGGGGATGAGAAATATCTTCCCGGATGCGGCCCACGTAAACCGCATCGCTGCCCTGTGCTTCACCGGCCGCGGTTGGATAGCCACCGGCCCGGGGCTCGTCCAGCAGGCGTATGCCCGGGGCCCGGGCCAGCAGTTCACGCGCTTCGGACGCACTTAATTTACGGCAGGTCTCTATGTGCACGGCCTCCGAATGACCGTGGAAGATCGGCACCCGCACCGCGGTTGGATTGATCCGGAGTTCTTCCAACGCCAGCAATCGGCGTGTCTCGTGGACCATCTTCATCTCCTCACGAGTGTAGCCGTTGTCCTCAAAACGATCGATATGCGGCAGGGCGTTGAAAGCGATCCTGGCAGGCAGCACCTCGGCCTGCACCGGCTTGCCCTCCAACACGGCCCGGCTCTGCGCCTCCAGTTCTCCGAGCGCACGGGTGCCGGCCCCGGAGACCGCCTGGTAAGTGCAGACATTAATCCGCTCCAGCCCGGCCGCGTCATGCAAGGGCTTCAATACCACCACCATCTGGATCGTGGAGCAGTTTGGATTGGCGATGATACCGCGCCGCGCGTAGGCAGCCAGGGTTTCAGGATTGACTTCCGGCACGACCAAGGGCACATCCGGATCGCCCCGGAAGCAGGAAGTGTTGTCGATGACGACGCAGTCACACGCCGCGGCGCGTGGAGCATACTCCCGGGAAACCGCCGCGCCGGCCGAGAACAGCGCCAGGTCAGCCTCCCGGAAATCAAAATCTTCCAGATGCTGCACCGTCACTTCGCCTGCGCCCCAAGGCAGGCAGCGGCCGGCGGAGCGGGCGCTGGCCAAGGCTGTCACCCGGCGTACGGGAAAAGCGCGCTGCGCCAATAACTCCAGCAGGACGCGGCCTACCGCCCCGGTAGCGCCGACCACCGCCACGCGCCATTTTCCAGCGCCGGGCATTCAGGCTAAACCGTTGGAATCTGCGCCAGAACCGCCTCACCCAACTCCCGGGTGCCCACCTTACGGGTTCTGGGGCTGTGAATGTCCGGGGTGCGCAGTCCGCTCTTCAGCACCTCGTGCACGGCCCGCTCCACGGTGGCTGCAGCCTCCTCCTGACCCAGGGAATGACGTAGCAGCAAGGCCACGGAGAGGATCGCGGCCAGGGGGTTCGCCTGATCGCGCCCGGCGATATCCGGAGCCGAGCCGTGCACCGGCTCATACAGCCCGTGGCCGTGCTCATCCAGCGACGCCGAGGGCAGCATGCCGATGGAACCGGTCAGCATGGAAGCCAGGTCCGAAAGGATATCGCCGAACATATTATCGGTCAGCAACACGTCAAACTGGCGCGGCAGGCGCACCAGCTGCATCGCGGCGTTGTCCACGTACATATGGCTGAGTACGATCTCCGAGTACTCCGCCGCCGTATCGCTGACCACCTCGCGCCACAACTCCATGCACTCCAGAACGTTGGCTTTATCCACCGAGCAAACGCGCATGGAGCGCCCGCGAGCCACTTCAAAGGCGACACGGGCCACACGCCGGATCTCACTCTCCCGGTAAACCAGGGTGTTAATCCCCTGGCGCTCCCCGGTCTCCAGCTTCTGAATGCCGCGCGGTTCGCCGAAATACAACCCCCCCGTGAGTTCACGCACGATGACCAGGTCCAGATCCTTGATGCCCCTGCCCCGCAGGCTGGAAGCCGCCGCCAGCTCCCGGTGCAGACGCACCGGGCGCAGATTGGCGAACAGACCGAGTTCCATACGGAGGGCGAGCAGGCCGCTTTCGGGACGGCTGGCCCGGGACAGGGCGTCCCATTGCGGGCCTCCCACGGCCCCTAACAGCACGGCGGCGCAATTTTTAGCCAGGGTCAGGGTTTCCTCGGGCAACGGTCGCCCGGCCTCCTTGATCGCCGCGCCCCCGATGATGGCATGCTTGCAGCGCAACTTCAAAGCGTAGCGATCCCGCACCGCTAACAACACGTTCTCGGCCTGGGTGATAATCTCCGGGCCAAT
>JABAAT010000017.1 GCA_014238615.1 Gammaproteobacteria bacterium | reverse complement strand
CCTTGCGGGTCACCTTCTTCTTCCCGGCCTTCTTCTTGCCGACCTTGCGGGTCACCTTCTTCTTCCCGGCCTTCTTCTTGCCGGCCTTGCGGGTCACCTTCTTCTTCCCGGCCTTCTTCTTGCCGACCTTGCGGGTCACCTTCTTCTTCCCGGCCTTCTTCTTGCCGACCTTGCGGGTCACCTTCTTCTTCCCGGCCTTCTTGCGCGTGGACTTCTTCGCAGCAGTCCCTCCGCCCGCCCCGTAACCCCTTGCCTGTTCCAACTCGTCATCCAGCATTTCTTCAGTAATCGGAACCATCATCATCATTACCCTCTTGCTATGATTATTCGGAACCTAGTCGGTGCACGAAGAACTGTGCTATGGCCTGAGCCGATCCAACATCGCTCGGGGCGATTTTAGCATAATTACGATCGGCTATGCAACAGTTTAAGGCTAAAATCGAACGGGCCGCATACATCTCCCGCTGACACGTGCATGTCCCAGGTTCAGGGGAGGACTCCGCAGGTGGTACAGAGGAACTCCACCGGCACTCCGTCCCGGCTCGGAAAACGCAGCTTCAGAAGACGCCCGCGTTCGTCGTACCAGGCATCCTGTTGCAACTCGCCCTGGTAACGAAAGTGCTCAGCCGTTACCGTCCTGTCCGCCATGGGCAGCGACTCCCGTCCTTCGTGCTGAATCGTGACCTGGTGCAGGCGCCCCGTGAGGGTATCCAGCACCTGTCCCGCCTCCAACACATCCGCGTTCCACTGGTTGTTCGGGAACAAGGGCGCCGCCGCGACGTATTCCAGTTCATCCCCCCCGGCAGTGGCCGTGACGCGGTAGCCACCGTCTTCCAGGCGCTCCGCCTCCACGCGGCTTTCCTTAGAACCATCCACGGTCTGAATCAAAATATGGCGCAGCCCCCGGGCATCCCAGCGAGCCACGGACTCAGAGTCAAACCTGTATTCAAAAAAAAGCAGGAAGGAAACCTGGATGTGGGTTGCAACGCGTACCTCCAACTCTTCCCCCAGGCTGCGAAAGGCCATGTCGTAGGAACCGATGCGCCTGCCTTTACGCAACACGTCAAAGCGGCGTCCGGGGCCATACAACCCCACATAAAATTCGCTGTAAGACAGCTCCCGAGGCTTTCCGGGGGCAGCTTCCGGCGACCCCCCCAGGGACAAGTCATCCGCCTGGACACCCGCGCTCACGCCCAGAAAAAAACCGAGCAGCAACAGCTGCCACGGCGGGAACGGCGGCTTCAGTTCCGCCATGTTCAGCCACATGACACGTTGAGAATCACTGCGCTTCAATGAAATACACTTCGGGAGATATGCTTCGGGAAATATACTTCGGAAGCGTCACCCGGCGGTGCGCCGCGCGGGCGCTGGTACAGGAACCTGGAGGCAGGCTGACACAACACGCAAGCTAACACGGCGCGCGCCTGGCCGTTACATAAAGTGTTGATGCTTTTTTACAACAGCCGGTTTCAGGGGTTGGGGTCGGTACTCTGCTGCCATCCGCAGCACATGGTGGTTGCCCTTGGTTGCCTGCCTGTCACGCAAGATGGCCTTCAAGTTCGCGGCCTTTTGCCTCAACAGTTTGGATCCCTCCATCAGCTCACCAAGCAGCTGTCGTAAGTTCCTGCTCAACCGCCCCGCTCTTCTATCTTGGGTAGATCTATTCCATATTCGCATCATATTAACCTCCGTTAGTAGTGAAAAATGCTTGGCGGCTGGGATTCTGGGCCATCAACACTTTATGTAACGGCCAGGGCGCGCGCACCCGGGCAAGAAATTACCCCGGCCTGCAAACACACGCCGGGGGGAGGCGGGATGATCTCTTATTCTATGTGCATGGCTGCCCCGAAACCCTCCTGTACGCCGCGGTGCAAGCTGGAGCGCCTGCACACGCGCGCAGCCCTGTTGGCGCGCGTGCGCGCCTTCTTCGCGGCGCGGGAAGTGCTGGAGGTGGAGACTTCGATGCTCAGCCCCTACCCCGCATCTGATCCACACATTAAAGCACCGCATACCCTGCTGCGGGCGCCGGGCGCCGCGCGGCGGCGGCGCTACTACCTGCATAGTTCCCCTGAGCATGCCATGAAGCGCCTGTTGGCGGCAGGCGCCGGCCCCATTTACCAGGTCTGCAAGGTCTTTCGGGAGGAAGAAAGCGGCCCGCTGCACAGCCCTGAATTCACCATCCTGGAATGGTACCGGCCGGGGTATAACCAACACCACCTGATGCAGGAAGTCTCGGCGTTGCTGGTGGAGTTGGGCTGCGCCGAGGCCACGCGCACGAGCTACCGGGAAGCCTTTCAAAAACTGGCCGGCGTGGATCCGTTGCTGGAGCCGCCGGCGCGTCTGCGCGCCGCCGCCGCGCGCTACGGCTGGCGCGGCGGCGGCGACCGGGATTTATGGCTGGATTACCTGCTGGCTTTTCGGGTCGGTCCCCGTTTGGGCCGGGAGCGGCCCTTGTTCCTGCATCATTATCCGGCCGACCAGGCCCTGCAGGCGCGTGTATGTCCGGCCGACCCGCGCCTGGTGGAGCGTTTTGAATTGTTCATCAACGGCATGGAGATCGGCAGCGGCGCCGAGGAACTGACGGAAGCCGCGGAACTGCGCCGCCGCCTGCAGGCGCGCACGCGCGCCTGGGATCGGGAACTGGTGGCGGCCCTGGAAGCCGGACTGCCGGAATGCGCGGGCGTGGCCGTGGGCCTGGATCGCCTGCTGATGGTACTGAACGGCGACCAACACATTCGGCAAACACTGTCCTTGCCCCACCCGGCGGCCCCCACCTGAAACCTGCGCGTTTCCGACTCGCTTGGCACCCCTTCAAGCTCCGGGACGCTTCCCCTGGATCGCACCCGGACGGCCGCAGCTTTTACAATGACTTCATGACATTCAGCCCAATACCCTCCTCCGTACTCCCCGCCCCACGCGGCGGCGTATCCACGCCCGCGGCGCGCCGGCGCCCATGCCGCCTGGGCCACCCGGCGGTCACCCTGCCAGGCATCCTGCTATACGCCCTGCTGTGCGCCGCGCCGGCGGGTGCGGCGCGGGTACCAGACCTGGGCCTGGTGGATGAGAGTGTCTCGGACAACAGCGAAAGCGAGAACAGCGCGGCCCTGACCCGGGCCCTGGAGCGCATTCTGCGGCGACTCACCGGACGCCCCGCGGAACTGCTGCCGAACCAGGCGGCATTCCAAAAAAATCCGCAGCGTTACCTGCTCAGTGACACCTATTTCAGGGGCGATCATCCCGAGTCTTCCCCGGAAAACACGGACGCGCACACACCGGCACAGGCGGTGCCGGAGCGGCCGCTTTACCTGCGCTTTCGCTTCAACCTGCCGCTCCTCGAGGAATTGTTGCGCGCGGCCGACATCCCGATACTGGGTGAACACCGCCCGCGGGTGCTGCTTTGGGTGCTGGTCAGTGAGATCGAAGGTCAGCGCTTCCTGGTGAACACGGAAACCGAAGTGTATGCATCCCTCCTGCTGCAGCAGGCCGCGGAGCTGGGGCTGCCGATTCTCTTCCCGTTTCTGGACCTGGAGGAGGAACACCAACTCAGCGTCAGCGACCTGCTTTACGTGCACCAGGCCGTATTGGAGGCTTCGCGCCGCTACGATGCCGAGAGCGTGCTGATCCTGGTGCTGCGGGAAACCCTGGAAAGAACATGGCGTGGAGAGTGGTCCTGGTACGCCGGCGACACGGCGCGGCGCGCCTGGGAGAGCCGGGCGCCGGAGGCCGTCGGGGCCCTGCGCAACGGCCTGCTGCGCCTGGCCGGGCATACCACGCGGCGCTACGGCATCTCGCGGGGCGCGGCGCAACATCGCCTGGAAATACATGTCCTGAACGCGGACGGCTTCTCCGGCTACGCACGGGTGATTGCTTACCTGGAGTCCCTGGCCTCGGTCATGCAGGTGCGCGTGCTGGGCGTGGAAGCAGATCGTCTCGATTTGCAACTGGAAACGCACGGCGACCTGGAAGCACTGCGTGAAAAAATCCACCTTGGAGGTGTCCTGTACGCTTTGCCACAGCGCCAGGACACCTGGTTCAGTCTGCGGCAGTGAAGCCTCCATCACCGCCCGCGGTCACCCATCAGCTACGCCTGGCGCTGCCGCGCGGCGCTGAAGGCAGCTTGCGGGACTACCTCCCCGGCCCCAACCTGGAACCCTTGCAGGCCCTGCGGGAAGTGTCCAGCGGGCGCCTGCGTGGCAGTCTGCACCTGTGGGGAGCGGCAGCCACCGGCAAAAGCCATCTGCTGCGCGCCATGTGTTCGGAATTCCCGTTCGGCGCCGCGCGCTGGCTGGAAGAAACGCCGGAGAAACTCACGGACCGCACGGAGTGCGGCCTCACCTGCGTGGACAACTTGGAACTGCTGGCCGGTCAACCGCAAAAGGAACGCGGGCTGCTTACCCTATACGACACCATCCGGGCGCGTGGTGGCATCCTGCTCACCGCCTCCCGGGTGGCACCGGCGCAGTTGCCCTTGCAATTGCCCGACCTGCGTTCGCGTATTTCCTGGGGCCTGGTGTTCCGGCTGCGGCACCTGTCGGACGCGGAACTTGCGGAGTTGTTGCGGTGCCGCGCACAGCGTCGCGGTCTGCGCATGCCGGAAGCGGCGGCGCATTACCTGCTACGCCGCGCGCCGCGCGACCTGCACAGCCTGTGCGCATTGCTCGATCGCCTGGACCAGGCTACTCCGGGCAGGCATCGGCGCCTGGACATTCCCTTCCTGCGGGAACAACTGGCGGCGGCGGGTCACTCCTGAAGCCGCCGCCAGCCACGGCCCGGAACGCCCCGGCCCCCGGCCATCCTCGGCTATCCTCTTCTATCCTCTTCTATCTCCTGCTATCTCCTGCTATCTCCTGCTATCCTCGGTGCTGTCTCCCTCGGCAAGCTTGCGCGCGACCGCCGCCAGGCGGCGGCCCTGGGCCCGGGCCAGGCGCTCCTCTTCCCCGGTGAGCGGCACGTCCGCGTGCACTCCGGCCACGTGGCTGGCACCGTACGGTGTGCCGCCGCTCTTCGTGTCCCACAGGTCCTGCTCCTGGTAGGGAATCCCGAGCAACAGCATGCCGTGATGCAGGAGCGGCAGCATCATGGACAACAGGGTGCTCTCCTGGCCGCCGTGCAGGGTTCCGGTGGAAACGAAAACCCCGGCCGGCTTTCCGGACAGCGCCCCCTCCAACCATAAGTCCGTGGTACTGTCCAGGAAGTGCTTCAGCGGCGCGGCCATATTGCCGAAACCGGTTGGACTGCCGAGCGCCAGCCCGGCGCAGCGACGCAGGTCTTCCGAAACCACGTGGGGCGGCCCCTCCGGGAAGGCCGCGTCGCCCTGTAAAGGCGGCACGGTGCGCAGCCTGGCCACACAACCAGGTTCGGCCTCTATCCCGCGTGCCACCTGCCGCGCCAGCGCCGCAACATTGCCATGACGGCTGTAGTACAGTACCAGGAGTTCCACGCTCACAGCGCTGCGTCCTCCCCCGGGGAAAGCCTTGGGAAAAGCCTTGGAAAAAGCTCCAAGAAACGCTATCCAGTCAAGCCGTGTCGGAATGCATGCATTGCCATGTTGTTGTACACGCACCAGGCTCCTTAGTCAAACACTTCAAGCACTCAAGCCATCGTGTCCGAATGTATGCATTGCCATGTAGAGGGCCTGGTTCAGGGTGTCTTCTTCCGCGCCGAAACCCGCGCCCAGGCGCACAGCCTGGGCTTGACGGGCTGGGTGCGCAATTTGCCTGATGGACGCGTGGAAGTATGGGCCTGCGGCGCTCCCGGCACCCTGGATAAACTGCGCTCCTGGCTCAGGCGGGGGCCGCCCCAGGCGCGGGTGGACAAGCTCTACTGCCGAAACCTGCCGACCGGGGAAAGACACGCGGATTTCCAGATACGCCCCGGCTGAAGCGCGGCGACGTTCGGCATGGCCACTTACGCAATCGGGGACGTGCAGGGTTGTTACGACGAACTGTGCGACCTCCTGGAACGTCTGAAATTCGATCCGGCGCGTGACCGCCTGCTCTTTTGCGGGGACCTGGTAAACCGCGGCCCGGAATCCCTGCGCACCCTGCGCCTGCTCCGGGACCTGGACCCGGTGTCAGTGGTGGTACTGGGCAACCATGATTTACACCTGTTGGCCCTGGCCGGGGGTGCCTGTTCGGTCGATCCCGGATGTCTGCTAGAGGTGCTGAAGGCGGCGGACCGGGAACCCCTGCTGGACTGGCTGATACGGCGACCGCTCGCGCACTACGAGGCGGCTTCCGGCTTCTTGCTGGTGCATGCCGGACTGGCGCCGCAATGGGATCGCGCCGACACCCTGGCCCTGGCCGCGGAGGTGGAAGCGGTGCTGCGGGGGCCGGAGGCAGTGCAACTGCTCCGCGATATGTACGGCAACGAGCCGGCCTGCTGGGACCCCGGACTGCGCGGCGCGGCGCGCCTGCGCTGCATCATCAACTACCTGACCCGCGTACGCTACTGCACCGAGGAAGGGTGCCTCGATTTCTCCTGCAAGGGTTCCCCTGGCACGCAGCGCGCGGGCTTGCTGCCCTGGTTCGAAGTAGCCGGGCGGCGCAGCCTGGATACCCCCCTGCTGTTCGGCCATTGGGCCTCCCTGGGCGTACCGCCGGAAGCGGCCGGCGCGGCGTATCATGTCTTCCCGTTGGACAGCGGCTGCGTTTGGGGCGGTCGCCTGAGCGCCCTGCGCCTGGAGGATCGCCGTTTATTCAGCGTGCCCGCCCGCGCACGCTGAGGGACGCCGGGCGGGAGGGAGCATCTCCGGAATGCGCCGCCGTTCGAGCACGCTATAGCTGATGGCGTGAGGATGGCGCGAGTCGGCGGGCCGGGCGCCGCAGCGGCGCTCGCGCCACTCGGTGTCAACCAACTCGGGAAAGTGTGTGTCCCCGGTGCAACGCCCCACCACCCGCGTCAGGTAGATACGCTCCGTCAGCGGCAGGGTATCCCGGTATAAAGCCGCGCCGCCGATCACGAACAGCGCGGCACCGGGCCGCCGCCAGGCCGGCCCCTCCGGCGCCTCCAGCCAGCTCCGGGCCAGGCGCAGGGACTCCTCCAGAGAGCCGGACACCACGCAGCCCGGCGCGCTGAAACCAGGCCGGCGGCTGAGCACGATGTTGTAGCGCCAAGGCAGGGGGCGCAGTTGCAAAGACTCGTAGGTGTTCCGCCCCATGAGCACCGGCCGGCCGTCGGTCAGCCAGCGAAAGCGCCGCATGTCGGCGGGCAACCACCAGGGCAGGCCACCGGCGCAACCGATCAGCCGCGCTTCATCCATCGCCACCACCTGGCAGATGCGCATCGGCTCGCCCATCGCTCAAACCGCCACCGGCGCCTGGATAGAGGGGTGCGCCCGGTAATGCAGCAAGCGCACGTGCTCGGCCCGAAAATCAAACAGGCTACGCACTCCCGCTTCCAGCTCCAGGGTGGGCAAGGCGTGGGCCGCACGCCGCAGCTGCTCCCGGGCCTGCTCCCGGTGGTTGTTGTAGAGGTGGACATCGCCCAGGCTATGCACCAGGACACCGCCGCGCAACGCACAGGCATGGGCCACCATGCGCGTGAGCAGCGCGTAACCGGCGATGTTGAAAGGCAGCCCCAGGAACACATCGGCGCTGCGCTGATACAGATGGCAGGAGAGCCTTCCGGAATTCACGTAGAACTGGAACAGCACATGGCAGGGCGGCAACGCCATCTCCGGCAGGGCCGCCGGATTCCAGGCCGAGACCAGGAGGCGCCGCGACTCCGGGCGTTCCCGCAATTCCAGCAGCACCCGCGCCAACTGGTCGATGGTGGAACCGTCCGGGGCCTGCCAGTTGCGCCATTGGACTCCATACACCGGGCCCAGCTCACCGTCCTCATCGGCCCACTCGTCCCAGATGCTCACCCCCTGTTCACGCAGGTAACGCACATTGCTTTCGCCGCGCAGGAACCACAATAATTCATGCAGGATGGAATGAAAGTGCAGACGCTTGGTGGTCAGCAGCGGAAAGCCGGCCTCCAGGTCAAAACGCAACTGGCAACCAAACAGGGAGCGCACCCCCACGCCGGTTCGATCGGCATGCGGTGCACCCTGCTCCAGCACACGCTGTAACAGCCGCAGGTAGGAAAGCATCGTCTAAGCGCCGTGCGCGGCCGGCTCCCGGGGAAGCCTGGGAGTGCGCATGGTCAGGTACAGCAGCAGCACTCCACCGGCGGCCATGGGTAAACACAGGATCTGGCCCAGGGTCCAGGTTCCGATGAGTCCGATGTGGGCGTCCGGTTCGCGCCATTCCTCGGCCAGGCCGCGCAGCAATGCATAGCCAAGCAGGAACCACCCGGCCACCCGGCCCGGCGGCGGCCGTCGCCGCGCATAGGCATACAGGAACACGAATAAAAGCCCGCCCTCCAAGGCCGCCTCGTAAAGCTGTGAAGGATGGCGCGCCAGCTCGTCCACGTGCGGAAACACCATGCCCCAGGGCAGCTCCGTGGGGCGTCCCCACAACTCGCCGTTGATGAAGTTCGCAAGGCGGCCGAGCAGCAGCCCCAGCGGCGCCACCTGCGCCACCAGGTCGGCGAGCCGCAGTATCGACACCCCCCGGCTCCGCGCCAGCCACCACAGCGCCGCGGCAACGCCGAGCACACCCCCGTGCAGGGACATGCCGCCCTCCCAGATACGCAGCAACATCAGCGGCTCCCGCCAAAAATAAGCCCCCTGGTAAAACAGCATGAAACCCAGGCGCCCGCCGATCAGTACGCCCAGGGTGGTATAGAACAGCAGGTCCGCCCATAGCTCGGAAGGCCAGCGCAAATGCTCCTGCCAGCGCCGCCGCAACAACCACCAACCCCCCAGCAGGGCCGCCACGTAAGCCAATCCGTACCAGCGCAACTCAAGTGCACCGAGGCGCAACATGACCGGATCGATATCGGGATAGACGAGCATGCGATGTTCCATGTACCAGGATTGCTACATGCTAGCATTAGGGGGGAGAACCGCCCCGCGCGGGACTTTGAAGTCTATCATCTATGGACCGGGCCATGAAAAATCTATTGCATGCGGAGACCAGCGCCTACCTGCTGCAGCATAAGGATAACCCGGTGCACTGGCAGCCGTGGGGGGCGGAGGCCCTGGCCGCCGCGCGCGGCGGAGATCGGCCGATCCTGCTCTCCATCGGCTATTCGGCCTGCCACTGGTGCCACGTCATGGCGCATGAATCCTTCGAGGATCAGGCCACCGCGCGCCTGATGAACGAGCACTACGTTAACATCAAGGTGGATCGGGAGGAGCGCCCCGATTTGGACAAGATCTACCAGCTCACACACCAGTTGCTCGCCCGGCGGCCGGGCGGCTGGCCCCTCACGGTCTTTCTCGCGCCGCGGGAGCTACTGCCTTTTTTCAGCGGCACCTATTTCCCGCGCGAAGCTCGGCTCGGGTTGCCCTCCTTCCAGGAGCTGCTGCAGAGGATCATCGACTTCTACCGGCGGGAGCAACGCGGCCGCCTGTCGGAAATCACCACCCCGCTGCAAACGCTGCTGCAGGATGCCCTGGGCGGCCCGGCGGCATCCGACACACGGCTGGAGGCGCCGCCTCCGGAGTTCCTGCTCGGCCCCTTGCGCGCTGCCTTTGACCCACGCCACGGCGGCTTCGGGGACGCTCCCAAGTTTCCGCAATCCGCCGTTCTTGATTACCTGCTGGGCATGCAGGCGCGGGGTCGCGACGACGGCGCCGATCCAGGCGTGGCGCGCATGGCCCTGGACACCCTGCGCGGCATGGCGCTGGGCGGTCTCTTCGACCAGGTAGGCGGCGGTTTTTTCCGTTATTCGGTGGACGAGCGCTGGGAAATCCCCCACTTCGAGAAGATGCTCTATGACAACAGTCTCCTGCTGCCGGTCTATGCGCAGGCCTGGAGCCTGGGCCCGGAAAAGCTGCTGCGTGACACCGCGCTGCGGAGCGCGGACTGGATGACGCGGGTGCTGCAAAACAAGGAAGGCGGCTTCCAATCTTCCCTGGACGCGGACAGCGAGGGCCGGGAGGGCTGCTTTTACGTCTGGGACAAGGCAGAACTGGAGCAACTTCTGGAAGCGAAGCAATGGCAGGTCCTGCGGAAACATTTCGGCCTGCATCTGCCGCCTAACTTCGAGGGCCTGCATCACCTGCGGGTTCAGCCCTCCACCCCAACCCCGGAAGCCATCCCGGAAGCGCACTCCGACTCCGAACGGCGCATCCTTGAGGACGGGCTGCGACGTCTCCTGGAAGCCCGCGCCCGGCGCACGGCCCCGGGCCTGGACGATAAAGTCCTCTGCTCCTGGAACGCCCTGGCCATCAAGGGCCTGGCGCGCGCCGCGCGCATCCTGCGGCGCCCCGAATTGCAGGAGACGGCCGAGCGGGCCCTGCGCTTCACCCGCAAGCACTTATGGCGGAACGGCGTGCTGTTTACGCAGCACTGCAAGGGCCGCAGCCGCTACCTGGCCTACCTGGATGACCACGCCTTCCTGCTGGATGCCCTGCTGGAGTTGCTGGAATGCCGCTGGCGCGGAGAAGACCTGGAATTCGCACAAGCCCTGGCCGAGACCCTTCTGGAATCCTTTGAAGACAAGGAGCACGGCGGCTTCTACTTCACTTCAACGCGCCACGAAGTCCTGCCGGCGCGCCCGCGTTCCTTTCATGACGAGAGCCTGCCTTCCGGCAACGGCATCGCCGCGCGCGCCCTGAACCGCCTGGGCGGGTTGCTCGGCGAAACGCGCTACATGGAAGCCGCGCGGCGCACGCTGTGCGCCGGCTGGCCCCAGCTGGAACGCAACCCCGAAGCCTGCTGCACCCTGCTCGCGGCCCTGGAGGAATTCCAGGCCGGGGTGCTGAAGGTGGTGATCCGTGCGCCGGAGGCTTCCCTGGAGGACTGGCAGGCCGCCTGCGAAGGGCCTTTCGTGCCCCACCGCATGCTGCTGGCGATTCCCGATACGTGCCTGGATTTGCCGCCCGGACTGGCGGTCTGCGCGCCACGCACCACCCCGGCGGCCTATTTATGCCGGGGCACTGCCTGCCAGGCGGTGCTGACACAACCGCGGGAACTGGCCGCAGCCCTTGCAAAACCCCGGCCTGAAGTGGCATAATGGCACCCTTGGATCGATTTTAATTCCACGCCGAGCCGGATCTCCGGCAGCACACGCATGGCGTGAAGCGCCACGACAGGCGATTTATCAAGCTCCCGAATCCTTCCCAGGCGGCATCCACTTCGCGCACGGTGTCTCCGGGTGCCCGCCAGGCCACGGCCCGTGCGCGTGGACCGGCAACCTGGGATCTCCCTGTTGACCGGCGACATTCCAGGCCGAAAATTCTTAATAATTATTCAGGAGGAGACTTTTTCATGAGTACAAGCAACGCTGAATTGCAGGCGTGGATCAACCAGGTCACCCGGGACTGCCGCCCGGATTCCGTGCACTGGTGCGACGGCAGCGAACAGGAGTACCAAGGCCTGTTGGAGCGCATGGTCGCCGACGGCACCTTGCTGAAACTGAACCAGGAAACTCATCCCGACTGCTACCTGCATCGTTCCGATCCCACGGATGTGGCACGCACCGAACACCTGACCTTCGTCTGCACCCAGGAGCAGGAAGACGCGGGACCGAATAACAACTGGATGGCCCCCGGGGAAGCGCATGTCAAGCTGGACAAGCTGTTTGACGGCTGCATGGAGGGTCGCACCATGTACGTGGTGCCCTATTGCATGGGGCCCATCGACTCACCGCTGGCGCGTTGCGGCGTTGAGATCACGGACAGTCCATACGTAGTGGCTAACCTGCGCCTGATGACCCGCATGGGCCAGGCCGCCCTGCAGCGCATCGAGCGCGAAGGCCGCTTTGTCAAGGGACAGCATTCCATCGGCGACCTCAGCCCGGAGCGGCGCTTCATCATGCACTTCCCGGATGATCTGCTGATCCGCAGCATCGGTTCGGGGTACGGCGGCAACGCCCTGCTCAGCAAAAAATGTCATGCGTTGCGCATCGCCAGTTACCAGGCGCGTACCGAGGGCTGGCTCGCGGAGCACATGCTGATCCTGGGCCTGGAGGCCCCGAACGGGAAGCGGTGCTACGTGGCGGCGTCCTTCCCCTCGGCCTGCGGCAAGACCAACCTGGCCATGCTGCGCGCACCGCTGCACATGCAAGGCTACAAAATCTTCACCATCGGCGACGACATCTGCTGGCTGCAACCGGGCGAGGACGGCAGACTTTGGGCCATCAACCCCGAGGCCGGCTTCTTCGGCGTGGTGCCCGGCACGAACGAGGACACCAATTACAACGCTTACGCCATGTTGAATCGCGACGCGCTGTTTGCCAACGTCGCCGTCACCGCCGACAACCAGCCCTGGTGGGAAGGTAAGAAAGACGGCAAACCCAGCCTGGACTGGAAGGGCAACCCCTATACCGGCGGCAACGGCCCGGCGGCCCACCCGAACGCCCGCTTCACGGTCTCCATGCGGCGCTGCCCGAGCTACGCCGAAGAGGCCGAGCACCCGCGCGGGGTGCCCATCTCCGCCATTATCTTCGGCGGCCGCCGCGCGCGCCTCGCGCCGCTGGTTTACGAGGCCAGGGACTGGGCGCACGGCGTCATGGTCGGGGCCTCGGTGGCCTCTGAAACCACCGCCGCGCAGACCGGCGCCGTGGGGGTGGTCCGACGCGACCCTATGGCCATGAAGCCCTTCTGCGGCTACAACTTCGCCGACTACTGGGGGCACTGGCTGAACATCGGCGCGCAACTCAAACAGCCTCCGAAGATCTTCCACGTCAACTGGTTCCGCAAAGACAGCGACGGCAAATTCATGTGGCCCGGTTTTGGCGAAAACCTGCGCGTCCTGGAGTGGATCCTGCAGCGCTGCGAGGAGAAAGTCGCGGGCCGGGAAAGCCCCATCGGCCTGCTGCCGAAGGCCGAGGACCTGAACGTCGACGGCCTGGACCTGGCGCCGGATGCCCTGGCGGCCCTGCTGAGCGTGGATTCCGGCGAATGGCGTGAAGAAATGGAGCACATCAATGAGTACTTCACCCAGTACGGAGCACGCCTGCCGGAGCGCCTGCGGGAAACGCATCGTGCCCAGGCCGGTCGCCTGGCGGACTGACTTTGCCCCAACCGGCTTGCGCACGCACCGGGCGGCGGAGAGCTTCCCGGAACGTGCGCCCGAGCGTGGACAGGCATGGCCGGACACAGCAAATGGTCTAATATCCAGCACCGGAAAGGACGCCAGGATGCACGGCGCGCGCGGCTGTTCGCCAAGCTGATTCGGGAAGTCACGGTAGCGGCACGGCTGGGTGGTGCCGAACCCGGCTCCAACCCGCGTCTGCGCCTGGCACTGGAACAGGCCGCGACCAACAATGTACCCAAGGACAGCCTGACCCGCGCCATGCAGCGCGGCGACCCACAGGACGGACGGGAGTTGGAAGAACTACTGCTGGAAGCCTTCGGTCCCGGCGGCACGGCGATCCTCATCGAGAGTCTGACCGATAACCACACCCGCACCATCGCCGAGGTCCGGCACTGCCTCAACAAAAGCGGCGCCGGCAAATTGGCCGACGGTGACGTGGGACGCCTGTTCCGGCGCATGGGCCGCGTGCGTCTCGCCCCCGGCGCGCGCGAGGAGGAAGCCCTGGAAGCAGTGCTGGAGAACGGCGCCGAGGATGTCGCCACCGAGCACGGGCAACTGGTGATCTATTGCAGCATGGAACATCTGCAGGCCGTACGCAACGCACTCGATAGCACCGGCCTCCGGGTTGAGGCGGCCGAATGTCTCATGCGCCCGGAACAACGGCTGCCGCTGGAAGCCGCCGACGCACGGCGGCTTGAGCAGCTGCTGGGAGCCCTGGAAGAATTACAGGATGTACAAAAGGTTTACAGCAACGGGCCGGTCCCGGAGCGCGCGGACGGAGCGTACCGCACTGAACACTGAGGCGGCGCCCACGCAACCGCCCGCGTTGCGTATCCTGGGCATCGATCCGGGCTCCCGGGTGACCGGTTACGGACTCATCCTCCTGCAACGCGGACGTCTCCAGCACCTGCAAAGCGGCACCGTGCGCCCGCCGCCCAGGGACGACGGCAATCGGCGCATCGCCTACATTCACGCTCAACTGGCGCGTTTCGTGGCCGAACAGCGCCCTGACGAAATAGCCATTGAACGCGTTTTTATGAACCGCAACCCCGGCTCCACCATTCTGCTCGGACAGGCCCGCGGCGCCGCGATCATCGCCGCCCTGTCCCACTGCTCCGCACTCTTTGAATACGCGCCCAGCGAAGTCAAGCAGGTCACCGTCGGCAACGGCCGCGCCGATAAGCAGCAGGTTCAGTTCATGGTGCGCGTGTTGCTGCGCCTGGACAAGACGTATGCATTGAGCCCGGACGCCGCGGACGCCCTGGCCGTCGCCATCTGCCACACCCAGTACCGACACGGCCGCTGCCCGCCGACGGCAAAAGCGAAACGGGGATTGCGAAGGTGATCGGTGCCCTGCGCGGGCTGCTTCTGGAAAAGCATCCCCCCCACCTGCTCCTGGAAGCGCAAGGAGTCGCCTACGAACTGGAAGCCCCGCTGAACGTGTTCGATCAGTTGCCGGCGACAGGCGCCGAAGTGCGCCTGTACACGCACCTGGTGGTACGCCAGGACGCGTTGCGCTTATACGCTTTCAGTACAGCGTCGCAACTCCGCTCCTTCAGGGAGTTGATTCGCCTGAGCGGCGTGGGGCCGCGCCTGGCGCTGGCCATTCTCTCCGGCATGGATGAACGCGGTCTCGCTGAATGCGTGCGTGCCGGAGATGCGCAACGCCTGGCGCGCCTGCCCGGCATCGGTCGCAAAATCGCGCAACGCATTCTCATGGAACTGCGCGACCGCCTGCCTGAAGAAACGCCTCCGGGGGACTCCGGGCCCGCCGCGGAAAACCCACGGGCGGACGCGGTCAGCGCCCTCATCGGGCTCGGCTACCGGCCGGAAGACGCGCGCCGCGCCGTGGAAGCGGCCTACCGGCCGGAACTCAACAGTGGACAACTCATCCGCGCCACCCTGCAGCGTATGCTGCGCTGAGACGCCTTGCGCGCCGCTCGCTGCTTTTACTTTTGGTTGCCCTGCATGCCAATGGCGTTCTTCATGGCGCGGATCCACTCGCCGGCTGACTGGTAACGGTAATCCGGCTCCTTGGCCAACAGGCGGTTGATGATGGGTTGAAATCGATGCAGGCCGGGCGGCAGCTTGGGAATATCGTTATAGAGATGCTGGGAGATGATGGCGGAGGGTGTGCGCGCGACAAAAGGCTTGTTGCCGGTCAACAGCTCGTACATGATGACCCCGGAACTGTACAGATCGGCGCGCTTGTCCACCCTCATCCCCTGCCCCTGTTCCGGACTCATGTAATGCGGGGTGCCGAGCACCTGGCCCAACATCGTGAGATCGGGGTCAGAATCATCCCCTTCGATGCGCTTGGAAATGCCGAAATCGGCCAGAACCATGGTGTCATCCTGCCGAAACATCAGGTTGGCCGGTTTCAAATCCCGATGGATCACACCCACATTGTGGATGACCGCCAGCCCGTAAGCCAAATGAAACATGTACTTGAGCGCCAGGTGCAGCTTCAGTGAACCGAACTGCAAGCGCTGCTTGAGATCGCCACGGGGCAGGTACTCCATCGAGATAAAAGCGAACTTACCGCTGAACCCGTGATCATAGATGCGCAGTACGAAGCGGCTCCTCAGGCTGGAAATCAACCTGGACTCGCGCTCAAAGCGCTTCATGGTGATTTTGCTCTGGGTCTTCCTCAAGTCCAGGATCTTCAGCACCAGATTTTCTTCGTCACCACCGGTGCGTTTCGCAAGGAAAACCCTGGACATGGCGCCCTCGCCAATCAATTTCTGGACGCGGTAGTCCTGAATATGCTCTAAACCCTGATTCTTGAGTGTTCGTCTCAGTGCGCTCCGTTGCCGAAGGTCCTGATCATCCTGGGACGGACGCCTGCGAAAATTAGACTGGACTTCGGTCTTCATCTACGCGGGGAAAGGGCAAGCCGCGGGCCGGGCCCTCGCACACACCGACCCAAGTGCCTGCAGAGCATCCCGCAAAGCATCAACAAGCTGTTTTTTTTCGCAGTTGCCAGGAACTGTATGAAGTCTCGTTTAATGGCCACATCCTATTGGGGCGAAACCCGTGCCAGGCCGCTCACCAGCCCTAACACAGCTTTCATCATACCGCCCGCCACATCTACAAAGCCGCCGCAACATTTCCGCCCATCGTCTGTGGCCTGCCCCGCGCTACCATTTCAACTAGAGCCTTCCAGAGCTTCCATGCCAATCGGTCCACACGAATCAAGCAGACCTCCCTGATCAAACGCAGGTGCGGATTGTAGCAGAAACTTCGCTGCAGGGAAAGCCCGGCGGCACCCGTGGTAAGCCCCGTGGCAGGCCCTGAAACAGGCTATGGGACAGGCCCTGGGATTAGGAGAGTAGCCGTGGTGCCGGCGCGGCTCACGCCCGCGACTTTCCGGGCCGCGACCAGGTGCTTCCAAGGACATGCGTGGACCTTCCGAACGGATAGTTTATGATCCAGGGAAACGGCGGATGCTCCACCTGTACCCAAACGATGCTTTCCCATACCAGGCATGTGCCGACACGCCATCCGCTCCTGCCGTTGAAACACTCCGCAACGCCCACTGCTCCACCGTCCAGCCAGGCTTTCACACAACAATCAAGGAAGACATAGAACCATGCACTTGATTCGGACATGCCTCCCCATCTTCTCGGCCCTCGCATTGTTGTGCTGTTACGGCCCAGGCGCCGCCCAGGATGTCTGTTCCCCTTACACCATCCCGGAGCTTTCGGAGCCGGCCGCCGGACCCCAGGCCGAGATTCCCCACACCGACAGCCTGCTCTGGATGGTCACCGAGCCGAACGCGCCGCCCGGTCATCCGCCCAGCTACCTGTTTGGCACCCTGCACATAGACGATGTCCGCTTACTGACGCTTCCCGAAGCGGTGGAGAAAGCTTTCTTCTCCAGTAAAGTTCTCGTCTCGGAACTGGAATTCTCCCTGCTGGGAGCAGGGGCACAGAGCATCTTCCAGGCCATGCTGAACGAGCGGGAGGACCCGGCATTGAAGCAGTTGCTCTCCCTGGAGATGTACCGGCGCCTGGAATGGATCACCGACCAGGAATTGCCGGAGGTCAGGTTGCTGCTGCCGCGCCTGAAGCCTTGGGGCGTCACGCTGATGCTCATCGAGAAACTCTCGAAACCGGCGCCCGAGCGCAGCACCGGGATAGCCTTGGATCTGTACCTGCAACAGCAGTTGGCGCCACAGGGAAAGCTGCAGGTGGCGGGTCTGGAAACCCTGCAAGAGCAAATAACGGTCTTCTCCGGCCTTTCCCTGGAGGACCAGTTGCACATGTTGCAGGAAATCATTTGCAACCTGGAGCAAACACGTGCGGAATCATCCGAACTGCTGAATGACTACCTCGCCGGGGACCTGCGAACATTGGCTCAAAAAGGCTTAACCGCACCCACTTACACCGCGAACCGGGGACTTTTCGAGCGTTTCATGGAAAGATTGATCTACCAACGCAACAAGATCATGGCCGAGCGCCTGCGCCCCTACCTGGAACAAGGCGGCGCCTTCATTGCGGTGGGCGCCCTGCATCTGCCGGGCCAGGGCGGGCTTGTGGACCTGCTGCTCCAGGCAGGCCTCAAAGTGCACGCGATCCCCCTGTCGGACAGAAGTTCCAGGCCCGACCCAGCCTCCAACGCGGTCCCCAACCCGGAGCCACGGCCGCAACAGCACCAGGCGACCCTGAGCCCCGCACCGCTT
>JABAAT010000018.1 GCA_014238615.1 Gammaproteobacteria bacterium | reverse complement strand
TTTCGGGGCGGCTTCGGCCGTGTCTTTCGGGGCGGCTTCGGCCGTGTCTTTCGGGGCGGCTTCGGCCGTGTCTTTCGGGGCGGCTTCGGCCGTGTCTTTCGGGGCGGCTTCGGCCGTGTCTTTCGGGGCATCGCTGTGCTGGTGCGCGATCAGCTGCGAAGCCTTGGTAACGGCTTCAGAGCGGCGTATCAACAGGTGGCGCAGGATGTTGTCGTTGAACTGCAGGGAACGCTGTAGTTCATCGCGGGTCGGCGCATCGCATTCAAGGTTGATGAGCACATAGAATGCCTTGGTGCGGTTCTGGATCGGATAGGCCAGGTTGCGGCGTCCCCAGTGTTCGAGGCGGTGCACCGTGCCGCCGGCGTCTGTGATCGTGGATGAGTAGCGTTCCGCCAGGTCGTGCGCCTGGGTCGCCTGGTCAGAGTCAACCAGAAAGGCCAGCTCGTAGTGTCGCTGCATGATGTCTCCTTGGATAAAAGCTTCCCGTGCAGGGGCCAGACGGGGCCGGGCCACATGGTGAAGCGAAGCTTTGCAGGTTCAGAGGTCGTGTATGCCAGGTTGCATTATGGGCCGCGGCACCGCACGGCACTCGCCGCCTGTGCGGTCCCGGCGCGGGCGGTGATTATAGCGCATGAACGGGCGGAATGGGGCGCGGCGCGGTCGGATGAGGCCGGGAATTCATCCCTCCCGGACCTCAGACGTCCAGCATGCGGTGCGCCAGGAGCTCGGCCGCCGCCGGCGCCAGCAGCACCCCGTTACGGAAATGACCGGTGTTGAGATAGAGATTCCCGCAGTTTCGTGCCCGGCCGATACATGGTGCGCCGTCCGCTGTTGCCGGACGCAGGCCGGCCCAGTGCGCCACCGGTTCTTTGGCGCCAAGCGCGGGCAGCAGCCGCGTGGCGAAGAGGCGCAGCGTGCGCCGTGCGTGCGCGGTGACGGCGGCGTTGAAGCCGGTCCGCTCTAACGTGCTGCCGACCAGGACCCGGTCGGGCGGGCAGGGGATCAGGTAACGTCCTCGGTAAACCAGGATCTGCCCCGGCGCCGCGGTTTCGGACTGGTAGGCTAGCATCTGGCCGCGCACCGGCTGCAGGCCGATCTCCATACGCAGGTCGGCCAGCAGGCCGCTGCTCCAGGCCCCGGCGGCCAGCACGGCGTAACCACACGAATATCGCCCCCGAGAGCTTTCCAGGCCGCGCAGCCTGCCTTTAACCCACTGTAGGCGGTGCACGGTTTCTCCTTCAAGCACTTGCGCTCCGGCACGCACCAAGGCGGTGCGCGCCGCCCGCACCAGGCGCAGGCTGTCCACTCGCTGCACCCAAGGCAGCCAGAAAGCGCCGCGCGCGGTCTCGGCCAAGCCGGGCGCAAGTGTGCGTAAGTCCGCCGCATCCAGTTTTTTCATTGGGTATTGCCGCGCATGGAGCCAAGGCGCGGTCCCCGGCGCGCGGCCTCCGCCCAGGTACAGCAGGCCGGGGCACCGCAGGAGCGGTCGGCCGGCGCGCGCATGGCTTTGCAGTTCTTCTTTGAGCGTTGGGTAACGCTCCAACCGTTGTTCGTACAAGACCAGGGCGCGATCGGCGAGGGACAGCACCGGCGGCGGCTCGCGCCAAGGTGCGAGCGGACACAGGATGCCGCCGGCCGCGCCGCTGGCACCGGAGCCGGCGCGCCCCCGCTCCAGCAGGGTGACCCGTAACCCGCGGCGCCGCAGTTCCAGGGCCGAAAACAGGCCGGCCAGTCCGCCGCCGATGACCACGCAGTCACATGAATACATCATCGCAGGTCAGCTTTCGTCATGTCGGGGAGAGGGAGAAGCCGCCTGGTTCTCCGGCTATCGGCTGTTTTGTACCGTTTGTCAGATTGGTTTGGCGCGGCCTCCGTGTGCCCCTATAATAAGCTCATGCTGAATTTCGGCGATATATTTTCTGGTGGTCTGGGTGGTGCTGGCTGCGGCCCCTTGCGCACTCCCGCCGCCGATGTTACTTCGGGGTGGTCTCGCTCACGCCTTGGGCGCTGTGTCTGGCGGTGTTTTGCCAATGTCTCGGGTGCTGATATCTCAGGCCTTCCCCGTGGTGCGGCGCCCGTGCCGGACGGAGCCGGAAGCATTTTCCCCGCTTGTCCCGGCACCGCGAGGTTTCCGGGCAGGCATGCCTCGGGTGGGATGAACTGCTTGTTGAGAGCTTTTACGCTCATCGAGTTGATGCTGGTGGTGGCGATTCTGGGGATTTTAGTAGCGTTGGCGAATACCGGTTACCAGAATTACGTACAGAAGAGCAAGCGGGCCGAGGGCCGTGCCTTCTTGCTGGAAGTGGCTGGGAAGATGGAGCAGTATCACTACGCCCAAAGAAAATATCCCAGCGATCTGGGAAAGCTGGGCTATGGTGAGGCGAACCCGCTTTCCGGAGAAGAATTCTACAGTATGACCCTGGAATGCCAGGCGGGGGATGGGAATGTGTGTCAGACGTACACTTTGCGGGCCGAGCCGCAGTCTCCGGATCCGAAATGCGGCACCCTGACTTATGACTCGGAGGGAGAGAAAGGTCAGGATACCGGCGGCAGCAGAAAGGAATGCTGGGGGGTGGGGTCCGGGTGAAGCGGTGGCATCATCCCGGGTTTTCGCACGCGCCGGGTTTTCGCACGCGGTTGCGCGGGGGAAGCCGCCGGGAAACCCACGCGGCGCACAGTGACCGTCCATCGGTCAGGATGTTGTCGGATGATGGGTAACCGGCTGGCGCTGGGTTTCGGCCCGCATCAGGCAGGGCAGACTTTCGGCGGGCTGCGCGGCGCGCAGGCTGGCTTTACCCTTATTGAGCTTATGATCGTGGTGATCATCGCGTTCCTGCTTATGATTATCGGGGTTCCTTCTTTCCTGCAAACCATACGGGATAACTCCATGCGGGCCGATTTGCAGAAGCTATGGAGTTCCGCCAGCCTGGCTAGAAGCGAGGCGATCAAGCGCAACTCGAATGTTTTGGTCTGTCCGTTGAATAGCGCCCAAGACAATTGCGTGGAGACCTCTGTATGGACGGGGGGGTGGGTGGTCTTCGTGGATAGAAACGACAACGCCACGATAGACGGTAATATTGATGCGGCAAGAGACTGCGAGCATATCTTTGGTGCTGATCTGACGGGGGACTGTGTTCTGCAGGTGGAGGAGCGTCCCATCACGGGGCCGGGTCGGACTTTGACCTCTGTGAATGTGGGTTTCATAGCCTACAACGGTCTGGGGAGCACCAGCCTGAGAAGTTCCAGGCTGCCGAACCAGTTCCTGCTCTGTGATAGTGCCACCGAGGATGCCGACGAGGCCATCAAGTATGCCCGCAAGCTGGTGCTCTCGGGGTCTGGACGGCCGCGTATGGAGAAAGCTGGGAATACGGACACATGCAGTTTCTAAGAATGAATCGGAAACGCCCTGCAAGCTCCCCTGGTTGTGCCTTCCGGGCGGGTGCAAGGCCCGGCGGGCAGCGGGGGTTTAACTTGCTGGAATTACTGATTTCGGTGTTGCTCATCGCAATAGGCGCATTGGCCTTGGCACAGATGCGGGTCAACGGGATGCGCTTGACCAGCAACGCCTCCGATCGGCTGCGCGCGGTATGGCTGGCGGAGTCCATGGCCGAGCGGATGCGGGCAAATCCCGCAGGGGTGGCAAACGACGAATACCTTGAACCGGTTCCCTCCACGCTGCAGACATGCGCCACATATTGCGACTCGTCGGCGGTTGTGCATTTCCATCAACAAAGATGGAACAGGGAGATGCAGGAGATTCTCCCCGGCGCCGTGGGCATCGTCTGCAGAGACGACACGCCGACTGACAGCGAGGGTAGATCGGGGACACCTACAGACTGGCAATGCTCCAACACCGGGGAGAGGTACGCGATCAAGGTATGGTGGCAGGAGCTCCTCTTACAAGATGACACGCCCTCCAGCCAGGGTGGGGAGAGCATAGCAATAGTGTTTGATTGGCCGGGACCGATCAACTTGAGCGGGCCTTGAGCGTTCTGGATATTGCACCCGACAGGCGAGGTTGCCTGGCAGGCGAAACCGTCCGCCTGGTTTCCCGTGCGAAGCGAGGCGGCGGCTTTACCTTGTTGGAGTTGCTGATCTCCATAGCCATCGCGGCGATCCTGCTGTCCGGAGTCGTATCTCTCTTCGTGTCGACCAGGGACAGCTATCGCCTTCAGGCAGGCATCAACAGCCTGCATGACCAGGCGCAGTACGCTATGAACCTGATTCGATATGAATTATCCATGGCGGGTCATTGGGGGGGGGCTTTACCCGGCGACGTTGAGATGGTGAGCGGGACAAACATCCCGCAATCTTATCAAGACACCAGTTGCAGTAGCTTGAGTAGGGGGTTTGCAGATTATGAGGTCTTCGAGAGGAGTGAATATATTTCATTGAACGGGCTCGACGGGCTTGCACCCACCGACGCCGGCCCCACCGGCCTTTTCTGCCTGGGTAATGCGCGGTTAATTCAAGACACGGACCTCTTCGCAGTGCGTTATTTCGGGGCCGATGCTCTGACGCTTGGCGATATGCAGGAGATCGACGACAATATAAAGGCGACCTATGGAAGCGAGGCCGATGGAGGCGCCTATGGAAGGGCGGCCGTTGGAGGCTCCGCGGTCATCTTCTGGGGCCTTGGGAATTTTAACCCGACTGTTCTGAGCAACCCGGACCTGTGCACTCCCGGCGGCGAGGACGGTCGATGCCAGGAGGCGGACCCGGAGGGGGCGAACAACTATAACTATCACGAAGCGTATTACTACATCCGGCCCTGTTCGGGTCCCCCATCGCCCGGGGGAAACGGGCTTCCCGTGTCCTGCGCCGTTCAGGATATACCCACCCTGACCCGCCTCGTTCTGAATGGGCCGGCTTACGTGGAGCAAAGCCTGGCCGAGGGGGTTGAGCGCATGCAGTTGTTTTACGGAAGGGATACTGACGACAACAACATTGTGGACACTTTCGCCGCATTCCCCATATCGGGCGCCGCTTCCCCGGGGTTTCTCCCCAGCCTGGCCCAGGTGGGCGATTGGGAAAACGTGCAACAGGTGCAGGTGGAGCTGCTGGTACGTAGCCGGGAGAGGTCCTTGGCCCTTCTGGGGGGGGGTACGGGGTCGGAGACATACTTGTTCACGGACAATGTAAGGGTTCAGTTTGAGGGAGATGCGCTTCGTTACCAGAGGCGTCTCTTTTCAGTCACGGTGCGGCCGCGAAATCACAATTTGGCACTAGACAATTGATACTGATGATGCGAAACAGACTTTTCCGCTTACCAGGGACGACTTGGGTTCTGCCTGCTTGCGGGGGTGGTAGCACTCCCGGAGGCGTCCGCGTCCCCCCGGCCGGTGCGCAACGTGGGGTGGTGCTCGTCATCTCCCTGCTGCTCTTGTGGGTGCTGACCATGGTGGCTGTCAGCGCCATGCTGTTGACTGCCACCGATCTCAAGATCTCGGGGAATACCTATTTTCGTGCCCAGGCCCTGGAAGGCTCGGAGCGTGCCCGCCAACTTGCGGTGCAGGCTGTGGAAGTTTACCTGCAGATCGGTTCTAACTGGACCCCGGGCCTGTTGAGCCGCGTGAACGCGTTGGGCCTGGAAGTGGTCGATAATAATCGAAACCTGGGGGTGGGGAGAAGCCCTCTCGACAGGTCCGCTGCGACCTGCGTTGTGGATTTAACCTACACGGAGAACCAGGGAGCTGCTCATACTTTCCAGCCGAATGATATAGAAGCTGCGCTTTGCGTGATACGCAGAGGGGCGAGAGTCTCCAGTGGTGCCGGGGCGGCGGTGGCGGAAGGATACGGGGGCCTGGGCGTGGGTGTAGCCGGTGGTGGTGGGGCGCTCTACCTGTCGATGATCTCGCGTGCGGCGGGGGTGGGAGGCAGCAGGGCTGTAACCGGCTCAGATTATCGTCATGTGATTACCCGGTGAGCGGTCGGTCATTAGCGGGTAAAGATAACCAGGAGTTTCCAGGATGAGTGTAAAGCAGGGTATTTTACCATTTAAGGTGAAGGTGGTTCGGGGCATGTTGGGCCTTGTGCTGTCTGGTGTCGCTTTGACGTCCCCGGTCCGGGCCCAAGTGTATGAAATATCCAGCAGACAGAACATACATTTCGCGGCTAAGCCGGGGTTCCTGCCGTCCCCGGGGGGGGCGTCGACAGCGGGGAATCCTTATTACCTTTTTGCCATGTCCCGTGATCAGCAACTTTTCTACAAGGCCTATTCTGACTATACCGATTTCAATAAGGACAATATACCTGAAATCGGCTACCAGCACGAACAGGATTACTATGGCTACTTTGATCCTTATAAATGCTATACCTATCGTAGCAGCGAAGTATTTGAGCCGCGGGCTTTCAGCCCCTACAGCAGCAACCGTTACACGAAATATTGTGATGATGTGGACGGGGAGTGGAGCGGCAATTTCTTAAACTGGGCGACCATGAGCCGCATCGATGTCGTGCGCAAGGCCATTTACGGCGGTAAGCGCTCCACGGACTCCACGGCGGAAACGATCCTGGAGGCGGCCACCATCCCACAGGATAGCCATGCTTTCGTGAAGTATTACAACGGGGATGACATTGCCGGGTTAAGCGCGTACGGCGAGGGCAGTGAAATCACTCTCTGTCGCCTTACCCTGGTGAATACAGGAAGAGGGACATTGCTTGCTTCTTCACAATCGACCGAGGCCCCCCCCCTGCTGCGCGTGGTAGAAGGTGACTATCGGCTCTGGGCGGCTTCTGAGGGGCTGCAGTGCACCCTGAACCTCGGGGGTAGCAATCCCTCTTCCCATGGAGAGGGGTCTCCAATCGCGGTTCCCGAGAATATAGGGGATAGGATTTTCTATGGGGATCCGCTTGATAATGATACAGCCAGTAGTTCGCGCGGTCTTCGCAGTCGCAATGATAGCGATGATATGTATGTCCGCGTGAAGGTTTGTGACAGCACCCTGAATGCCTCCGGGCGGGGGAAAGACCAAGAGGGTTGCCTGGACTACGCGGATAGTGGCTTAAGTTCTTACAAGCCGATTGGTCTTCTCCAGCGTTATTTCGAGCGAGGCGCGCGTTATGCCCTGCTCACGGGCACTTACGTTAACAATCTGAGAGGGGGGGTGTTGCGCCGCAGATTCAGCAATTCCCTGCATGAATATGACGCCCTGGGGGTAAAAAACCCTTCCTCAAATACAGATGTTACAGCTTACGGAAGTATTGTGCAGAACCTGGATGCTCTGCGGGTGTACGGCCTGGCCTGGTCTTACAGGCCCAGGGACCGCCTCCCGACCTTGGAATACCAAAGGTGGATAGGACCGAACCGTGATGACCCCATATATTGCAACTCGTTAGGTGCCATCCTGCGCAACGGCTATCCGGGCAATCCATCTGCGGCGCAGCGAGGCGATTGCGCAAGTTGGGGCAACCCTTTCGGAGAAATCTACGCAGAAGCGGTAAATTACGCCATCGGCGGCTCGGCCACTGCTGCTTTCGCCGCGGATGATACAACGCTCACCACCCTGGGTATAGATGATGCGGGAAGCCTGGAAGACTTACAGCAGGTCACCTGGGGTAGTAACGCTGATATTCTGGGCGATTTAAGGCGGGACCTGGAGTGTAGTCCGGTAAACATTGTCGCTTTCAATACCAGCTACATCGATCATGATGCGGATGATATCCCGGCCAGTATCGGCATGGCCGGAAACACCATTACAACGGCTCAGATCGTGGGGAAGACCGACCAGGTGGGGCTTGTCGAGATCGTGGGCAACCCTTCCAGGTTGGTCGGGTCGGCTGTCGGGACAGATAATGATTACACCTGCACAACCAAGACTATCGGCAATCTGTCTGATGCCAGGGGTTTGTGTCCCGGATTTGTGAGTGGTGAGGGTAGCTACCTGTCCGCGGGGCTGGCCGCGCATGTTCACACGGAAGACTTGAGAACGGATCGGACGGGTAGTCAGACGATCAGCACGTACGTTTTGAACCTGACACCGGATTTGCCGATTATCCGGGTACCGAAGGGGGATCCTGAGAGGACGCGGGAGCTTGCGGCGGAGATTATTCCTGCTTATCGGAATACCAGGCTCATTGCGGGGGCGGCCGCGGATGAAAACGACGGGAATCGGGTGCCTTGGTTTGTTCCGAGCGTTGGACAACTCGTGGATTTTCAGGTGTTGCAGAGACACGCCAGTTTTGACTTGGCAGACTGTACGGGTGAAAGGCGGGCGGATGTGGATGATTTGTGTTACATGGCTTATAACAACGACGCATTAGGCACCCTCAGCCAGAACAATGATGCCCTGTGGGTGGGGAGATACATGGTAGTCTGGGAGGATTCTGTAGCCGGGGCTGACTATGATCAGGACTTGCTGGGGACTGTTGAATACATTTATAACGAGACGGATAATCGCTTGCTGGTGGCAACGCATCTTCTGGACGTGCGGATCTCTGGTGATGCTGTGCACCTTTTTGGTTTCGTCATCGCGGGAACGGAAAACGCTGACCTGGATGGCTTCCACGCCTATTCCGGTCATTACAATACTTTTGCCCGGGACCCCATTTATTCGGGTGCTCCCAAGGATGCCCGCCTTCGTGCTGATCCAGGCAAGAACAGTCGGCACGTTGTTTCCTATGCGGATCCCGTCAACAGGAGCGGTTCAGGTGATGATTTCTGGGGGGTGGTTGATGCAACCTGGGAAGGCAATGTCGGCTATGCCACAACGCAGTCTGTCGTCGGAGGCGATATTATCTTCTCGTCGAATTTAGGTACGGCTTATACGGCCCTGGGATTTCCTTCCGTCCCGTATGTAGCCACCTACGGACAATTCGATTATGGCTATTCCCACCTGGATGAAACGGGCACGGCTAACTCTAATGGCGTCCGGGACAACCTGAATAAATATACCTGCACAGACACAAACCAGAGGAACCTGTATGAGGGGAACAGAGCATCGTACAGGTGGAACAAGTGGCAGGATTATCCCTACCTCACCAGGTATATGCTGGAGTTTGCACAGCATTGTGGTGCGGATTGGCGTTCCGGCTCTTCGAACTGTGTCTATGATAACTTTGCTTATGCAAAGAGCAGCGGTGATCTTAATGTCGCCCCCACACAAGTGCAATATCAATCCTTGAAAGTTCCCGCCTGTGGATGGCCCCTGCCTCTGGATTCAGATTATCTGCTGCAATCCACGAAAGATTCTGTAGACAGCACTGATCTTGCTGAAAGGTGGAAGTCCTGGGATCGGCCTACTCCTCCTTTGTTCTGTTATTCACAGAGCGAGGTGGGGATGGATACCTTCCTCGGCAGTAACGGCAGGGTCGTGAACTCCCAGGAGTATCGAAAGGCGGCAAACGATGCCTGTGCGCTGGGGAGGTTGTCTAACGGCTATCTGAGTGTGACAGCTGGTAACAATGCTGTTAGGCAGGACCAGCGCACCTTGGCTCTCCGTACTGACTCGATCTTATTAAGTCGACCCGCTTCAACCCGGGCCTGGCATACTTTCAGAATGGGTGACTCCTATCAAAGTCCCTACCTGGAAAGTCCCCTGTATTACACCGCCAAGTGGGGTGGCTTTCAGGACTCGGACGGCAATAATATTCCTGACCGTGATTCCGAGTGGGATAGCCTGATTAACAGCAGCGGTGCAGCGGGGATGGATGGTCTTCCAGATAATTATTATGAAGTGACGGATCCTTCACAGCTTGAAACATCCCTGCTTAGAATTCTCCTGCTGGGCGGCCTTGGTCAACGCACCGGTTCCGGCACCGCTGCTGCTGTACTGGCTAACGAACGGGAAGGGCTCGGGGGAGTTTACCAAGCTTATCTCGAGGTGAATCGGTCGGATGAAGAGACTGGCGATGAGGTTGACTGGATTGGGACACTTTACGCCTTGTTCATCGATCCCAATGGATTCCTGCGCGAGGACAATAATGGGGATGGCGAGTTGGGTGATTATACGACCGATCGAGTGGTCGAGGTGTTCTATGACAACAGCCAGGGAGATACCTTTCTGAGGCGCTACACGAGTTCCAGCTCCAACGAGTTCATAGCCTCAGGCGCGCCGGATGTGCTGAACCTGGCGCACTTGGACCCAGTTTGGAACTCTCGAGAGCGGTTGGGCGACCTGACGGACAACCAAGTCATCACCCAGCGGATCTATGGCGGCAATGCCTCAGGGGGACGCCATATCCTGACATGGATTGACAGGGATCTGAATCGGGTGGTCGATACCACTGAGGTCGTTGCTTTTGATAAAACGGCGGCGAGCGGGCTGGTTGGCAGCTACTATCAATTTATGGATGTGGAGGCGGGTTGCGCCGAGTATGTGGTCGATTATATTCGTGGGCGGGATGCGAGCAGCGCGTACGCAGGCAGCAGCGCGAGTTGCGCCCATGTTCGCGACGCCGGAGGAGTACGGAACAGGAGCATCAATTACGACAGTCTTCCTACGGGGACGGCCGGTGAAGGTCGGGAAGTCATGCGTCTGGGGGACATAGCGCACTCCGCGCCGGTTGCCGTTTCGGCTCCGGCTGAATCTTATGATCTGCTTTCCGGTGATATCAGTTATGGGTTCTTCAGGAGCGCATACGCTGATCGTCGCCAGGTCATCTACGTGGGCGCTAATGACGGTATGCTGCATGCTTTTAACGCGGGTTTCTACGATCGGAGAAATCGGACTTTCAGCAAAGCTCTTCCGGGTACCGGTGCGACGGAACACCCTCTCGGTTCCGAGCTGTGGGGTTATGTGCCGGGTAATCTGCTGCCTCGCTTGAAATATTACATGCAGGAGAATTACGAGCACATGTTTTTCGTGGACGGCATTCCCAGGATTTTTGATGCCCGTGTGTTTAGCGAGGATAGTACTCATCCGGGAGGCTGGGGAACCATCATGGTGGTGGGCTTCCGGCTTGGCGGCAACCCGGATATTCCCAGGGACGGGGGTTTCTATGGCAGGGATTTGAATTCATACCGTGTGGATACGGGTGGGGATGGTCTGTGTGACGACAATGATGATGATGACGATAGGGACGATATTCCCTTCAAGTCCGCCTTCGTGGTGCTGGACATCACGGACCCGGAAAGCCCGCCAGGGATCATTGCGGAGCTTTCTCCGATCGAGCAATCAGCCGCGGTGCTGGGGGTTAACGGTTGCGACCAGACCATCATGAACGGCCTGCAGTTCGCTACTTCCGGAGTGGGAGTGGTGCCGATTGACGCCCCGGGTTTGGGGCCGTCGGGGGAGGAGAAATGGTATATCATCATCGGTACCGGGACATCTGACCTGATCGGCCTGGAGTCGACTGCCTCGATGACCCCTAATCTCTACATCTACGACCTGGCTGACTTGGTGCAGGGCCAGGACCCCAACTCGGCTGGTGCGTTGAGGACTACATCCCTGAATGCTTCCGCCGGAGAGTTTGTGGGGAGTTTTGTCGTAGCCGATTATGATCTGGACATGAAGGCCGAGGTGGCTTATTTCGGAACGATCGGAAGCTCGGCGGCGGATCAGGGCAGTTTGTACCGGGTGCATATTGGTGAGAATGCGGACCCAATGGATTGGAGGTATGACGTGCTGTTGAATACCCAACAGCCGATTTTTTCCAGTCCCTCTGTCACGCTTGATCCGCAGGGTAATTCCTGGGTTTTCTTTGGGAGCGGTCGTTACCTGGCGGGTACTGATGGCGACAGTGATACCACGCAAACCCTATATGGCATCCGGGATGCCAACCCATGGAATATTCCTGAACTGATGAGCGGTAGTAAGTTCCGTAATGTTTCCAAGAGTGGCAGCAGCATGGGCGCCTTGGTTGACACCTGTGGTCTGCTTGATGTGACGGATGCGGTAGTCGGCTCCACCGGCGTTGACCTGGAGGGCGATGGGACCAGTGATTATACTTCCGTGAGCGGCGATCTGGTCAGTAGGTTGATACCCAAGGTTGATCTCACTGGTTATGCTTCCTCCGAGGGGCTGAATGGGACGTACTACTGTGGCTGGTACAGGGATTACCCGTCTACGCCGGGAGTGACCCCCGTGATACCGAGCCATCGGAGCACGACCCGCACGGTACTGCTGGCTGACGCTCTATTCAGTACGGCCTTTGCCCCACCTGGTGCGCAGGATATTCCAGGAATCACACCGGTTAATACAGACACAACCCCCAGCTGCGTGGCTGATCTTGGGATAAGTTACCTGTATGGTGTGGATTGGCGGGTCGGTGTGGCTTCTGATTCCATGTTGTTAGGACAGGTCGATTGTACGAATCCCGGCTCCAGTTGCCCGGTTGGTGTCACGGACAGTTTTTTTACCACGGTGGTCGGGCTGGGGAGTGGGCTTCCCTCTGCTCCCAGTCTGCATATTGGAAGTCCAGGGGAAAATGTGCCGGGCAAGGTGACGGTGGTGCTTCAGCAGTCTACCGGGGAGACCGTGACGCAGGAGACGGAGGCCGATATATTACTGAACACCGAGGTTAGCTGGCGCGAATACATCAATGAATAGGATTTCTTACTTGCGGAGCCGCTGTCCCCTTGCGCCGCGGGTTCATGGAGCGGCTTGTGCGGCGCGGGGATTTACATTGATTGAATTGATGATCGTGGTGGCGGTGGCGGCCATCCTGGCGGTGCTTTCAACCGCCGGTTATCAGAATTACCTGGAGCGCGCCCGGCGCTCGGAGGCGCGGGCCTTTCTGCTGGAGGCGGCTGCGCGTATGGAGCGCTATCGATCCACCCAAGGCGCTTATATTGACGAAGCCGCCAAGTTGGGTTACGCGGATGGAGCCCTCTCACCGGAAAAATACTATACCCTGGAGATAGACCTCAATGCCGGTCCGCAGTACTTGTTGACGGTCACGCCTAACGGCTTCGTGGATACCGACTGTACTTCCCTGACCTATAATTCCAGGAAGCAAAAAGGTTTTGCGGGCGATGGGTCCTTCGAGATATGTTGGGGGAGGCGGCAGTGACCGAGGCGGTCCGGCGCGGTGGGTGGTGGGGCAGCCTGTTGCCTGGTGTGCTGCTTGGGTGTGGGGCGGTCGCCTGGGTTTGTGCCGCGGAGCCTGGGTCAGCCGGGAAAACCTACAGGTGGGCCGGGGAAGACGGAGTTCAGTATGGAGAGCATCCGCCGCCCGGCGTGGAAGCGGAGGAAGTGCGCATCTACGATGCTGATTTCCCGGAGTCACGGCGCGCACGGGAGGCCTTGGGGGAGAAGTTGTTGGACGCGGCCGAGCGGCGGAAGGAACAGGAAGAGCAGCGGCGCCTTCAGAAGGAAGATGAGGCGCGGCGTGAAGTGTCCGTGCAAAGATGTCGGGAAGCCAAGGCCGCGCTCGCAGCCCTTAACCAGGGGCGGCGTCTGCAATACAAGAGTGAAGACGGTGCACTCGCTTACATGACTGAAGAGCAAAAACAGCAACGCATTGCACAGGCCCGGAAAGTAGAGCAGGAGTCCTGCGCCGGTCAGTAGCAAACCTGGCACAACAGGACCATGAGGTTCACGGCGCAGCTTTGCGGCGCGGGGGTTTCCCTTGACTTGTAAGCCCGGCAAGCCGGTTCCAAGGCGGCTTGGAGAGGTGAAGGTGGTACGGTCCTCCGGTCGGTCTTGCCCCCCGAATGTTGATACCTGGGCCGGAAGCTGCCCTGCCATGTGAGCGTGCAGACGGTGAACGCGTCCACACGGGCGAAGAGCGGAAGTATGGAACGGTGGTGGGGATGGGAGCGGGCGGCCCCCCCCGCGCCCGGTGCCAGGCAGTAGAGTAGGAAGAGGGCGTGGAGGCGCGTGGGAGGCTTGGTGTGGTTTTTTAGCCCGCTTCCTTTCGTGGCTGCTCAAGCGGCCGGCTTCTCGTCTCGGGGATTTCCGGTTGAAGTTCCACCAGGTCCCGCGGCAGGGAGAAGACCACTTTCTCAAGGATACCCGGAACCTCCTGGAAGCGGGTTTCCACGTTCCGGGCCTGCAGCTTTTTAATCACTTCATCAACCAGCACCTCGGGGGCGGAGGCGCCGGCGGTAATGCCCACCATGGTGATGTCTTTCAGCCATGCTTCCTGGATCTCGGTGGCGTTGTCCACCAGGTAGGCGGGGACTTCCATTTTCTGCGAGATTTCCATCAGGCGGGTTGAGTTTGAACTGTTCTGGGAACCCACGACCAGGATCAGGTCACAGTCCCGGGCCAGCCGTTTGACGGCGTCCTGGCGGTTCTGGGTGGCATAGCAGATATCGTTTTTCTTGGGGCCGACGATGGCCGGGAAGCGCTTGCGCAGCGCCTTGATGATCTCGGCTGTATCATCCATGGAGAGCGTGGTTTGGGTGACATAGGCCAGGAAATCCGGCTGCCTGATACGCAGGCGCGCGACGTCCTCGGTCGACTCAACCAGGTACATGCCGTCCGTATTATCCGCGTCGCCCGCGCGCCGGTATTGGCCGAGAGTGCCTTCCACTTCCGGATGCCCGGCGTGTCCGATCAAAATGCATTCGCGACCTTCCTGCTGGTATCGATCCACTTCCATATGCACCTTGGTGACCAGCGGGCAAATGGCGTCAAAGACCCGCAGGCCGCGCGCCGCCGCTTCCTCCCGTACTTTTTTGGAGACCCCGTGGGCGCTGAAAATAACGATGGCCCCGTCCGGCACCTCATCCAATTCTTCCACGAAGATGGCGCCGTCCGCGTGCAGGGAATCGACCACGTATTTATTGTGCACCACTTCATGACGCACGTAGACGGGGGCCCCGAAAAGTCCCAGGGCCTTTTTCACGATGGCGATGGCGCGGTCCACTCCCGCGCAGAAACCGCGTGGATTAGCAAGTAGGATTTGCATGTTTGCGTTTTGTGTTCCAGGTAAGGTGGGGTCTGCATTCAGACGGTAGTGATGGCGAAGAACCCAAGCCCTCTATCGTAACGCCTTTCAGCGCGGCGCAAAATACGCGGCCGGGTTTTTTGCTCCCAGGGCCGGCGCCGACCGGGTCCGGACGGCCTTCCCGGCGGCGCACCTGTCGGGTTCGCGCGTAGCGGCACGCCTGGGTCAGCATTTTTCCCGTGCGGATACCGGGATGCCCGTGCGGATACCGGGATTTAGGGGTGCGGCGACCGGGGGATCCCGGCTAAGGAGCCGTTTTCTCTGTTTCCTCCTCTTCAAACAATGCATCAATTTCATCATCCAGCGCATCCAGCGGCGGATTGCCGTCATAAACCAGGTATTCCCGCCGTTGCAGGTAGCCTTCCTGGATGAAAGTGTACGGGTCAAGCGCACTTTCTTCCACAAGATCGGTGATTTGCAGCAACTCGGCCCGGGTATTCACAAGCTCCAGGCCATTCAGTGAGTATTGGTAGGTGTTATTACCAAGCCAGTTGACGGGGTCCAGAAAGGCGTCTAGGGCGAAATTGGGCAGGTTCCGCGCGGTGCTGGGGCCTAACAGCGGCAGGAACAGGTAGGGGCCGGCGGGTACGCCCCAGACCGCCAGGGTCTGGCCCAGGTCTTCTTCGTGTCGTGGCAGTCCGAAGTCGGAGGCCATGTCGACCAACCCTCCGATTCCGAAGCTGCTGTTCACGATGATTCGGAACAGGTCTTCCATGCCTTGCCGCACCTTGCCCTGCAGGAAGTCGTTCACGACCACCCCCCCGTAGGACAGGTTGCGGAAGAAGTTGGTTATCGCATGGCGGAGCGGTTTAGGCGTGATGTCCTGGTAGCCGACCGCGAGTGGCTTGAGGAGTGCCCTGTCCAGGGTATCGGTCAAGCGGTAGGAGGCTCGATTCAGCGGCTCCAGCAGGGCGCGCGCCGTCGTTTCGTCCGACAGGTTCGTTGCGGCCGTTGAGCCGGTGTGCCTGCAACCGGTGGCGGCGACGGCCAGCAGCAGGGTCAGAAAGCACAATGCGCGCCGCGGGCGGCAGGCTCCGAAGGTTTGCAGCGGATTTGAGTGTTTGTGTTTCATTCGGTGTCGGTTTCTCAATGCTCAAGGTCCTACGGCTTTACCTTCTCATCGCGAACCATTGCATTCTAGCAGCGCCTCCTTAATGTTCAAGTTCCTGCAGTTTCCCATTCAGGAGCTCCAGCAGTTGCGGAAAGCCTTGTTCTCGCAGCACCTTCCCGTACTCGGCGCGTTTCAGCGATAGGTCGTTGACGCCCTGGGCGATGACGCTGATAATCCGCCAGCCTTGCGGCGTCGGGTTGAGCAGGTAATCGAGGCTTACGGGCTCCCCGCCGCCGCTTTTCAATAATCTGCTTTTGACCAGCTTGCGCCCCTTGCCCAAGGTCTTGATCTCGCCGGAGACGAAACTCTCTCCGTGATAGGCATTGAAACGGCTGGCGTAGGTGGCGATGCTGAGCCGGGTGAACAGGGCGATGAAATCCGCGCGCTGTGCGGCGCTCAATGGCTTCCAGCCGTCACCCAGGATCACTTTGCAGATCAAAGGCGTGTCATAGCCGGCTTTCAGGACCGGGGCCAGTTCCCGGTAGCGGCCCTGGTACCCCAGTTCATCGGCCCTGCGCATGACATCCAGCAGCTTCTCATGCAGTTCTTCGATCACCACAACGGCGCTTTTGGCCGCTTCCGGTGTCTCCACGCACGCGCCGGGAGTCGGCGCCGCCAGCGCCCCTATGAGCAATAACCCCAGCACTCCCGGCTGGGAAATGCCGTTCCGGCGGCCGCTCCGATGGTTCTGAGCCGCTATGCCCGGCAGATGCGTCATGAGTCTATATCGGGTGCCGCCGGCCTTTCCATACCACGCGGCGGCGCCGGGGAACCGCCGCTCGGCCGGGTGCGGCAGGATAGAGCGCGCCGCCCGGAAGCGGAGTCAGCGTTGACCAGGCCGGTGCTCGGCGATAGCGCTGCTGCCAGGGAGGGGGCGGCGGCAGGCACAGTACGGGCAACGGTAGCAAGCCGCTGGTGAGACCCCCGGCGGCGCGATGGGAACGCGGCGTGATTTGGTGATTCCCGCTTAGGGGAGGTAGTCACCGGGTTGTCTAGTCACCGGGTTGTCCGGTGGCGGCAGCGTCCACGGTGGCCGGAGAGGCCGGTTCCCGGGGCGGGGGGCCTGCTCCCGGATCAGGGGCCATGGGGCCGTTTACGCGGGGTCCCAAGAACCAGCTTTGAAGCGCCGCCCAGGGCCGTCGGAAGGAATCTTCCACCGCAGTCGCTTCATAGCCGCAGTGCACCATGCAGTTGCTGCACTTCGGGTTGCGGCCGGTTCCGTAACGCTCCCATTCAGTGGTATCCAGCAGTTCCTGGAAACTGGCCGCGTAACCCTCGTTCAGCAGGTAGCAGGGTTTTTGCCAGCCGAAGATATTGCGGGTGGGGTTGCCCCAGGGAGTACATAGATAGGATTGGTTGCCGGCCAGAAAGTCCAGGTAGAGCGAAGACTGGTTGAAACGCCAGCGGCGCCCGCGCCCAAGCCCGAACAGTTTCCGGAAGAGTTGTTTGCTCTCAAGGCGGCGCAGGAAGACGTCCTGGCGCGGCGCCCGCTCGTAACTGTAGCCGGGTGAGATGGTCACGCCCTCCACCCCCAGTTCCATCATGGAGTCCATGAATTTGGCGATTTCTTCAGCGGTCTCCTGCTGGAACAGCGTGCAGTTTATCGTGACCCGGAAGCCCCGCTGCAGGACCAGGCGGATGGTCCGGATACACTTGTTGTATACGCCCTTGCGGCAGACCGAGTCGTCATGCCGCTTCTGGTTGCCGTCCAGGTGAATGGAGACGGTGAGGTGGGAAGAAGGCTGGTACTGGTGCAGGCGCTTTTCCAGCAGCAGGGCGTTCGTGCAGAGATAGACGAATTTCCCGCGCTCCACCAAGCCGTTTACAATGCGCGGCATTTCGGTGTGGATCAGCGGTTCGCCGCCGGCGATGGAGACCATCGGCGCTCCGCATTCCTCCGCCGCGTCCATGCATTTTTCGTAGCTCAAGCGCCGATTCAGAGTCTCATCCGGGTAGTCGATTTTGCCGCAGCCGGCACAGGCCAGGTTGCATCGGAACAAGGGTTCCAGCATGAGCACCAGGGGGTAACGTTTTCGCCCGCGTAACTTATTGGCGAGAATATATTTACCGACTTGGTATTGCTGTGCGAGGGGAACCCCCATATGGCTTAAAATCCCGTTATCCGTTGTCTTTTTCGCAACACTGACTGGCCGGGCAAAGCGCTTACCTGGCTCCAGATTCTTCAAGTATCCAGAGGCGGCTAGTATATTCCGGCCGGGGATTGATTACAATGCCTGCTGTGTGGGTGAGTGCCGCGCCCGTCTCGCTGTTGCTCTTTAAAAGGCGGCGGACAGCCCCGGTGGGGGGAAGCCGCCTGTTCCAGGGAGGCCCTGGAATACCGGGCACCGCCCCACACCGGGTACCGCCCCCGGCAAGCGAGTCTCCGGAGCATAGCACCGCGCTCCCATGTTGCCACGCTTTGAGCCATAGCCAGTAGATTCAATGATGCAAGAACGCCACGCACAAGCCTGCCCGATACGGCGCGTCGTGAGCGCACCTGTCGCTGCCGCGGCCGTCCCGGGGGTTGCTCCGGGGGTTGCGGCCTGCGGGCCTGAGGTTTTGAGGCGCCCGGGGGCTGGGCTGGGCGGCCGATTATTGCTCCGTGCCGCTGCCGTGCAGGTCTGAAAGCGCCATGGGAGCAAGCCCCCCCCCCACCCCCCTGCTGGATCAGATCGATCTGCCCGCCGACCTGCGCCGCCTGCCGGTCGATGACCTGGAACGCCTCGCGGCCGAGCTGCGTAGTTTCCTGTTGTATTCCGTCAGCCAAAGCGGCGGCCACTTCGCCGCCGGTCTCGGTGCGGTGGAACTGACCGTTGCCTTGCACTACCTGTACGACACGCCCCACGATCGCATCGTCTGGGACGTGGGCCACCAGGCCTACCCGCATAAGATGTTGACCGGACGCCGCGCGCGCATTTCCAGCATCCGCCGCTGGAATGGACTCGCGCCTTTCCCGAAACGTGAGGAGAGCGAATACGACACCTTTGGGGTAGGGCATTCCAGCACATCCATCAGCGCCGCCCTGGGCATGGCGGCGGCCGACCGCCTGCAAAACAAAAACCGCCGCGTGGCAGCGGTCATCGGGGATGGCGGCATGACCGCCGGGCTTGCCTTTGAGGCCTTGAACCACGCCGGCGACCTGGGCACCGATCTCCTGGTGGTGCTGAATGACAACGACATGTCGATCTCTCCTAACGTGGGCGCGCTGTCCAACCGCATGGTCCAGATTTTATCCGGCAAGCTCTATACCACCGTGCGCGAAGGCAGCCGCAAAGTGCTGTCGCACATGCCCAGCGTCTGGGAACTGGCGCGCCGCGCCGAGCGCCAGGTCAAGGGACTGATTGTGCCCGGTGTGCTGTTCGAGGAACTGGGGTTTAATTACCTGGGTCCCGTGGATGGTCACGATCTGCCCGGCCTGCTGCACCTGCTGCGCCGCGCCCGGGACCTGCCGGGCCCCCGCCTGCTGCACCTGATTACCCGCAAGGGCAAGGGCTATGCTCCCGCCGAGCTGGACCCGGTGAAATACCACGGCGTGACGCCTTTTGATCTGGACACCGGCATCCAGCCGTCCAAGCGCCCGGCCGCCCCCACCTACAGCAAAATTTTCGGCGACTGGATCTGCGCCATGGCGCAGCGCGATCCCCGCGTGGTGGCGATTACCCCGGCCATGCGCGAGGGTTCCGGGCTCGTGGAGTTCGAAAAGCGCTTCCCGGAGCGTTATTTCGACGTCGGCATCGCCGAGCAGCACAGCGTGACCTTGGCCGCGGGCCTGGCCTGCGAAGGCATGAAGCCGGTGGTGGCCATCTACTCCACCTTTCTGCAGCGCGCCTACGACCAAGTCATCCATGATGTCGTGAACCAGCGCCTGCCGGTGCTGTTCGCCATCGACCGTGCCGGCCTGGTGGGGGCCGACGGCCCTACTCACAACGGCAGTTACGATCTTACCTTCCTGCGCTGCCTGCCGGATTTCGTGATCATGGCACCGGCCGATGAGAACGAGTGCCGGCAGATGCTCTACACCGGTCTGCAGCTGGAGCAGCCGGCCGCCGTGCGCTATCCGCGCGGCGCCGGTCCCGGGGTTCCCGTGGAGGAGGAGTTCAGCACTTTACCGCTCGGCAAGGCCGAGGTGCGGCGCGAGGGAAGCACGCTTGCCTTGCTTGCCTTCGGCGCCATGGTGACGCCCTGCGTGGCCCTGGCGGAGCGCTGGGACGCCACTCTAATCAACATGCGCTTTATCAAGCCGTTGGACGAGCAGCTGCTGCTGGAGACGGCGCGCCGCCACCAGCTGCTGGTTTGCGTGGAGGAGAATACCGTGCAGGGTGGAGCGGGCAGCGCGGTGAATGAGCTGCTGGCCCGGCACGGCTTGCCGCCCGCACGGCTGCACGGCCTGCCGGATCGCCTGGTACAGCACGGCTCAAGGGATGACATGTTGACCGACGCCGGCCTGGACGAGCAGGGTATCGCCGAGTTCGTGGAGCCCCTGCTGCAATCCCCGCGGGGCATATCGCGACAGGCGGGTTGAACCGGAGAGGCGATCCCCCGCGCCCCGGCGAGACCCCGTGTCGTACCGGGAGCAGACCCGCCGTGAAGGTTCTCCCCGGTGGCGCCCCGGCCGACTGAACTCTACCGCAAGTCTTGCTCCGCCTTCCCCTCCGGTGACGTCGATCACCCGCCGCTGTGCATCATGCGGATGTGCGCGGACTTCACTCGTCGGTAACGCAGCCCTCGGCGGCCGATTTTACGCTCTTGATGTACTTATGGAGAGTGCCGCGTTGCGCTTTGTAGGGGGGCATGTTCCAGGAGGCGGCGCGCCGTTTTAACTCCGCCGCTTCCAGTTCCACCTCCAGCTGGTCTGTACGCGCATCGATCAGTAGCATATCGCCGTCCCGCAGGAGGGCGATGGGGCCGCCCTCCTGCGCCTCCGGCACCACGTGTCCCACCAGGAAGCCGTGCGAACCGCCGGAGAAGCGCCCGTCGGTGATCATGGCCACGTCACCTCCCATCCCCGCGCCCATGATCGCCGATGTGGGTGCCAGCATCTCCGGCATCCCGGGTCCTCCCTTGGGACCCTCGTAACGGATCACGATCACTTCGCCCTTGCGAACCAGGTTGCCTTCCAGGGCCGCCAGCATGTCTTCCTCGGAATCGAAGACCCGCGCCGGCCCCCGGAAGCGGTCGCCCTCCTTTCCGGTGATCTTGGCCACCGCTCCCCCGGGCGCCAGGTTGCCGTACAGCACGCGCAGGTGACCGGTGGCCTTGAGCGGCTGCTCCAGCGTCCGCACGATGCGCTGCCCAGTGCTGAGCTCCGGTACTTCAGCCAGGTTCTCCCCGAGGGAGCGGCCGGTGACCGTGAGGCAGTCACCGTTTAGCAGGTCGTGTTCAAGCAGGTAGCGCATCACCGCCGGCGTGCCGCCGATACCGTGTAGATCTTCCATTACGTACGAGCCGCTGGGTTTCAGGTCAGCCAGGTAGGGCACCCGCGCGCTGACTTCTCGGAAGTCATCCAGACCCAGCGGCACCTCCGCGGCGCGCGCCATGGCGATCAGATGCAGCACGGCGTTCGTGGAGCCGCCCAGCGCGATGACCATCACCAAGGCGTTCTCAAAGGCCGCGCGCGTCATGATGTCGCGTGGTTTGAGGTCCCGTTCCAGCAGCAGGCGCAGGGCCGGGCCGGCGCGTCGGCACTCCTCCTGCTTACCCGCGTCCGTGGCCGGGATGGAGGAGCTGTAGGGCAGGCTCAGACCCAGCGCTTCAATGGCAACGGCCATGGTATTGGCCGTATACATGCCGCCACAGGCCCCCGCTCCCGGACAGGCGCTTTGCAGCAGTTCCAGGCGCGTGGCGTCATCCATACTTCCGGCCAGGTACTCCCCGTAGCTCTGGAAGGCCGAAATGATATCTACCTTGCGCCCCTGGTGCCGACCGGCCCGGATAGTGCCGCCGTAGATGAGCAGCGCCGGCCGATTCACCCGGGCCATGGCCATGACGCAGCCGGGCATATTCTTGTCGCAACCAGGCAGAAAGGCCCCCGCGTCATACCACTGGGCGCGCAGCACGGTTTCGATGGAGTCGGCGATCAAATCACGCGACTGCAGGGAGTAGCTCATCCCCTCGGTGCCCATAGAGATGCCGTCGCTGACTCCCACGGTATTGAAACGCAGGCCGACCATACCGGCCGCCCGCACCCCGTGCTTTACCTCCTCGGCCAATTCCAGCAGGTGCATGTTACAGGTATTGCCCTCATACCAGACACTGGCGATGCCTACCTGCGCCTTATCCATGTCCTCCGGAGTCAGGCCGGCCCCGTACAACATGGCCTGGGCTGCCCCGCGCGAGCGAGGCCCGGTAATCTGCGAACTGTAACGATTGATCTTAGACATGATGCGATTTCCCACACACGGAAGCAGGGAAACCAGTATAACCCACGCCGGAAACCGGCCATCCGCCCTCCGCGGCCTCGCTGTCGGCTGCATTTCCGCGTTCTGAAGGACTACGGGGGCGCTGACTCCTGGGGTGGATCCTTCGCCGCGCTCTACACGGCGGGTACGCGTCCTGGGATGGTTGCGGGAGCTCCGACGCTTGCCGAAGCCGCCGCGAGCGGGCACCGGGGTTTCCGGGCGCGGTGTGCGTGGACCGGTGCAAGGCGAAGGGGGCATTAGATCCAGCCTGGGAAGCCGAGGCGCCTTCATGGGACGGTGTCAGCGCGGCTTTAGAAACGAGGTACTGGACTGGATACCTGTTCCGGGGGCTGGAGCAGGTGCGCGAACGGCTCAGCCAACTGGTCAGATCGGGGGAGAGGTAATACAATGATCATCTTGAATGAGCCGATCGACGGATGGGAAGCGAAGTGTATGATTGGAGCATGGGTCAAGGATTATCATGCGAGGCGTCGCCCTCTGACTGAGCGAACCAGGCACCGAAGAAAGTGTTCCCGGTCGGAAGGCCTATGCAGGATAGAGCGGCGGAAACAGGTCGTGTCACCCTGCCTCCCATCACCCTGTCTTCCATCACCCTGTCTTCCATCACCCTGCCTCCCATCACCCTGTCTTCCGGCGGGGCCGGGGAAGCCGGGGAGGCGGATATTCAGCGGCCTGGAGAGTCACCGGAATGACACCTTGAACCAGGCCGCCGGGTTGCCCGGGAACTTAACACCACCGCAAGGTGTTCTCGCCGCGGGCGCGGCCTGCTTGCATTTATGCGTGAATCTGGTAGCGTTTTCCCTGGGTGAGGTATGGATTTAAGTAGCAGTAAAAAGCAGGCCGGGCTTTTGCTCGTGCGCAAGAAGTACAGTGCCGCGATTCGTTTTCTGGGGCAGATCATTTCCCAATACCCCCTGGACGGTGAGAGCTACCTGTTACGTGGGGTCTGTCGCATGAGCAAGGGCGACTATGCCGCCGCTGTTGTTGATTATGGCGGGGCCGCGCAATTAGAGCCGTATGATGCCAGGATCTACTTTTTTCGCGGCAATGCCCATAGAAAGCTGAGAGAATTAGACCGTGCCATTGAGGATTACGGCAAGGCGATTCAACTGCGGCCTGATTATGCCAGGGCCTATTACAACCGGGGCAATAGCCATGGCGTGCGGGGCAAGTACGAGTTGGCTATCGATGATTACAGCCAGGCCATTGAACTGCAACCGGATTATGTGCAGGCTTACAGGAATCGAGGGAGGGCCTACTACGAGCAGGGCAAGCAGAATTTGTCCCTTGCTGATTGGAATAAAGCAATTCAGCTGAGGCCGGATTACGCCGAGGCTTATAGCAACAGGGGGGCTCTCCACAAGGAGCAGGGTGATTTCGATCAAACCCTTGAGGATTACAGTAAGGCTATCGAGCTGCAACCGGGTAAGGCCGAGTATTATCGAAACCGGGGACAGGTGTACGAGGAGCAGGGTGCTTTCAATCAAACCCTTGCCGATTACGATAAGCTCATTGAACTGAGGCCGGATGACGTTGAGGCCTACCGTTGTCGAGGGAATGTCTACATGAGCCGGGGGGAACTACGGAAGGCCCTTGATGATTACAACAAGGTCGTGCAGTTGGATTCGCGGGACGCGGCCGGCTATTGCGCCCGGGGAAAGATTTATGAGGGGATGGGTCTTTTGGATCAGGCTATTGAAGCTTACGAGAAAGCCATTGCGCTGAAGCCGAATGATGAGAGGGCCCTCCGGTTTCACGACGAGGCGATAATGAGTCGGAACGCGCTTCAGCCGCGGCAGGAGTCGGAACCCTCTCCGCATGGCGGAGGTATCCAAGGTGTTGGTGGTCGGAACGCGCTTCAGCCGCGGCAGGAGTCGGAACCGGGGTTGGAGCCGGCGCGGGATGGTGAAGTGCGCGAGGGAGCGGTGTCGGAGCGCGATGCGAAGCGTCCGGAGTCGTCAGGGGAGGAGAGAGTGCGTGAGGAAGCGGTGGAGCGCGATGCGAAGCGTCCGGAGTCGTTAGGGAAGGAGAGAGAGCGTAAGGAAGCGGTGGAGCGCGATGTGAAGCGTCCGGAGTCGTCAGGGGAGGAGAGAGTGCGTGAGGAAGCGGTGGAGCGCGATGCGAAGCGTCCGGAGTCGTTAGGGAAGGAGAGAGAGCGTAAGGAAGCGGTGG
>JABAAT010000020.1 GCA_014238615.1 Gammaproteobacteria bacterium | reverse complement strand
GCCGGGCGGCCGGGGAAAGTAGGGCATCCGGCGGGTCAGCCGCCGGTCGCTCCGGGAACATCGACCTCGGTGCCTGGGCGCGGCAGGCGCAGCAAGCGGCGGGGGGCGACGCGGCCGTCACCCAGGATTTCGCCAACGCCCAGAAAGCGACGATCGCCTTCGTACAGGCGCAGCAGGCCCTCGGCGGGAGCGCGGGGCACCTGTACCGGCTGGCCTTGCGTGATGTAGTAAACAAGGTCTTCGTCCAGCACCAGCTCGGGGTAATTCTCCAGCACCCGGTCCGGGGGCAGCAGCAGTGGATCCAGGGGGTAAGGACCCGGCGCGGTACGTACCAGCTCCTCAAGATGCGCCAACTCCACCATGTGCTCCTCCAGGAAGGGTCCGGAACGCACCCGCCGCAGCGAGGAAACACTGGCCCCACAGCCCAGCTTCTCACCCAGGTCGGCCACCAGGGTGCGCACGTAGGTGCCCTTGGAACAGTCCATCCTGAAGCGGAATTTATCGCCTTTTAACTCCAGCGACTCCAGGTGGTCGATGCGCACCTGCCTGGGCTCGCGCTTCACCTCGATGCCTTCCCGGGCCAGTTCGTGCAGTCTGCGGCCCTGGTATTTGAGCGCTGAGTACATGGGTGGCACCTGTTCGATCGTCCCCCGAAAAGACGGCAGCACACGCTCCAGAGCGGCAAGGTCCGGCAACGGTGCAGACGCATCCGGGCGCGGCAGGATCTCGCCGTCAGCGTCCCCGGTCGTGGTCACCACGCCGAAATGCGCCTCCACAACATAGCTCTTGTCAGCCTCCAGCAGGTAGGAGGAAAGCTTGGTGGCCTCGCCCAGGCAAAGCGGCAGCAGGCCGGTGGCCAGTTTATCCAGGCTGCCGGTATGTCCAGCCCTGGCGGCCCCGTACAGACGTTTGACCCGTTGCAAGGCATCGTTCGAGGTGACTCCGGAAGGTTTGTCCAGCGTCAAAACGCCGTGCACATTGCGACCGCGGCGGCGGGCCATTTCTCACTCCGCCTCTTAACTCAGGAGGAATCGTCCGGGCATTTTCCCGGCTGCAGGAGGTCGTCCAATATGGCATCCAGGTGCGCGGCGCGACGTGGGGTGTCAAATTGGTGAAACCGCAGCGTCGGCACCGCGCGCAACGCGACGCGCCCGGCCAGGTCCCGGCGCAGGGCGGGAGCCGCCTGGTTCAGCAGCTCCAGGGTCTCCGTCATCGGCGCCGACAGCGGCTCCGCCGCGTCCCCGGCCTGCTCCATCGAGGCGGCAGTGAGCAGGGTCACATATACATCAGCCACCGACAGGTCGGCGCTGACCCGCACGTGGGACAAGGTCAACAGCCCGGGGAGAGCAGCCAGGTCGGCGTGCGACTGCAGCAAGGCGGCGAGTTCGCGCTGCACCAAGGCGGCGACCCGCTGATGGCGGCCGTATCGGGTTGACACAACATGCTCAGACGGAGCGCCGCTCGGTCACCCACTCAAAGGTCTCAATGCGGTCGCCGCTCTTCACGTCCTGGTAGTTCTTTACCCCGATACCGCATTCGGTGCCGGCCGGCACCTTGTTCACATCCTCCTTGAAGCGGCGCAGGGATTCGAGTTCCCCCTCGTAAATCACGATGTCATTCCGCAATACCCGAATCGGCAGTTTGCTCCGCACCTCGCCTTCCACCACCAGGCAGCCGGCGATGGCTCCCAGCTTGGAAGATACAAACACATCGCGTACCTCGGCCACGCCAATCAGGTGCTCACGCCGCTCCGGCTCCACCATGCCCTCAACGATCTTTTCCAAGTCTTCAATGGCTTCATAGATCACACTGTAGTAATGGATCTTCACCCCCTCTCCCTCGGCCAACGCACGCGCCGTGGCCACGGCGCGTACGTTGAACCCGATAATCCTGGCCTTGAAGGTGCGGGCCATGTCAATATCGGACTCGGTGATGGCGCCGACGCTGCCGGCAATCAATTCCACCCGGACCTTGCCCTCGCGGCTGAGACGCCCGATGGCCTCGGAGAGTGCTTCCACGGAGCCGTGCACGTCTGCGCGCAACAGCAGGTTCAGTACGGTGCCGACAGGCTCTCCCGGTTTACCCATGCGCTCCAGCAGGTTGTCCGAGGCGAGGGCGGCACGTGGTCGCGCCAGCTTGGCATCGCGGCTCTCCTCGGCCCGCGCCTCGGCCAGCTCGCGGGCTTTCTTCTCGTCCTGCAGTACCAGGCAGCTGTCGCCGGAGCGCGGCACACTGTTCAGACCCAGCACCCGCACCGAGCGCGCCGGACCGGCCTCCGTCACCGGGCGACCCTGTTCGTCGCGCAACACGCGCAGGCGGCCGTAGCTGTGGCCGGCCAGCAACATATCGCCGGGCCGCAGGATACCGCCCCGCACCAGCACGGTGCACACCGGGCCCTGGCTGCGATCCACCGAGGATTCCAACACGACCCCGGAAGCCGGCACACCGACCGGGGCGCGCAGTTCCAGCATTTCGGCCTGTAAATGCAAAGCCTCCAGGAGTGCTTCCACCCCCTCGCCGGTCTTCGCCGAGATCGGCAGGCACATGGTCTCGCCGCCCCAGCTCTCGGGCACCAGTTCCAGGTCTGCCAGTTCCCGCTGCACTCGCTCAATATCCATACCGGGCTTATCCATCTTGTTCACGGCCACGATGATCGGCACCCGCGCGGCGCGGGCGTACTGCACGGCTTCCCGAGTCTGCGGCTTGACGCCGTCATCGGCGGCCACGATCAGCACCACGATATCGGTGACCTTGACGCCGCGCGCGCGCAGGGTGCCGAAAGCCTCGTGCCCGGGGGTATCCAGAAAGGTCACCGGGCCGTGCGGCGTTTCCACCTGGTAGGAGCCGATATGCTGGGTGATGCCGCCAGCCTCGCCGCCTGCCACGCGGGTGTGGCGCAGGTAGTCCAGCAGGGAGGTTTTGCCATGGTCCACGTGGCCCATGACGGTGACCACCGGCGGCCGCGGCTGCGTCTCGCCCTGTTGTTCGTCGGTCAATTCTCCGATCTGCTCCGCCACGCTGGAGGACTTGCGCAGGATCGGTTTGTGCCCGACTTCCTCCACAACCAGGCTCGCCGTCTCCTGGTCCAGACCCTGGTTGATGGTCACCATGGTGCCCAGGTTCATCAGCAGCTTAATGACTTCCTGCGCCTTCACGGACATGCGCGCGGCCAGTTCACCCACGGTAATGGTCGTGGGGATCTCCACCTCACGAACCACCGGCGCGGTGGGACGCTGAAAGGTATGCTGACGACCGCCGGCGGCGGTCACCACGGTGGCCTGCAGGCGCCGCTTGCGCGTGCGACGGCGGACCTTGTTGGTATCCACGCGTAGCTTGTCTTTCCCGAAGCCCATGTTGACCGGGGGGGGGGCCGCGGCCTCCGGGGCCGCCGGGGACTCCTCGGCCTGCTCCGCGGCGGCCAACGACGTCTGCGACTCCTGCTCCGGCTCTTGTTCTTGTTCTTGCTCCGGCTCTTGTTCTTGTTCTTGCTCCAGCTCTTGCTCTTGTTTCTGCTCCGGCTCCTGCTCCGGCTCCTGCGGATGGGCAGCCTCCACCGCCGGAACAGCCTCGACCCCGACCTCGGCCTCCGGAGGTGGAGCGGCCTCTTCCCGGGTCTCATCCGGGGGCGCCTGCTCCCGAGCCTGTTCCAGGGCCGCGGCGGCCTCGGCCGCCTCCACATCCAACTGCCGGGCTTCCTCTTCCATGCCCCGCCGCTCGGCTTCTTCCCGCGCCATCACATCTTCGTGCTCCAGCACATCACGGCGCACGTAGGTGCGGGTGCGCCGAAACTCCACCGACACATTGCGATAGCGCACTTTACCCCGCATCTGGGTGGAGATCGGAATCTTGATCTCGCTCAACGTCTTACGCTTCAGGCTGATGCGACGCGGCTCAATGTCCACGCAGGTGCTGCCCCGGGAGGCACGCAGGTGCAGCAACAGCCTGGTCTTCTGCTCCTGATCCATGGGGACATCGGCGGATTCCGCCTCGATCCCGGCGGAACGCAGGTGCTGCATGAATTCCTCGACCGGAAGTTCCAAAACATCGGCAAGATCCCGGATATTCATCTCAGGCATGATGTTCAGCCTCCGCGAGTCGCCCTGGAACGAAAGTCTTCATGAATTCGCCGCCTTCGCTGGAGCCGCTGCTTCTTTCGTTACCCTGGCTGCTTTCGCTGTCCTGGCTTCTTTCGTTGCCTTGGGTTCCTTCGTTGCCTTGGGTTCCTTCGTTGCCTTGGGTTCTTTCGTTGCCTTGGGTTCCTTCGTTGCCTTGGGTTCTTTCGTTGCCTTGGGTTCTTTCGTTGCCTTGGGTTCTTTCGTTGCCTTGGGTTCTTTCGTTGCCTTGGGTTCTTTCGTTGCCTTGGCTTCTTTCGTTGCCTTGGGTTCTTTCGT
>JABAAT010000022.1 GCA_014238615.1 Gammaproteobacteria bacterium | reverse complement strand
TGCCGTCCAGGCCCAGGAACAGGTTACTCATGGTGCCCTCCACCACGTGCCCGGCGCGGTCAAACATCAGGCCTTCATGGATCGATGGATCACGCCACTCGCCGCGCGCCAATACCTGTTCCAGGCGATTCAGGTGCTTCAAACCGGCCAGGGCCGGCTGCCAGCCCAGCTGCAGGTCGCAGAAGCGTACCTTCAGGCCCCGCGCGGGGTAATCCCGGAGCCGCGCGGGCCAGGGATGCAGGCCCAGGATGCGGGTCGGGCGCGGCGCTTCAGGCGCTTCGTAGCCGCGCCCGCCGCACCCCCGGGTCCAGTAAATCTTCAGCACACCCCGGGCCGTGCCCGCCATCAGGCGTCCGGCTTCCCTCCGCAACAGCGTGTCTTCCGGGAACGGCAGGCGGAGCCTTCTACAGCCTTCCAGCAGGCGTTCCATATGCCGTTCCCAGCACAGTCCCCGCCCGTCGCGCACGGCAATGCTTTCGAACAGTCCGTCACCATACTGGAATCCGCGTTCGCTTAAAGCCAGGCGGTCTCCGGGCTGCCCATCGATCAGGGCGGATGGCTCAGCGGACACGGCGCGGCCCCGGTTCGTCGGACGTTCAACTGAAACGCTGAAACAGCAGGCTGACATTGGTGCCCCCGAAGCCGAAGGAATTGCTCAAGACCAGGTCTATGTCCAGGGCACGCGCTTCATGCGCCACGAAATCCAGGTCACAACCGGGCTCGGGATCATCCAGGTTGATGGTCGGCGGGGCCTTTTGGTCGCGCAGGGCCAGAAGACTGAAAATCGCCTCCACCGCACCCGCGGCGCCCAGCATATGACCGGTCATGGACTTCGTCGAGCTGACGAGCGGACACGGCGCCTGGTTGCCGAATAATTTTTGGATGGCCTGGCATTCCACCTTGTCGCCAAGGGGCGTGGAAGTGGCGTGGGCATTGATGTAATCCACCTGTTCCGGGGTCACCCCGCCCTCGCGCAGGGCGTTTTCCATGCAGCGCAGGATCTCGCGTCCGTTCGGTTCGGGCGCCGTGCTGTGGTAGGCGTCGGAACTCATGCCGAAACCCTTCAGGATGCCATGCACCGAGGCGCCGCGCGCCTGCGCGTGTTCCAGCTCTTCCAGCACCAGCACGCCGGCCCCGTCTCCCATGACAAAGCCGTCGCGCGCCCGATCCCAGGGCCGGCTGGCGGCCTGCGGATCCTCGTTGCGCCGGGAAAGCGCCTGGAGGGAGGCGAATCCGGAGACGCCGCCCGGCGTGGTGGCTTTTTCCGCTCCGCCGGCCAGCATCAGGTCAACGATGCCGCTGCGGATCAGGGTCGCGGCCAGCAGGATATTATGCGATCCGGTGGCACAGGCGCTGACCGCGGCGAAATTCGGGCCGCGTGCACCGATGTCCATGGACAGGAGCCCGGCCGCCATGCTGATGATGCTGCCCGGTACGAAATACGGGGAGACCCGCCGTGCGCCGCCGCTTTCGAAGCGCTTGATGTTCCGCTCAATCAGGCCCAGGCCACCGATACCGGAGCCTACCGCCACCCCGGCCTGCTCCAGGCAGGCATCGCCACGGCGCAACCCGGCCGAAGCGCAGGCTTCCCGGCCCGCCGCCAGGGCATAGAGCACGAACTCGTCATACTTCGCGCTGTCCCGGGCCGAGAGCGGGGAAACGGCATCAAAGTCGGACACGGTACCGGCGAAACGCACCGGCAACACGTCAGCAAGGGCGGGCTCCAGGACGCGGATACCGCTGCGGCCGGCGAGGATCCCGGCCCAGGAAGCCTCCACTCCGTTGCCCAGGGGACTCAGCATGCCCAGGCCTGTGACCGCCACCTTCCGGACAGCCGCCCCGGGCATTGCCTGCAGGCTCTTCCGAGCCGCTGCCGGCAGCCGGCCGCCTTGAGCAGCGGCGATCATGTCACGCGGGATTGAATGTAGTCAATAATTTCCTGGACGGTTTGAATTTTCTCAGCATCCTCGGTGGAAATCTCGATGTCAAAAACTTCCTCTAACTCCATCACGATATCCGTGATCTCAAGAGAATCGACGCCCATGTCGTCACGGAGGGAAGACTCGCTGGTGACTTCTTCTTCAGCCACTTCAAGTTTTTCCATGATGATTTTCTTGACGCGTTCTTCGATACTGCCAGTCTGGCTATTGTCCTGACTCATGATGCCTGGGACCTCCTGAGGCGTGATAGAGCATGGTGAAACGATGAGAACAACCCGCAGACTTTATCATCTTGCGGCGTGGACGCCGCCCGGGGGCGATGGGATGCAATGAACTCTACAGCGTTGACCGCAGCATTGGTCATGTCGTTGGCCATGACATCAGCCATGGCATTTGAGAACCAGGGAAACCGGCTTCGCCGATTTCAGCAGGCAACATGCATCCACGGAAGTCGCCTGCATCCAAGCCTGTCATGTCTGGGTCTGGATGTCCGGCCAAGGATCTACTGGAGACCTCGGAAGCAACGGGACAGCCTCTCGGGCTAGTGTATTTAAAAGCCGTCAACATTCAAGAAACTTTGCATGGGACATCTTCATTTAAAATCCAGCTTAGGGTAAAAATATCAGGAAAATCAATCATTTAATAATTAGAGCTAAGGTTAAATAACAACTACTTCGTAAGCACCGGAGGCCGTCCGCCCTCAGGCCATGTGCAAGCCGCCGTTGACCCTGAGGATTCCGCCGGTGATGTAAGCGGCCCCTGGAGCGGCCAGGAAGGCAACCGCCGAGGCGACTTCCTCCGGCTCACCCAGTCGGCCCAGCGGCACCCGGGCCAGTATCTGTTCCTGTTGCTCCCGGCTCAGCGAGGCACTCATGTCGCTGCGGATGAAGCCGGGCGTGACCACGTTCACCGTGATGTTGCGCGCCGCCACCTCGCGCGCCAGCGCCATGCTGAAACCCAGGATACCGGCCTTGGCCGCGGCGTAGTTGCATTGCCCGGGATTGCCGATCTCCCCGATGACCGAGGAAATATTGATGATGCGCCCATAACGGGCTTTCAGCATGAAGCGCAGGCATAAACGGCTCAATCGATACACCGAGGTCAGGTCGGTCTCAAGCACCGCGGCCCAGTCTTCCTCGGACATGCGCGCCAGCAGGCCGTCCCGGTTGATGCCGGCGTTGTTCACCAGGATGGTCGGCGCCAGGCCCTCCGCGCGCAGCCATGCTCCCAGTTCCCGCACCGATTCCGGAAGGCTCACGTCCAGCACTCGACCCACGCCGCGCACACCTTGTTCCCGCCACCGCTCGATCATCCTCTCCACGCCCTCGGGCGTTGTGGCCGTGCCGATCAGGCGCCCCCCCCGGCGCCCCAGCTCGGCGGCAATAGCCGCCCCAAGCCCGCGACTGGCGCCGGTCACCAGGGCAACCTGGTTTTGCAGTTCCCCCCCGCTCACGCCGCCGTACGCTCCAAGGCGCGCCGCAGGGCCCCCGGGGAATCCATGGGCCATGTCGGCAGCGGTTTGCCAAGACGGCGGCACAGGCCCTCCAGAACCCTTCCCGGACCGCATTCCAGGGCGCTCTGCACACCCTGCTCCAGGAGGGCTCGCAAGCTTTGCACCCAGCGCACCGGGGAATAGAATTGTCGCAACAGCGCTTCCCTGATGGCCGCGCCCCCGGCGGTGGCGTGCGGACAGGCATCGATGTTGCGCAGGACGGGAATGCGCGGCGCGCCGAAAGGCAACCGCTCAAGATGCTCGCGGAAGCGCGCCGCGGCGGGCCGCAACAGGCTGCAATGCGCCGGCACGCTGAGCGCCAGGGGGACGGCCCTGGCGCGCGCCGCCACGGCGGCCTTGGCCGCGCGCCGCACCGCCGCCGCCGCGCCGGCAATGACCACCTGGTCCGGGGCATTGAAATTCGCGGGTTCCAGGACCGTACCCTCCGCTTCCCGGCGGCACAATTCCTCCACCTCGGCGGCCGGCAGACCAATGATGGCCAACATGGCGCCCTCACCCGACGGTACAGCTTCCTGCATCAAGCGCCCGCGCATGGCGACCAGTTCCACCGCCGCCTCGAATTCAAGGACTTCGGCGCACACCAAGGCCGTGTATTCGCCCAGGCTGTGCCCCGCGAGCCAGGCCGGCGGCGGGGCGCCCTGCTCCCGCCAGACGCGCCAGATCGCCACACCGGCGCTGAGCATCGCGGGCTGCGTCACGCTGGTGCGCTTCAGCTCCTGCGCCGA
>JABAAT010000021.1 GCA_014238615.1 Gammaproteobacteria bacterium | reverse complement strand
CGTCGTGTGGACGTTTGAGCGTCATGTGGACGTTTGAGCGTCGTGTGGACGCTTGAGCGTCGTGTGGACGTTTGAGCGTCATGTGGACGTTTGAGCGTCGTGTGGACGTTTGAGCGTCGTGTGGACGTTTGAGCGTCGTGTGGACGTTTGAGCGTCGTGTGGACGTTTGAGCGTCATGTGGACGCTTGAGCGTCGTGTGGACGTTTGAGCGTCGCGTGGACGCTTGAGCGTCATTGTCCAGGCCCGGGGTGTGCCCGCGCGGCGCAGTGGTCGTGTCCCAGGCTCTCCAGGCCGCCCGGCGTCCCCCGCAGGGGCGCCTCGCCGATGATCTCCGTGCCGCGCGTGAACAGCAGGGGCTGGAGCAACTGCCCGTTGCCCCGGAAGCTCATGCTGACCCCTTTCTGTCCATCAAAGGAGAGGCGCTCGCGCAGATGCGCGAGCAGGGTTTCCGGGGCGGTGCTTTGTTCCCGCACTGCCGCGTCCCCCAGCATGCGCGCCGCCGCCCAGCCGGCCCAGGCGGCGTCGCTCATGGGCTGTCCGTAAGTCTTGAGATAGCGTTTGTTCAGGTCACGCGCGGCGTACTTGAGAAAGGCCGGATGCCAGGCGCGGACCTCGGGTGGTTCCTCTTCCGGGTGTTTTGCCTGCCACTGCGCCAAGGCGTCTTCAAGCATGGCCTGGCTGGGGTACACGTGCAGCAGGTTGGGCAGGCACAGCTCGCGCAGGGCGTTCTCCGGGGCGAGCAGGTTAAACACCGCGCTGCCAGGCGCCTGCCGGGCCAGGCGGAGCAGGACCTCCGGATCCCGCTCCACGAGCAGGGCGCTGGCGTCTCCGGGCGGCGCCCCTGGGGGCCCCTCCAGGAGTCGCAGGATGAAGCGGAAGCCGAGGAAACCGCCTTGCAGGTTGGCTTCCTTTACCCCCAGCTCGAGTCCGGTGTAGGTCTCGGAGGCCGGATCGCCCGCATAATACAAGGTGACATTTTTGACGTTGCCCGCCGCCTCCGTGACCGGGCCCGTCAAGAGCAGAACAGCCGCGCACAGGGTGGTCGCCACGGCGCGCGCGGTGCGGAGCGTGTTTCCTCTTGTTCCGGACCGGGGTGCGGGATGAAATTCTGACATTTCCCTCAAGTCTCCTGGTGAAAGCTTCTTAAAACATGGTGTTTTTAAAGGACGCGGAGCGCATCTAACCGCATTCGGCCTCGGCCGGCCGCGCATGGGAAACAGTTGGCGCCTGTATGTACTTTAGTGGTGCGGGGATGCAGCATGTTTGAAGCATGTTTGAGGCCATGTATTATGCCGCATCGCGCCGCTGAGGGTGTGGCCGTTGCCGGGTGAGAGCGTCCCACCATGAAACCCGGCCTGCCCGCGGCCGGAGCTCCACGGAGCCGCGCGGCGTCCACTCGCGGTTCAAATCCATCGCTACTTAAGAATAAATCTTAATAGGCTTATTTTTTCAATAGGTTTTTTCCTTTTTTTGGTTGACGGGGTTGCGTTATTGTGATTGACTTAGCCTTAAGTATCCGCCTGAGATGGTACGGAACGGGCTCTTGTCCCGGCCGCCTTCCCGCCTTCTCGCCGTTGCTGCTGTTGCTGCCGTTGCTGCCGTTGCTGCAGTTGCTGCAGTTGCTGCAGTTGCTGCCGTTGCAATTTGGGGGGGGGGGATTCGGACGGGGCGTTTGTGTTACCCTGATCGTGTTGTCTTAGCCAGAGATGGTTGCGGTTCCGTTATGCGGCGGGTCGCGTGGGCGAACTGGGTATTCGACCTGTACTTGATCCAGTGCACCCATCATGACGCGGCGCGCAGCCTTACAATACTATTAGAAGATGTCGCTGTGCTGGAGGTTACAAGTCGATGCTTAAATCTCTGAAGATTGAAGCCGAGAAATGCACCAGCTGCATGCAGTGTGAGCTGGCCTGCTCCTACCAGGCGGAGGGGGTGTTCAATACCGCCAAGTCCCGTATCAAGATATTCACTTTCCACCACGAGGGCCGTTTTGTGCCCTACACCTGCACGCAGTGCAGCGAGGCCTGGTGTTTACACGCCTGCCCGGTGGAAGCCATCGTCCTGAATCCCAGGACCGGCGCCAAGGAAGTGCTGGCCGATGCCTGTGTCGGTTGCAAGGTGTGCACCATCGCCTGTCCTTTCGGCACGGTGAACTACGATGAGGACACCAAGGTGGTTTACAAGTGTGACCTGTGCGGCGGCGATCCTGAATGCGCCAAGGCTTGTCCCACCGAGGCCATCACCTACGTCCAGTCCGAGCAGACCGGGCTGGAGCGCATGCGCATACACGCCGCGCAGGCGGCCGGCCTCGCCGGCGGGGCCGCGGACTCCGGAGCCTGAGTCGCCGCCTGGGTCATGGATCGTTCATTCGGTTAACTTATTTCCAGAAGCATTGCCAGAATCATTGATTCCTAAAGAGGTTTTCAGTCATGACATGGAACAACAAGGTGCTGCGTATCAACCTGAGCAAGGGAGAGGTAAAAGATGAGCCTCTGAACATGGAATGGGCTAAGCAGTACATCGGTCAGCGCGGTCTGGCCTCTAAATATCTCGCGGAGGAGATCGATCCGCGCTGTGACGCCCTGGGTCCCGAGAATAAACTCATCTTCGTGACCGGCCCGCTGACCGGCACCCCGGCCTCCACCGGGGCGCGCTATTCGGTGGTGACCAAGAGTCCGCTCACCGGCACCATCGCCTGTTCCAACTCCGGCGGCTACCTCGGCCCCGAGATAAAGTATGCCGGCTGGGACATGATCATCCTGGAGGGCGAATCGCCGGAACCGGTTTACCTGTACATAGAGAACGAGCGGGTTGAACTGGTGCCGGCCGGAGAGTTGTGGGGCAAGTCGGTGTGGGATGCGGATCGCTGGCTGCACAACAAGTACCAAGACCCCCAGCTGCGCATCGCGGCCGTGGGGCGCTCCGCGGAGCAGGGCTGCCTGTACGCTTCCATTGTGAATGATTTGCACCGGGCCGCCGGGCGCTCCGGGGTGGGTACCGTGATGGCCGCCAAGAAGCTGAAGGCGATTGCCATACGGGGCACCAGGGGGCTTGGCAACATCCACGATCCCAAGGCCTTTATGCAGGCGGTCAGCGCGGGCAAGAAGATACTGGCCGAGAACGAGGTTACCGGCGCCGCGTTGCCGAAGTTCGGCACCCAGGTGCTGATGAACGTCATCAACGAGGTCGGCGCCATGCCCACGCGCAACATGCGCGAGGTGCAGTTTGATGGCGCCTCGAAGATATCCGGCGAGGCCATGCACGAGCCACGCGAGGCTGACCAGAAGCCGAACCTGGTCACGAATATCGCCTGCGGCAGCTGTACGATTGCCTGTGGGCGGATTTCCACCGTGGCCCCGGGGCATTTCACCATCAAGCACAGCCCCCAGTACTGGGGTGCCTCCGGCGGCTTGGAGTACGAGTCGGCCTGGGCCATGGGTTCCGCTCTCGGGGTGGATGATCTGGATGCCCTGACTTATGTCAACTTCCTGTGCAACGAGGACGGCATGGACCCCATCTCTTTCGGTGCCACCGTGGCCGCGGCCATGGAGCTCTACGAGACGGACGCCATCACGAAGCGCGAGACCGGCGGCATTGATCTGCGGTTTGGAAGCGCGGAAGCCTTGGTGGAAGTGGGCAAACTGACCGCGCGCGGCGAGGGCTTCGGCAAGGACATCGGTCTGGGCTCTCGGCGCCTGTGCGAGAAATACGGTCATCCCGAGTTTTCCATGTCCGTCAAGAGCCAGGAGTTCCCGGCCTACGATCCGCGCGGCATTCAGGGCATGGGCCTGGGCTACGCCACTTCGAACCGCGGCGCCTGCCATCTGCGCGGCTACACCGTGTCCTCCGAGATCATGGGCGTTCCGGAGAAGACCGACCCGCTGACCCCCGAGGGCAAGCCGAAACTGGTGAAGGCCGCCCAGGACGCGGCCTCCGCGGTGGATTCCACGGGCCTTTGCGCTTTCTCCACGTTCGCCTGGACCCTGGATGACATTGCACCGCAGCTGAACGCCGCCTGTGGCAGCGACTGGACCGGAGAGAAACTGATGGAAGCGGGCGAGCGTATCTGGAACCTGGAGCGTGACTTCAACCTGGCGGCCGGGATCACCGGCAAGGACGACAACCTGCCCGAGCGTCTCCTGAAGGAGGCCGCCAAGACCGGACCCGCCAAGGGCAAGGTCAACGAGTTGTCCAAGATGATGCCGGAATACTACCAGTTGCGCGGCTGGACCCCGGAGGGTGTGCCCACCGAGGAGACGCGGCGCCGCCTGGGCCTGGGCGCCTAGGCTGCCGGTCAGGAGGGCGCATGGCGATGCGGCATGTGATCGTGGGCGCGGGGCCGGCCGGTGTGATAGCGGCTGAAACCTTGCGCGCGGTGCAGCCCGAGTCCGAGGTGGTGCTGCTGGGAGACGAGCCCGAACCGCCTTACTCGCGCATGGCCCTGCCTTACTACCTGAGCGGCAAGATCGATGAGTCCGGCACCTACCTGCGCAGTCGCGCGAATCCCGCGGAGCATTACCGCGCCCTGGGCATTGACCTGCGCCAGGATCGAGCCGCCTCCCTGGACACGGAGCGTCGCTCCCTGCGCCTGGAGAGCGGTGAGAAGCTTGGCTATGACCGCCTCCTGATGGCGACCGGAGCGGTGCCCCTGTCTCCCCCCATTCCCGGGATCGACCTGCCGGGCGTATTGAACTGCTGGACCATGGAGGACGCGCGTGGCATCGCGACGCGTGCCGCAAAGGGCGCCGAGGTGGTGCTCATGGGGGCTGGTTTCATAGGCTGCATTATCCTGGAGTCCCTGGTGCGGCGCGGCGTGCGTCTCAGCGTCATCGAAATGGGCGACCGCATGGTGCCGCGCATGATGGACCAGGTGGCCGGCGGTCTCCTCAAACGCTGGTGCGGGGAGAAGGGGTTGCAGGTGCATACTTCCACCAGGGTGACGGCCATTCGTAAGGGCGGGAAGAACGGGCGCCTGGAGGCGGTGTTGGAAGACGGCTCGGTCCTGCCCGCCGATCTCATCATTTCGGCCACCGGGGTTAAGCCCGCCATAGACCTCCTGAAGGACAGCCGCGTGGAGACCGATTTCGGCGTGCTTGTGGACCAGCGTCTGCAGAGCAACATCGAGGGCATCTACGCGGCGGGCGACGTTTGCCAGGGTAAGGATTTTTCCACCGGGCAGTACAGCGTGCAGGCCATCCAGCCCACCGCCGCGGAACACGGTCGCATCGCCGCCATGAACATGGCCGGCAAGAGCGTGTTGCACCAGGGCAGCGTGAACATGAACGTGCTGGACACCCTGGGCTTGATCTCCAGTTCCTTTGGGCTTTGGGATGGCGCGGAGGACGGCGAGGAGGTGAAGACACTGAACGAGGGGGGCTACCGCTACCTGAATCTTCAGTTTTCCGGGGATCACCTGGTGGGCGCGCAGGCCCTCGGTCTCACCAATCACGTGGGCGTGCTGCGTGGCCTGATTCAGACCCGGGTGAGGCTGGGACCTTGGAAGCAACGCCTGTTGGAGGATCCCACCGCCATCATGGAAGCTTACCTGGGGTGTGTGCAGCCTATAGGCTATAATGCCTCGGTGCTGGCCTAGCAGGCGCAGGCGATCCGGGGGGTGATGGGGGACGTCTTGAGGGACGTCATGCGATTGCCGAACGGGAACGACGAGGCGCGGGAGCCGGGAGCGGAGGCCGGGCGCTCCGTGACGCTGAAGCTCTTTGCCTCCCTGGGGCGCTACCTGCCCGCCGGGAGCGTGGACAGCAGCGTTCAGGTGGCGCTGGCGGCGGAGGAAAACACGGCCCTGGACCTACTGCGGCGCTTCCAGGTGCCGCTCACGACGGGCAGCGTGGTGATGGTGAACGGCTCTCGTTTGAACAGTGAACAGCGCGCCGGGGAAGCCCTGCGCGACGGGGATGTGGTTGCCATCATGAACTGGACGGAGGAGGGCGGCTTCGGCGGATAGGCCGCCGCGGCGCACCTCACCGGAGATTGCATGATGCAGGGCAGCAGGCGACTGTGATGGAAAGCAGCGAGGCAAGGTCGGGAGCAGAGACCGCACGCTCCGTGACACTGAAGCTCTACGCCTCCCTGGAGCGCTACCTGCCCGCCGGGAGCGTGGAAAACAGCATTCAAGTGGCGCTGGCGGCCGAGGAAAACACGGCCCTGGACCTGTTGCGGCGCTTCAACGTACCGCCCAAGGCGGCCCACCTGGTGCTGGTCAACGGCTTTTACCTGAACCACGAACAGCGCGCCAGCGACGCCCTGCGCGACGGCGATGTGGTGGCCATGTGGCCCCCCGTCGCAGGCGG
>JABAAT010000023.1 GCA_014238615.1 Gammaproteobacteria bacterium | reverse complement strand
TTAAATGGCGAACAGCCATACCCTTGGGACCTGCTTCAGCCCCAGGATGTGATGAGTCGACATCGAGGTGCCAAACTCCGCCGTCGCTGTGTTCGTTTGGGCGGAATCAGCCTGTTATCCCCGGAGTACCTTTTATCCATTGAGCGATGGCCCTTCCACTCGGAACCACCGGATCACTAAGACCTGCTTTCGCATCTGCTCGACCTGTCGGTCTTGCAGTTAGGCGCCCTTATGCCTTTACACTCAACACGCGATTTCCGACCGCGCCGAGGGCACCTTCGCGTTCCTCCGTTACTCTTTAGGAGGAGACCTCCCCAGTCAAACTGCCCACCATGCACTGTCTCCGATCCGGATTCACGGACCTGGATTAGAACCTCAAACACATCCGGGTGGTATCCCAAGGACGGCTCCACGCGGACTGAGGTCCACGCTTCAAAGCCTCCCACCTATCCTGTACAGACGCGTCCGGAGTCCAATACAAAGCTGCAGTAAAGGTTCACGGGGTCTTTCCGTCTAGCCGCGGGTACACTGCATCGTCACAGCGAGTTCAATTTCACTGAGTCCCTGGTGGAGACAGCGTGGCCTTCGTTACGCCATTCGTACGGGTCGGAACTTACCCGACAAGGAATTTCGCTACCTTAGGACCGTCAAATATACGGCCGCCGTTCACCGGGGCTTCGATCCGGAGCTTCGCCCGAGGGCTGACCCCATCAATTAACCTTCCGGCACCGGGCAGGCGTCACACCCTATACTTCCTCTTGCGAGTTTGCAGAGTGCTGTGTTTTTGATAAACAGTCGCGGCCACCTGGTCACTGCAGCCTACAGCCGCTCAGGGAGCAAGTCCCATCACGGCCGGAGGCACACCTTCTCCCGAAGTTACGGTGCCATTTTGCCTAGTTCCTTCACCAAGGTTCTCTCAACGCCTCGGGATTCTCTCCCTGCCCACCTGTGTCGGTTTGGGGTACGGTCTCATGTGATCTGAAGCTTAGAGGCTTTTCTAGGAAGCATGGCATCAGCCCCTGTGGCCACGGCGAACCGCGGCCTCCCCATCACGCCTTGGAATAAACTCACTCCCGGATTTGCCTGGGAGCACTTCCTACACGCTTGGACCGGGACAACCAAACACCCGGCGGACCTAGCCTTCTCCGTTCCCTCATCGCAATCACACGAGGTACAGGAATATTAACCTGTTATCCATCGACTACGCCTTTCGGCCTCGCCTTAGGAGCCGACTCACCCTGCGCCGATTGACGTCGCGCAGGAACCCTTGGGCTTCCGGCGTGCGGGGTTTTCACCCGCATTATCGTTACTCATGTCAGCATTCGCACTTCCGATACCTCCAGCGACCCTCACGGTTCGCCTTCAACGGCTTACGGAACGCTCCTCTACCGTATCGCGATTCCCGAAGGAACTGCAATACCCGTAGCTTCGGCGCACGGCTTGAGCCCCGTTACATTGTCCGCGCAGGCCGACTCGGCCAGTGAGCTGTTACGCTTTCTTTAAAGGATGGCTGCTTCCAAGCCAACCTCCTGGCTGTCTCTGTCTTCCCACATCGTTTCCCACTTAGCCGTGACTTGGGGACCTTAGCTGACGGTCTGGGCTGTTTCCCTTTCCACGACGAATTTTATCACCCGCCGTGTGTCTCCCGAGCTGACACTTTCCGGTATTCGGAGTTTGCAATGGTTTGGTAAGGCGGGATGCCCCCCTAGCCATAACAGTGCTCTACCCCCGGAAGTGATACTCGAGGCACTACCTAAATAGTTTTCGAGGAGAACCAGCTATCTCCGGGCTTGATTAGCCTTTCACTCCTATCCACAACTCATCCGATGATTTTTCAACATCAACCGGTTCGGGCCTCCAACTGGTTTTACCCAGCCTTCACCCTGGTCATGGATAGATCGCCCGGTTTCGGGTCTACTGCCGGCGACTAGGACGCCCATTTAAGACTCGGTTTCCCTACGCCTACCCTTTTTACGGTTAAGCTCGCCACTGACAGTAAGTCGCTGACCCATTATACAAAAGGTACGCCGTCACCCGCATGCCGTACAAGACGACCTGCAGGCTCCGACTGCTTGTACGCACAAGGTTTCAGGTTCTATTTCACTCCCCTCTCCGGGGTTCTTTTCACCTTTCCCTCACGGTACTAGTTCGCTATCGGTCGGCAAGTAGTATTTAGCCTTGGAGGGTGGTCCCCCCATGTTCAGACAGGATTTCACGTGTCCCGCCCTACTCGTCGCGCCCAACCGTCGCATGTGTTTCAAATACGGGGCTATCACCCACTACGGCCGGTCTTTCCAGACCTGTTCTTCTACACATGCACCGGATACAGGCGCAAGGCTGATCCGCGTTCGCTCGCCGCTACTAACGGAATCTCGGTTGATTTCTTTTCCTCCGGGTACTTAGATGTTTCAGTTCCCCGGGTTCGCCTCGCAAGCCTATGGATTCAGCTTGCGATACCCTGCTGGAGGGTAGGGTTTCCCCATTCGGAGACCTCCGGATCAAAGCTTGTTGCCAGCTCCCCGAAGCTTATCGCAGACTACCACGTCCTTCATCGCCTCTTGCCGCCAAGGCATCCACCTTGTGCGCTTAGTTGCTTGACCATATAACCCCCGGTATTCCGGAAGTCTTATGGACAATCTCGCTTACGCGGCGCTCGGACACAATGCGCCCGACGCCGCGACGTTGCTATTACCCTGTGTCTTGTTAAAGAGCGCGCCCGCGCCGACTTCTCCGGGCAGGAGAAGCATAACCAGCGGACTGGTGGAGCCAGGCGGAATCGAACCGCCGACCTCCTGCTTGCAAAGCAGATGCTCTGCCAACTGAGCTATGGCCCCCGCAGGCTTTGTTAGAGGTGGCGCATTATGAAACAGCCCGGCGCCCGTGTCAAGCCCCGGAAAAACGAGCAGCCAAAACGAGCAGCCGGCGGCGACCCGACAAGCCACGCACGGCATGGGCGCCGCCGCGCGGCTTTCCCTGGCACCTTGAACTTAAGTCTCTACCCGTGGCCGTCTGTAGCCGTTTGTGACGCTGTCGGCTTAGACGCCTCGCGCCCCCGCCAAGGCAACTGACCACGCGCACGGCACCCACCCCCGCCCGGAATCCCGGGGACAACCGCATCGCGACGCCCACCCGGTACTCATCAGGGAACTTATCCGCCCTGGAATTGTCTATCTAAAACAACGCTTGCTTTGCGAGCCCGTGGCGGGTCCGCTTGTGTCAGCCCGCCGGTTTCAGCCGCGTATATCACAACGGCTGACTGAGGTGAGGTTGAGTCATGTTTTACCCACGCATCTGGATTCGCGCTGGCTTTGCGCTTGTGTTTTTATCCGGCCTCGCGGCCTGCGGAGGTGGCGGCGGCTTAAGCAGCGGGACACCGGGTCCCGCAGCAAACGGCAACCGCGGCAGCGGTGGAACCTCCGAAACCGTGGCGCAACTGCAGCAGCGGCCCGAGTACCAGCGCCACGCGCAGTTGGGGCTGATGGACGCCCTGAAGGTGCACGCCGCCGGTTACCGCGGCGCCGGGGCGAAGATCGCGGTGGTCGACATGCCCCTGGCCAGAAGCCAGGAGCTCGTGGACGATCGCCGGAAAACGCTGAATAATCCGTTCTACAGCGATTTACAGGCGGTGCAGGGACGTGCCAGCGTTATCTTCCCTCTGGACCCCGAAGTCCCGGACCCCACCCCTCCCTCCTACACCACGGGGGAAGATATCGTGACCTACGAAAACGCCTACGTAGATGCGATGCACGGGACTATCGTGACGCAGATCGCGGCCGGGCGCTACCAGCAGCTTTCAACGGACGAGAAAGGCAATGCCGTCGGCGTGGCGCCGGAAGCCTCTGTCAGCACCTTCGGCATCCCCAGTTGCCAGGGCACCTCGACTCCCTCATGGTGTCGGAGCGATAACCCTCTCAACCTGGTGGACGCCACAACCCACGCGTTGACCGACAGTAACTTCGCGAATTTGCTCAAAGAGCTGACCGGCGCTTACGACGTCGTCAATTTCAGTTTCAGCTTCCCGGGCCAGATTACATCCTACAGCGCCAACGATTACGCGCTTGTGCATAGCATTTTCGATGACGCCCTGACGGAATTGGAGCAGCTCGGCCGCGACAGTCCCACGAAGCGCAACACCACCGCCTTCGTCGTGGCCGCGGGCAATTCGGGCGATCCTAATCCAGAGTTGCTGCCCGGGTTTCCGGTGGTACGTACCAGCCTGCAAAGCCACATGATCGCGGTGGTGGCCACCGAAGGCTCGGATGCCGATGATCCCCTGAGCTCCCAGGTGATTGCCTCCTACTCCAATCGCTGCGGGGTCGCGAAAGATTACTGCATCGCCGCACCCGGGCAGATGACCGTGTACCTGCCCGGACCGGATCAGGACACAAGCGCAACCACGGAAGCCCGGGGCACTTCCTTCGCGGCGCCGCGGGTGAGCGGCGCCCTGGCCGTGCTGGCGGGCCGCGTCACGGTGAACGGAAAACGCCAGACCACCATGGCGGAGTTGGTGCAACGGGTTTTTGACACCGCTGACAACGACGGCATCTACGCGAACCAGGACATCTACGGTAAAGGCCTGCTGGATATGGACGCGGCGTTGCGCGCCGTTGGAGAGCTGATCGTGACCGCGGGAAACAGCCTGAACGGGCCTGCCCACGTTTTTTCCTCAAGCCGCCTGGCGGGTGGGCGGGCTTCCGGGGACGCCCTGGAACGCGCTTTCGCCGGGCGGCAGCTGATGCTGTTTGACGCACTGGACTTTCCTTTCCCGGTGCCGTTGCGCTCTCTGCTGGACAACAGCGCGACGGAGCGCGACACGGAACGCGCACTGTGGCAAAGACTGGACTGGCTGGGACGGGACGCTCATTCCAGCCTCCCCGGGGCAGGCTGGCACGTGAACGGCTTCTCGGCCCTGCCGCCCACACCAGGCGGTGCCGCGCAATGGTTCGGCGCGACCGGCGGGGAGAGCGGCACCCTGTTTCCAGAAGGTGCCGCGGACCTGGGGGGACACTTGGGCCTGCTGGGCAGGCCGCTCGGCGTGGGTTACGCCTGGAACGCCGCAAGCTGGGACGCGCGCACCGCCATGTTCTCAACGACGGAGCTGAACCAGGCCAACGCCGGCCTGGTGTCACAGCTGCGCCCCCGAAACGCCGGGAAATTCGGGCCGCGCTGGACGCTGGGGCTACTCCACCGCAGCCGCTACCTGCTGGACACCCTGGGCACGGGAGGCATCGAGGCGGGCGGCAGCGCAACCATGTTCACAGGCCTGGGCGGGCGTTACCGGATGGGCGAACGCTGGTGGCTCAGGTACGGGATGGCGCTCGGCTATACGCACCTGCGCGCGGCTTCCGGAAGCCTGCTGCGCGGCGGGACGCCGTTGCTCACCACGGAGGGCGAAGTCGGCCTGGCGCGGTCGGACCTGCTACGCACGGGCGATCGCTTCGGACTGCGCCTGCATCAACCGTTGCGGGTGGAACACGGTGCGTTGGAAGTGGGCTACGCGCTATACCGAACCCCGGAGCGCGGGATCATTCAGGAAACCTTCAACGCGTCCCTGGAGCCGTCGGGCAGACACCTGAGCCTGGAAGGCGTTTACCGGATACCCCTGGCCGAAGACCTGGAGGCCGGGTTGCTGTTGCGCTGGGGCAGGCAACCGGGGCATATCCGCGGTGCGGACAGCGAGTTCGACTTGCTCGGCGCCCTGCGCCTGCAACTCTAAGCCCCAGTCACCCCTCGCTTCTTAACCCGCCACCTCAAATCCCCGGCCTCCGGCCGGGGTAAGGCACCAGCCTGCCAGGCTATTATAATTGCGTGTTCTACCTTTACTCGCGTGTTCTATTCAGCCCCGCTCACCACCAGGTATGCACTGATTCCACGCCCCGCAAAACAATTGCCGCGAGCGCACCTCCAAGGATCGCATGATCCGCCCCGGCCGCCGGGGCCGGCGCGTCCAAGGCATGGTGGCACCCCGGTATGGCTGGTGCTGTGTTTTGTCCTGGGCTCCTGCGGCAGCGGATCGTCTTCACCTGTCTCCCTGCCGCCACCCCCGGATCCCTCCACCGTCTCCCCGCCGCCACCCCAGATCAATGTCAATTTGCATGATGTCACCATCCCCGTACCCTTGACGACCCCGGAAACCCCGGCTTGGCTGACCCGGCCAGGCGACACGATTACAGAAGCGCTCCTGCAAAACCAACAAGGCTATGCGCATCACCCGGAATTGTCGGCGATCAACGCCCTGAAGGCGCACACCCGGGACGCGCTCGGCGCGGGAGCGTGGATCGGAATCGCGGACCTCCCGGTCAACCTGAACGCCCCGAATCTGCAGGGAATAACGGTGCTGGATCCCCAGGTCACTTTCCGCGGACACCGGGATTACCAGCCAGGATCCCGGACGGAAGCGGAACTTGTTGCATATAACGCGGACTACATGCGGGCCTATACATTGGCCGAGCACGGAACCACGGTGGCCCGCATCGCCGCCGGCCGTTTTGATGGGAGAAATTTAGACAACAACCTCGTGGGCGTCGCGCCACAGGCAGGCCTGGCGGTCTATGGACTCTCCCTGGGATCGAGTTCGGGCTCCAACTACAGTCCCATTGACCTTTCCAGCTCATCCATCCGATTCGACGCAACCATCGAAAGACTCGTCGCCGTCATGAGCACGGAAGCGCAAGTGGATATCGCTAATTTCAGTTTTGGGGTGGAAGGTCTTATCACCAATCCCACGTACCAGGGCACCGGGGATTACGCCGCGGTACGGGCCGCCCTACCCCGTACCCTGGGCGCCCTGGCACAGGCTGACCGCACCACCAAAACTGTTTTTGTGTTCTCTGCGGGCAACCCCCATGGCCTTACATATCCTGATGGGACCCTGGTGGACGCGAATGCGCCCGAGCTGCTGTCCGGGCTGCCCCTGGTCGACCCAGGCCTGCAGGGACACGTGATCGCCGTGGTGGCCACGCAGCCGGCGGATCCCGCTAATCGCCAGGGGCCGCAGGTGATCTCCGAATACTCCTCCCGTTGTGGAGCAGCGGCCGCTTTCTGCATCGCCGCGCCGGGTGATGTGAGACTGCACATTTCCGGGCCGTCCGTCCCCCACTACCCCAGGGGCACTTCCTTCGCGGCGCCGCGGGTGAGCGGCGCCCTGGCCGTGCTGGTGGGGCAAGTGAAGACCGGCGGCTCGATGCAGATGAGCATGCAACAACTCGTACAGCGGCTCTATAGCACCGCCAGGGACACCGGTACTTACAGTGACCAGGCGATTTACGGGCACGGCCTGCTGGATCTAGACGCCGCACTGAGCCCGGTCGGCCAGATGAGCATGGCCACGGGAGACAGCCTGGACGGGCAGCTACACGCCTTTCAGTCCAGTTGGCTGGCGGCCGGACCGGCGACCGGAGACGCCCTGGCGCGGGCCTTCGCGGGCCGCACCGTGACGCTCTTTGACGACTTGGAATTTCCTTTCCCGGCGGCGCTCCCGGAAGTACTGGACACCGAGGCCGCGCCCCGGGCGTGGGAGCGCGCCATGCTTCTGGACCTGGAGCGGCTGGCGCCCTTGCGGCGCGCGCACCGCCTCTCGACCTGGCACACCGATTGGCACACCAGGGCCACGGGGCGCTTCTCGGCCCTGGCCCCCGGGGCGAGAGGCGCGGCGGCCTGGTTCGGAGCGGGGGATGCGCACGTCCCGCTGTTTCCAGGCGGCTGGGCGGACCTGGGCGGCCACCTGGACCTGATGGGCCAGGCGGCCGGGGTCGGCTACTCCCGGAGCGCGGCCTCCCTGGAATTACGCGCCGCCCTGTTTGCGGAGCTGCGGAACAACGGCCACGCCGGCACCGGGGTGGTGGCGCAGTTGCGCCCGGCGGCCTGGGGTCCGGCCGCGGCTCGCAGTGCGCGACTGACACTGGGCCTGCTCCAGCGCGATGAATACCTGTTGGACACTCGCGGCTCCGAGGGCTTCGCGCTGAGCGGCAGTAAAACCCTGTTTGCGGGCTTCGGCGGGGACTTCCCCCTGGGGCGGCGCTGGTGGCTCTTCTACGGCGCCGCCCTGGGCTATACCCGGCCGCGGGCGGTCGCCGGGAGCGCATGGCGCGCCGGCGGCGCGCCACTCCTGAGCACGGAAGGGGAGCTGGGCATCGGCGGCAGGCACCTGTGGCGCGCGGACGATCGCATCGGCCTGCGTCTGCACCAGCCGTTGCGCGTGGAACGCGGCACCATGGAAGTCGGTTACGCACTGTACCGGACACCGGGGCGGCTGGTGCACCGTGAAGTGTTCGAGGCTTCCCTGGAACCATCCGGGCGGCAATTATCCCTGGAAGGGATCTACCGGCTGCCCCTGGCCAGGAACCTGGAAACCGGGCTGCTGCTGCGCTGGTCGCGACAACCGAGACACGTACGCTCCGCGGCGGGCGAATTCGCGTTCATGAGCGCCCTGCGCCTGCAATGGTGACAAAAGCGCAACAGCCCGGCGGCCGTCCGGACGCCGATGCGGAATCGGCGGGCGCCGAAACGATCTACACGGTCTCGCGGCTCAACCAGGAAGTCCGGGAACTCCTTGAAGACAGGTTCCCCCGGGAACTCCAGGTAGAGGGCGAACTCTCCAACCTGGCGCGGCCCTCCTCCGGGCACCTGTACTTCAGCCTCAAGGACAGTGAGGCGGCGGTGCGGTGCGCGATGTTCCGCCGTAGCAGCCAACTCCTCCGCTTTGAACCCCGTGACGGTATGCAGGTGCTGGTGCGGGTGCGGGTCAGCCTGTACGAAATGCGCGGCGCATTCCAGTTAATTGTCGAGAGCATGGAGGTCGCCGGCGCGGGCCGTTTACGGATCGCCTTTGAGGAACTGAAGCAGAGCCTGAACGCCGAGGGCCTGTTTGACCCAAGCCGCAAGTGCGCCTTGCCGGAGCAGATCAACACCATCGGGGTGCTGACTTCCCAGAGCGGTGCCGCGCTGCGCGATGTGCTGAGCGTACTGCGGCGCCGCTATCCCCTGGCGCGGGTGGTGCTCTACCCGGTTCCAGTGCAGGGTCCGGAAGCGGCGCCGGCCCTGGCGCGCATGCTGGGCATCGCCTCCGAGCGAGCCGAATGCGACGTGCTGCTGCTGGTGCGTGGCGGCGGCTCCCTGGAAGACCTGCAGCCATTCAACGAGGAACAAACGGCGCGCGCCATCGCCGCCTGTGAACTGCCGTTGGTCTCCGGCGTAGGCCACGAAATCGACTACAGCATCGCCGACCTGGTCGCCGACCTGCGCGCACCCACCCCCTCGGCGGCCGCCGAACTGGTCAGTCCGAACCAGGTGGAGCTACGCCAGCTCCTGGCGACCGCGCAGGCCGGCCTGGATGAACGCCTGCGCGAGTTCCTGGATCGGGGCCGGGAAACCCTGTCGGACTGGACCCGGCGCCTGCGCCAACCACACCGCCGCACATTGGAAAACGTAGTGCAGACCCTGGATGAACAGGAACTTCGCCTGCGCCGGGCCGTACACCGCCGCTTCCGGGAAGAAAGAAAAACATTGTTCGGACGGGAGCGGATTCTGTCCGGGGCGCACCGCTGCCTGGACTCCCGCAAGGCGGTATCCGCTTCGCTGCAAAGACGACTGGCGCACCTCGGCGCGACGTGCCTGCAGGAACGGAGCCTGGTGTTGCGTGGCCTGGCGGATACCCTGACGGCCCTGGACCCGAAACGCGTGCTGCATCGCGGCTACGCCATCCTGCGACGCAAGGGACGCGTCTTGCGCAGCGCGGGCCAAATCAGCGCCGGAAACTTCCTGGAAGCGGAATTTGCGGAGGGCGGCGCAATCCTGAAAGTACTCAAGGCCCTGCCGGGAAAACCCTCCGCTTAACAGCGGTCTCAAGGACACGCCACTGCGGCCCGGACCTCGGCGTGGTGGGCGTCAGCGTGGTAGGAGGAGCGCACCAGGGGGGCGCTGGCCACGCTGCTGAATCCCAGGTAACGGGCGGCTGCGCCCAGCACGGTGAATTCCTCCGGCGCCAGGTAGCGCCGCACCGCCAGGTGGTGCGGGCTGGGTTGCAGGTACTGCCCCAGGGTCAACATCTCACAGCCATGCGCGCGTAAATCCCGCAGTACCTGGTGCACCTCCTCGATCTCCTCACCCAGACCCAGCATCAGGCCGGACTTGGTGGGCAGTTCCGGGTGGCGCTGCTTGAAATCGCGCAGCAGTTCCAGGGAATTCCGGTAATCCGCTCCCGGGCGCACCGAACGGTAGAGCCGCGGCACGGTCTCCAGGTTGTGATTGAAGACATCCGGCGGCTCACACTCCAGCGCGTCCAGGGCGCGCTGCCGGCGCTTCTTGAAGTCCGGCACCAGGATCTCGACGCGGATGCCGGGGCGCGCGGCGCGCACCGCACGCACGCAGGCGGCAAAGTGCCCGGCGCCGCCGTCCGCCAGGTCATCACGATCCACGGAGGTGATCACCACGTAGGACAGGCCCATGGCCCGCACGGCGGCGGCCAGGTGCCCAGGCTCCTGTCGGTCCGGCGGCAACGGCCGGCCGTGCGCGACATCGCAAAAAGGGCAGCGCCGCGTGCACAGCGCCCCAAGAATCATGAAGGTGGCCGTGCCGCGCGAGAAACATTCCCCCAGGTTGGGGCAGGAAGCCTCCTCGCAGACGGTATGCAGGCGCTGGGCGCGCAACAGTTTCTTGAGCCGCGGCACGGCGCCGCCGCCAGGCAGCCGGACACGCAGCCAGGGTGGCCTGGGCGGACTCGGCGCACCGGGACGAGGTATAAAGCGCAGCGGCAACCCGGCCATTTTTTCCCGGCCGCGCTGCGCCGCCGAGCGGTCGCGGCGCGCCGGCGCCGCGCCGAGCGGTCGTTTCAGCTCATCCATGGCCGCTCCGACGGCGGCGACAAGGGCGCGGGCCGGGCGGCCGCTTCCCGGGGGGACACCGGCGGGAGCGGCGCGTAGCCCAGCAGGACGGACAGATGCTTGATCAGCAACGCCGCGGCGCGCTCCAGGCTCCAGGCTACACCCAGGCGCCGCAGGCTGGTCACGGGCAACCCCGGGCACCCGCAGGGATCGATGCGCGCAAAAGGCTCCAGGTCAGGATGCACGTTTAGGGCCACTCCATGGCTGCTGCGCCCACGCTGCACCCGGATACCGACCGCGGCGATCTTGGCGCCGTCCACGTAAACGCCTCGGCTGCGCGCATCCCGGGTCGCTTCCAGGCCGGCCTCGGCCAGGACCTCGATCAAAGCCTGCTCCAACAAGTACACATAACGGCGCACTCCCAGGCAGGCCGCGACCAGGTTCAACAGCGGGTAAGCCAACAGTTGACCGGGTCCGTGATAGCTCACCTGGCCGCCGCGCTCCGTTTGCAGCACCGGGATGGAACCAGGACGCCGCAGGTGCTCCACCCGCCCGGCCAGGCCCAATGTGAACACGGGCGGATGCTCCGCCAACCACAGCTCTTCGGCCGGCTCCGCGCCCGCGTTATGTGCTCGCATGGCGGCCCATGCCTCCAGGTAAGGACACCAGCCCAGGCGCCGCACCCGGAGCGGACGCGGCCGGGGCGTGCGAGACGGGACGGCGGCGGTAACCATGAGAATGGCCATGAGAATGGCGTGAGCCGGGAACTCCAATGCTGAAAGCCAGTGCTGAAGGAATCGGCGGGCGGCACGTGGGCGACCGCCCATCGGCGGGCGGCACGCTGGCGGCCCCGTTCGCCCGATCCTGAACATCCGGCATGAACATCCGGGAATTTCCCCTATAATAACCGTAAGCAGCAAACTGCATTCACCCACGCTTGTGCATAGAGAGATTGATCATGGCAGAAAAAAAACAGCCTGAGCATGATATGGAGTTCTCGTCTGAGACCACCGACACGCCTGCAAAACAGCCGGTGAGAGACGCCCTGCGGCGCCTGGGTTGCGCCGTGCTAAGGCTGTTGCGCCGCACGCACATCCTTGATCCGCTGGTTTGGTTGCGCATCCTGTTGATGTGCATCTGCGCCGCGCTGTTTTTCGTGTTGTTCGCCTGGCTGATCTGGCTGCTGGTGCTGTTCCAGATACTCTATACCCTGATTTGCGGCCGACCGAACCAGGACCTGGTGGAATTTGCGCCGAAATGCGCGCGCTATGCCCATGACCTGCTGGCTTTCCTGACTTACGCGGATGAACGGCTGCCGTGGCCCTTTTCCAGCTTCAACGAGGAGGGCGGCTCCAAGGCGCAAACACCCCCGGAGAAAAAAAGCTCCGCGGCCCCTCCCCCAAAGAAGCACAAGTAACGCGACCCGCCCGTCCGGCGGCTCCGGACGCACCCCGTTGTTGACCCTGCCGCGTACCCTGGCCCGGGGCCGGGGTGGGTTATTCCCTATCGTTCTATAGGAATAGCCATTGACTACTACGCACCAGGTCCTGAATGGGCCAAAATAACGCATACCCATCGCGTTTTCCACCCCGCGTGCGCCACCCTGACCCATGGATACAGACGACACCAGCGACCGACACGACTCCGAAGCGCCTTTAGGAATCCCGGGCTTTCGCCACCGGGATCTGCATGCGCCGGAAAAGCTGGCCGAACTGCTCGGGCTATTCCACGCTTTCGTGGAAGAACGCGCTCCCGAACTACAGCGGCGCTTCGCAGGCTATCGCGCCGACTCGGAGCAACTGCCAGATAAAGAGAACTCCCAACTGCTGGTCGACATGGCTCCGCACCTGGGGAATTTTCTAAGCCGCCTGTTCAACATCGAAGCGGAGCGGGAGCGGCAGTTGCAGGGCATCCTCGCCGAGCGCGAGGAACTGCTGAAATTCCGGGAACTGCTGCTGAAGCCCCTGGGCAAGGACGCCAACGCGGCAGCCGACGGAGACGACGCGGCGCTGGAACCGGACACCGCCCGCGGGCTGTACGCGGAGTGGACGGACATCCTGGACACGGCCTTCCCGGAAACCCATCCCGGGGATCGGGAGCGTGCCAGCGCGGCGGCCGGGTTGCAGCTGCTGCGCCTGGAAGAGCGGCTGCGGCAGCCGGACGCGTCCGCGCGCGCCACGTTGGAAAAGCTGCGACAACGGTTGGAGGGGACCCCGTGTGTGCGCACGCTCGGTGCCGCCGCGCTCCCAGGCCGGCTTCTGAAAATCCTGCGCCGCTGGTGCCTGGCGGTCCTGCGAGACCCCGCGAGCCACCCCGAACAGCGATCCTGGAGCCTGTTCCGCACACCGGCCCGCGTCCACCAGGAACAACTCGTGGCGCATGAAGTGGAAGAGCGCCCCGGCTACCGCGCCTGGAGTCATCCCGGCGGGCCCGATAAGCGCCGCTCCGGATTCGCCCTCACCGATCACCGCCATACGGAGCGCCAGGTACAGTACGAAGTGGAACACTGCATCTATTGCCATATCAAGGGCAGCGACTCCTGCTCACACGGCATGCTCAACCGGCGCACCGGCAAGTACCGGGAAGATGCTTTCGGCACACCCAAAACCGGCTGTCCACTGGGCCAGAAGATCTCCGAGTCGCACCTGCTGAAGCGTGACGGAGACAACATCGGTGCGCTCGCCCTGATCATGATCGACAACCCCATGTGCCCCGGCACCGGGCATCGCATCTGCAATGACTGCATGAAAGGCTGCATCTATCAGAAGACCGAGCCGGTCAACATCCCGCAAGTGGAGACGAATGTGCTCACCGGGGTGCTGGAACTGCCCTGGGGCTTTGAGATCTACAGTCTCCTGTCACGCTGGAATCCACTGAATGTCCGGCACCCGCACGCCCTGCCTTACAACGGCAAGAAAGTCCTGGTGGTGGGCATGGGACCGGCCGGCTACACCCTGGCGCATTACCTGCTGAACGAGGGCTTCGGTGTGGTCGGCATCGATGCCCTGAAGATCGAGCCGCTGCCAAGGAGCCTGACCGGCGACGCCGAACACATGCCGCACCCGGTGCGGCGCTGCGCCGATCTGTACGAGGGGCTGGATGAGCGCGTCACGGCTGGATTCGGCGGCGTCGCCGAATACGGCATCACGGTGCGCTGGGACAAGAATTTCCTCAAGTTGATCTACCTGAACCTGGCGCGCCGCCGCCAGTTCCGCTGTTACGGCGGCGTACGCTTCGGGGGCACCCTGCTTCTGGAAGACGCCTGGAAACTCGGGTTTGACCATGTTTCCATCGCCACCGGCGCAGGCAAGCCGACCGTCATCGGCATCCGCAACAACATGCTGCGCGGCATTCGCATGGCCTCGGATTTCCTGATGGCCCTGCAGTTGACCGGCGCGGCCCGGCAATCGTCGCTGGCCAACCTGCAGGTACGCCTGCCGGCCGGAGTCATCGGCGGCGGCCTGACGGCCATCGACACGGCCACCGAAGTACTCGCCTACTACCCCGTACAGGTGGAAAAGATCCTGAAGCGCTACGAAATCCTGGAGCGCGCGCGCGGCACCGAGGCGCTCCGGAACGGCTACGACGCGGAGGAACTGGAAATCCTGGAGGAGTTCCTGGAGCACGGCCGGGCCGTGCGCGCCGAGCGCCGCCGCGCCGAGGCGGCCGGGGAACGGCCCGACTTCGTGCCCCTGCTACGCGCCTGGGGCGGAGTAACGCTGTTTTACCGCAAGGAATTCCGGCAGGCGCCCGCCTACCGGCAAAATCACGAGGAAGTGCGCGAGGCGCTGCGCGAAGGCATCCATATCGCAGAAAACATCACGCCCCTGGAAGCGCTGGCCGACGCCCACGGCGCCCTGCGCGCGGTGACCTTCCAACGGCAAACGGAGCAGGTGGAAGTGGCGCTGTGCAGCTTGTTTATCGCCGCCGGCACCTCGCCGAACACCATCTACGAACAGGAGCATCCCTACAGCTTCCGCATGGCGGGCCGTAGTTTTCAGCGCCACGAGCCGGTCTGGGAAGACACACGGCTGGCGCAGCTGGAACCCATGCATGACACGGAGCATCCCAAGCTGGGGCGGCCGGCGCCCTTCACCTCTTACAGCCGGGACGGCCACCACGTCACCTTCTTCGGCGATAACCACCCGATCTACGCGGGCAACGTCGTCAAGGCCATGGCCAGCGCCCGGGACGGCTTCCCCTACATCACGCGGTTATTCCACTCTGAATTGGAGGCCCTGCAACCGTCCGGGCAGGTACGCCGGGACCGGGAGCTGGGCGAACTTTTTACCCGGCTGGATCACGCCTGGTCAGCCGTGGTGGTGGAAGTGCGGCGTCTCACGCCCACGATCGTTGAAGTGGTGGCGCGTGCCCCCATGCAGGCGCAAAAATTCAAGCCCGGCCAGTTCTATCGCGTCCAGAACCTGGAAGCGTCCGCATCCATGGCGCACGGCACCCTGCTCACCACCGAGGCCCTGGCGCTAACCGGGGCGGGGGTGGACAAGGAGCGCGGCCTGATCTCCCTGATCGCCCTGGAACTCGGCTGCTCCTCGAGGCTCTGCTCCCTGTGGCGCCCCGGCGATGCGATCGTGGTCATGGGCGTCACTGGCACACCCACCGTCATCCCGCGCGATCGCACCTGCATGCTGATCGGCGGCGGCCTGGGCAACGCCGTGCTGTTTTCCATAGGCCACGCGCTGCGGGCGGCCGGTAACCGGGTACTCTACTTCGCTGGCTACCGCAAACCAGGGGACATTTTTAAGCGCGACGAATTGGAAGCGGCGGCGGACACGGTGGTATGGGCCGTGGACCTGGCTCCCGGGGTCTCCGCGCCCGCGCCGCGGCGTCCCGAAGACCGCGCTTTCGTCGGCAACATCGTACAGGCCATAGAGGCTTACGCGCGCGGCGCTCTCGGCGCACAATCGGTGCCGCTGCCGGAAGTAGATCACCTCATTGTGATCGGCTCCGACCGCATGATGGCCGCCGTGCAGGAAGCGCGCCACGGCGTCCTGCGGCCCTGGCTGAAGCAGGGGCACAGAGCCATCGGCTCCATCAACTCGCCGATGCAATGCATGATGAAGGGGGTTTGCGCCCAATGCCTGTGCAAGCACATTGATCCCAGCACCCGCGAGGAATACTTTGTTTATTCCTGCTATGATCAAGATCAAGAATTGGATCGGGTGGATTTTTCAAACCTGCATGCCCGGCTACGCCAGAACAGCGTGCAGGAAAAGCTTTCCAACCTGTGGATGGGTTGGATCCTGGGGGAAATGAGCGTGGAATAATAATAACAACGCCTGGTGCTTGAACCTTGTACCAGGATTTTTGGGGCGTATCGCCAAGATTATAGTATTGCCAAAAATATAAACACATGAGCAAACGAGTCATCGATCCCTCCATCATCCGGAGGATGCACCTGTTCAGGCCGCTCAGCAATCAAGAGATACGCATCATGATCACCGGCCCCGACAACGCCGTGGTCAAGTACAACCAGGGGGACATCATCATCCGCAAGGGGGATCCCGGTGATTGCATGTATATCATTCTCATGGGTACGGTGGAAGTCCTGCTCACGGGTCGCGGACGCGCTGGCCTGCGCATGATCAAGGTGGCGACCTTACGCTGCGGCGACTATTTCGGCGAACAGGCCCTGTTGCCCGGCGGCTACGGGCGGCGCAATGCCACGGTGCGGGCGGAAGAACCCTGCGAACTGCTGCGCATCCAAAAACACTACGTCAACAGGAACCTCAGCAAGGAAGTGGACAACACCATCGGCGAGATCACCCTGGCGGAGTTGCCGCAGGAGCATAAAGTGCGAAGCGTACTGGAGGAGATGCGCCTGTTTAAGAGCCTGAAACCTGATGAACTGGTCAGTTTCAAGGACTGGACCGAGGTGATCAAGGTGTCGGCGGGCACCCTGGTTACACGCGACTCCAAGCCGAGCACCTGGCTGTACGTGGTGTTAGAAGGCAAAGTCAAGGTCTTTGTCACGAACAGCAACGGCGAGGAAATTCAGCTGACGACCCTGGGTCACGGCAACTACTTCGGGGAGTTCGCCCTGATCCCGGAATACGCCGGCAAACGCAACACCGAAGTGCGCGCCCTGATGGAGTGCCGGCTGCTCAAAGTGTCCAAGAGTTACTTCCTCAGGTTCCTGCGTCGTGACCCCCTGCTTTACCAGGCCATCTCCACGGTGGGGAAATCCCAAATCGACCAGGTCAACTGGCACCGCCGGAAAAGCGATACCCCCAAACCTGGAAAAGGATCCACACAGTCCAAGCCCCTCACGGCATGAGCCGCTCCGTCGTCTGCGCCTCGGATCCCTCCCTGCCGCTCTCCTCCCCGCACGCGGCGGCGAACGCCCCGACCAAGGCCCTGGAAATCAACGGCCTGTACAAGGTTTACAGCGGCGGCCTGAAGGCCCTGCAAGGCATCAACATGGAGGTGCTGGACGGCGGCTTTCGCGCCCTGCTTGGACCAAACGGCGCCGGCAAGTCCACGACCATCGGCATCATGACTTCCCTGGTGCGTAAGAGCGCTGGGCGGGTGCGCATTTACGGAATTGACATAGACCACGAACACTCCCGCGCCAAGTCCCTGATCGGCGTGGCGCCGCAGGAAATTAACTTTTCACAGTTTGAAACCTCGTGGGAGATCGTCGGCAATCAAGCTGGTTTCTACGGATTGCCGCGCGACCGGGCGCGCCGCAACGCGGAGCGCTGCCTGCGCGCCGTGGGCCTCTGGGAACGGCGCCGGGTGCGCTCCCGCAAACTGTCCGGCGGCATGAAGCGGCGCCTGCTGATTGCGCGCGCCATGGTGCACGAGCCACGCATGCTGATCCTGGACGAGCCCACCGCGGGTGTGGACGTGGAACTGCGCCGTTCGTTATGGGAACTGCTGCGCCGCGTGAACGCCCAGGGCATCACCATTCTGCTCACCACGCATAACCTGGAGGAGGCGGAAAACCTCTGCTCCCACGCCACCATCATCGATCAGGGCCGGATTATCGAGGATACCAGCATGAAACAATTGCTGGCGCGGCGGCAAATGGAAATCTTTATCCTTGACCTGCAGCACCCCCTGGAGCACCCTCCGCGGCTGCCCGACTTCCAATCCGAACTGCTGGACCCGCATACCCTGCGCGTCAGCGTGAAGCGCTCGCGCGGCGTCAACCCCCTGTTCGAAGTGCTGTCGGAGCGCGGCATTCGGGTCTCCAGCATGCGCAACCAGGCCAACCGCCTGGAAGAATTGTTTCTGAGCCTGCTTGGCGGCAACCATCAGCACGCTGACGTGCCACAGCACGCCGGCGCGCCTCCGACCCCCGCCGCCTGAGCAGCAGCACCGCTCTTTCAGCAACGCGCCGCGCGCCGTCCCCCCATGTCACCACGCGAACAATGGCTGTCCTTCTGCACGCTGTTGCGCAAGGAAGTCGTGCGCTTCTGCCGCATTTGGCCCCAGACCATGTTTCCGCCGGTGATCAGCATTTCGCTCTACTTCATCATTCTCGGTGAACTCATCGGCAGCCGCATCGGTCTCATCTCGGGGTTCCACTACCAGGAATACATCGCGCCCGGCCTCATCATGATGGCGGTGATCAACAGCGCCTACGGCAACGTCGCTTCCTCCTTTTTCGGCGCCAAGTTCCAGAATCATATCGAGGAGATGCTGGTCTCGTCCATGCCGACCTGGATCATTCTGGCCGGTTACCTCGGCGGTGGGGTGATACGCGCCGTCATGACCGCCATCATCGTCACCGGGGTCGCCATGTTTTTTACCGACCTGCAGATTTATCACCCCGGGATCATCATCGGCGTCGTACTGTCCAGCGCCGTGATGTTCTCGGCGGCCGGCCTCATCAACGGCATTTTCGCGAACAAGTTCGACGACATCTCCATTATCCCGACCTTCCTGCTGACCCCGCTCACCTACCTGGGCGGCGTCTTCTTCTCCATCGACATGCTGCACGAGCCCTGGCATTCGATCGCGCTGGCCAACCCCATCCTGTATATCATCAACTCGATGCGCTACGGCATGCTCGGCGTGAGTGACTTCGCGGCGGTCTGGACCTTCCTGATCATCGGCGTGTTCCTGGTCATCTTCCTGGGCCTGACCCTGTGGTTGATGGAGCGGGGCACCGGCCTGCGTACCTGAGCTTCCGGAACGCCCCGGCGTTCTCAAGCCCCGGGGCGGCCGCGCATCCCCTCACCACCGAGAGCCCCCGCCGCGCGGCGATCACTCAGCGCCTACCTGGCCCTGGAAGTGTCATCGGCGGCGGCGTCCGCGGCGGCCATGGCGCCGGCGACCCGCGGGATGGTGGGGCCCTGCACACAGATGGACCAGACCACCACGCTGTAGGTCATGGCCAGCAGCAACTCCTGCCCCGGCAGGTCCTCAAGCGACAAGGCCAACGCCACCGAAATGCCGCCGCGAATGCCACCCCAGGTCAGCACCCGCACCGCGCGCGGCGAGAAGCGGTGCAGCCCGCGCAACAGGTAAATCGGCAACGCAACGCTCACCAGGCGCGAGCCCAGAACGATGACGATAGCCAACAGGCAGGCCGGGATGAGCGTCGGGTCCGGGCCGAGCACCAGCAGGTTCAGACCCAACAACAGGAACAACACGGAATTCAGCAGTTCATCCAGCAGGTGCCAGAAGTCATCCAGGTGCCGCCTGGTCTCTCCGCCCATGGCCAGCAGCCTGCCGTGATTGCCAATCAACAAACCGGCCGCCACCATCGCAAGCGGACCCGATACATGCAGCTTCAGGGCCAGGGCATAACCCCCCATCACCAGCGCCAGGGTGAGCAGCAGTTCCACCTGGATCTGCTCCACGCTCCGCAGCATCAGGTAACAAACATAGCCCAGCAGCAACCCGAGCAGGACCCCGCCCAGGACTTCCCGCAGGAACAGCAGCAGCACCGAGAAACCGGTGAACTCAACGCCTTCCAGGACAACCGCGGCGATGAGGGTAAAGACCACGATGCCGACGCCGTCATTGAACAGCGACTCGCCGGTGATCTTAATGCGCAGACTCTCGCGCACTCCGGCCCGGCGCAGGATGGCAAGCACCGCCACCGGGTCGGTGGGCGAGATGAGGGCGCCGAACAGCAGGCACAGCGGCCAGCCGGGCTCCAGCCCCAGCAGGTTCAGACCGGCCCAGGTCAACACGGACACCAGCGCGGTGCAGAGCAGCGTGCCGCACAGGGCCAGGACGCCGATCGGCCAGCGATGGCGGACCAACCCCGCCAGATCCACGTGCAGGGCGCTCGCGAACAACAGGAAACTCAAGATGCCGTGCATCAGCACCGCGTTTAGATCGATCCCCGCGAGCAACACCCGCACGTCCTGCACCCAGCCCACACCCAGGGCCTGCAAACCCAGAAGCGCGCCGGACAACAGCAAGCCGAGCAGCATCACGCCGATGGCCGCCGGCAGCCGCAGGTAGAGGTGATTCAGGTAACTGAACAGCGCCGAAAGCACCACCAACAACGCAAGCAACTCGAAGAACATCATGGCCGGCGGCGCAGGAAGGGAAATCGACGAAACTTAATTGAGCCGTTCTGAATGCGGGTAACAGCCAGCCTTGAAATTCCCGAAATAAGTCTTCACCATGGGGTGATTCACGGGATCGCCGGAAGTGTCGGATTCAAGATTGCGCTCCGCGACATACGTCTCGCTGATGCTGTTGTGCACCAGCACCCGGTACCAGGGCCGCTCCCTCGGCGGCCGCGTCAGGGCGACCCGCTCGTACCACTCCTCGCTGCCCTGGAAACACGGGTCCACGTCCACGATGACTCCGCGGTAATGAAACAGGCTATGGATGACAACCTGTCCGACCGAGAACATGGCGTCCGTGGTATTGGAGTTTTCTGCGTTCATGATCGATCCGAAACGCCCCCTCGGGACACGTGCAGCCGAGTGGCATGCCCCTATTATCCCCGATAAGCGCGTAGAAAACAGGGGCCGTGCCACCGCCCACCCGGCCGGTATCGTAAAGTGTTGATTTTCCCGACGCGGGACGCGGGACGCCCATGCCGCGCTTAGGCATCTCCGAGCGACACACGGCGCTGACCGAAGCGGGACGGTCGGCGGGCCACTTAAGCCGAGGCCGGGGCAGCCGCAATGACCGACGGGACGCCCTCCGGCGCGCCCGGGGGCGAGTCCCGGGTCGTGGTAAAAGGCATCAACGCTTTGGATAGCGACCGGGCGTACCGACCCGGAGCGGCCGCGCCCGGCTTGCCAGACCCCGCCATACGGCTATCATCAAGGCCGTCCTCCGGGAACCGCCTGGAAACACCGAACACCACGCCATGCAACGCAGCCACATACCCTCCATCCCCCGGCGCCCGCCGCATCCACGGCGCGGGCCGTCGTGAGCAACGCCGAGTGGGCCGCGCGGGATCTCGCCGTGCTCTGGCATCCCTGCACCCAGATGAAGGACCATGAAAGCCTGCCGCCGATTCCCGTGCGCCACGCCGCGGGCGCCTGGCTGGAAGACTACGAAGGCCGCCGCTACCTGGACGCAATCAGCTCCTGGTGGGTGAACCTCTTCGGCCACTGCCACCCGCGCATCGTCGCCGCGCAACAGCGCCAGGTCGGGCAACTCGACCACGTACTGCTGGCCGGCTTTACCCACGAAGCGGCCGTCACCCTGTGCGAGCGCCTGCTGGCCCTGACGCCGGCAGGACTCAGCCGCTGCTTCTTTTCCGACAACGGCTCCTCGGCGGTGGAAGTCGCGCTGAAGATGAGCTTCCACTATTGGCAAAACGTCGGCAGACCGCGCAAGCGTCGCTTCATGTGCCTGGAGAACGGCTACCACGGTGAAACCCTGGGCGCCCTGGCGGTCGGCGGCATCCCGCTCTACCGCGAGACCTACGGGCCGCTGCTGCAAGAGGTAATCCGGGCGCCCTCGCCGGACTGTTATGCACGGCCCGCGGGGACCACCTGGGAGCAGCACAGCCGCACACAACTGCGCGCACTGGAGACTTTACTGGAGCGCCATGCGGAAGAAACCTGCGCCGTCATCGTGGAGCCCCTGGTGCAGTGCGCCGGTTACATGCGCATGTACCACCCCATCTACCTGGAATTGCTGCGCGCCGCCTGCGACCGCTACGAGGTACACCTCATCGCCGACGAGATCGCGGTCGGCTTCGGCCGCACCGGCACCCTGTTCGCCTGCGAGCAGGCCGGCATCAGCCCCGACATCCTGTGCCTTTCCAAGGGCCTGACCGGAGGCACCCTGCCCCTGGCCATGACCCTCTGCCGGGAACCCATGTACCAGGCCTTCTACGACGATTACCAGGAGCTCAAGGCATTTCTGCACTCGCACAGCTACTGCGGCAACGCCATCGCCTGCGCCACCGCCCTGGCGGTGCTGGACCTGTTCGAGGAAGAGCCGGTTCTGGAACGCATCAGGCACCTGGGGAGCGTTCTGGAACGGGAGGCCGCGGTTCTGGCCGAGCACCCAAACGTGGCCGAAGTGCGCCGTCACGGCCTCATCCTGGCCGCCGAGATGGTGCGTGACAAGGCCGACCGCGAGGCATTCCCCTGGCAGGAACGCCGCGGTCTCCGCGTGCACCGTCACGCCCTGAAACAGGGCGTACTGCTGCGCCCCCTGGGGGACGTGATCTACTTCATGCCCCCCTATATCGTGCATGAGGACGAACTGCGCCTCATGGTCCAGGCCGCCCTCCAGGGCATCGAGCACGCCGTCCACGACTGAACGGCGCCCGGCCTGCTCCATAGTCTCCAGCAGGGGTTTTCAGCAGGCCGCTGTCAAAAGGACGCACCCGGCTGCTTCAGGAAATCCAGCTCCCGCGCCGTGGAGGCACGCCCCAGGATGGCGTTGCGATGCGGATAACGCCCGAAGCGTTCGATGATTGCCAGGTGCCTGCGTTCGTACTCCAGGGAATTCTGCTCTTCCGGGTCTGCCTCGGCCAGGGCCTGGAACAGGCGCAGCGCCACGCGGTGCAACGCCAGGGACTCGCTGTGCATGTAAGGCATGTAGAGAAATTTCCGCCGCACCGGCTCCAGCTCCTGGTCCAGGC